>DATGMB010000106.1:0-3302 GCA_035293845.1 Bryobacteraceae bacterium
GCGTGCTACTGTCATAACCGAAAAGGAGCTGCTCGTTAGGCGAGATGCAGCCCGTACCGGAGCGACGTCCGATGCCCAATGGCCAGGGCAACCTAAGTTCGGACCCACGTCGTGCAACGTTCGTCAGCCTGCTGGACAGGAGATCTCCTACATCCCGGCCCCGAAAAGCGGGGCCGAAAAGGAAATAAAGGCCTCACAAGCAGAAATTCCGGACACCAGTACCGCCCAACCCGCACCCGCCGCGCAGCCCGCACCCGATCCCTGCCTGGTCACGCCCATGCCCTGCCCGCTCCCGAACTGTTTATACTGGAAGTTTGAGAGCTTTAGCCCTGTTTTTTGCACTGCGAACGCCGTTCGCCCCCACTTCGATCAGGATTCCCGCATGAGCTCAATTGCCGTCCGTCCTATCCATCGCGCCGTGCGATTTTACGACGCTCCCATCGGAAAAAAGGCCGTCATGGCGGTCACCGGGGTGGTGCTCTTCATCTATGTGATCGCGCACCTGGCCGGCAACCTGCAAATCTTCGCCTCGGATCCGCAGCAGATCAACCGCTACGCCGCCATGCTGCACAGCCCGACCTTCGCCGGCCCGCTTTGGACGGCCCGCGCGATCCTCATCGCCTGCGTGGTGCTGCACATCGTCTCGGCGGTGCAGCTCACGCTCCAGAACCGGGCGGCGCGGCCCGTCTCCTATTACAAGAAGGCGGACGTCCCTTCGGCATACGCGGCCCGCACCATGATCTGGAGCGGGATCATCATCGCGGCCTTCGTGGTCTTCCACATCCTGCAGCTCACCACCGGTTCGATCCCCGGGCTGCCGGCCAATGAGATCGGCCCCAACCAGCCCGACGCGCGGGCCAACGTGATCCACGGCTTCCAGAATCCCTGGGTGTCGGGATTTTACATTCTGGCGCTGGTTCTGTTGTGCACGCACCTGTACCACGGCATCTGGAGCATGTTTCAATCTTTGGGCATCAGCCATCCGAAGTACACGCCGGGCATCAAGAGAGGCGCGGCGATCGTCGCCATTGCGCTCGCCGTCGGGTACATTTCGATCCCGGTCGCGGTCCTGACCGGCGTGTTGTCGCAATAATTGCAGGGGGCCGCGCGCGCTCCTGCGGGTTGCATCCCGTGGGAAGTCCGGCCCGAATAGGAATCCGTATGGAACTCGATTCGAAAGCCCCGGGCGGCCCGATCGAAACGCGATGGGACCGGCACCGGTTCAACCTGAAGCTGGTGAACCCGGCGAACAAGCGGAAGCACACGATTATCGTCGTCGGCACGGGTCTGGCCGGCGGCTCGGCGGCTGCCACGCTGGCCGAGCTGGGGTACAACGTCCTGAGCTTCTGCTTCCAGGATTCGCCGCGGCGCGCGCACTCCATCGCGGCGCAGGGCGGCATCAACGCCGCCAAGAACTACCACAACGACGGCGACAGCGTCTACCGCCTCTTCTACGACACCGTGAAGGGCGGCGATTTCCGGGCGCGGGAATCCAATGTCTACCGGCTGGCGCAGATCAGCCTCAACATCATCGATCAGTGCGTGGCGCAGGGCGTGCCGTTCGCGCGCGAATATTCGGGCTACCTCGATAACCGCTCCTTCGGCGGAGCGCAGGTTTCCCGCACCTTCTACGCGCGCGGGCAGACGGGGCAGCAGCTCCTGCTGGGCGCCTACCAGGCTCTCGAACGGCAGATCGGCGCCGGGCAGGTGAAGATGTTCCCGCGCACCGAGATGCTGGACCTCATCGTCATCGATGGCCGCGCGCGCGGCATCGTCACGCGGGACCTGATCACCGGCAAGGTCGCGAGCTACCTGGCGGACGCCGTCGTGCTGGGAACCGGCGGCTACGGCAACGTCTATTACCTCTCGACCAATGCCAAGGGGTCGAACGCCACCGCCATCTGGCGGGCGCACAAGCGCGGCGCGCTGTTCGCCAATCCCTGCTACACCCAGATCCATCCCACGTGCATCCCCGTTTCGGGCGATTACCAGTCGAAGCTGACCCTCATGTCGGAATCGCTGCGCAATGACGGCCGCGTGTGGGTGCCGCTCAAGGCCGGCGACAAGCGGGCGCCGAACCAGATCCCCGAAAACGAGCGCGATTATTACCTCGAGCGCCGCTACCCGAGCTTCGGCAACCTGGTGCCCCGTGACGTCGCCAGCCGCAACGCCAAATTCGTTTGCGATGAAGGCCGCGGCGTGGGCGAAACCGGCCTCGCCGTCTACCTGGACTTCCGCGATGCCATCGCGCGCCTCGGCCGCCGCGTCATTCAGGAGCGCTACGGAAACCTGTTCGATATGTACGAGCGCATCACCGGCGAAGACCCCTACCAGGTGCCGATGCGGATTTACCCGGCCATCCACTACACCATGGGCGGGCTCTGGGTGGACTACAACCTGATGTCGACCATTCCGGGGCTCTACGTGATCGGCGAGGCCAATTTCTCCGACCACGGCGCCAACCGCCTGGGCGCCAGCGCGCTGATGCAGGGCCTGGCGGACGGGTACTTCGTCCTGCCCAACACCATCAACGATTACCTGGCGTCGCAGAAGCTCGAGAAGGTCGATACCGGGCACGCCGCCGTGCGGGAAGCGGAGTCCAACGTCACCTGCGTGACCAGGCGGCTGCTGGAGATCAAGGGAACGCGCTCGGTCGATTCGTTCCACCGCGAGCTGGGCAAGCTGATGTGGGACTACTGCGGAATGAGCCGCACGGCGGAAGGGCTGAAATACGCGCTGGGCCGGATTCCCGAGCTGCGCGAGCAGTTCTGGCGCGAGGTGCGCGTGCTCGGCTCGGGCGAGGAGCTGAACCAGTCGCTCGAAAAGGCCGGGCGGGTGGCGGATTTCTTCGAGCTGAGCGAGCTGATGTGCCTGGATGCGCTCGAGCGGAACGAATCCTGCGGCGGCCACTTCCGCGAAGAGTATCAGACGCCGGATGGCGAAGCACTGCGCAACGACAACGATTACGCGTACGTGGCGGCGTGGGGCTTCCGCGGAGTGGGCAACCGCCCCGAGCTGTACAAGGAGCCATTGAATTTCGAGTACGTGCATCCGGCGCAACGGAGCTATAAGTAATGCGAATCATTCTCCACATCTGGCGGCAGGCGAACCCCGAGGCTCGCGGCCGCATGGTGCGGTACGAGGTCCCCAATGTCAATGAGCACATGTCGTTTCTCGAAATGCTCGACGTGCTCAACGAGGACCTGATCGCCAGGGGCGAAGACCCGGTGGCGTTCGACCACGATTGCCGCGAGGGCATTTGCGGCATGTGCGGCTGCATGGTCAATGGAGTCGCGCACGGG
>DATGMB010000107.1:0-7612 GCA_035293845.1 Bryobacteraceae bacterium
GATCACGCCTTTCCGGATCGCGTACAGAATCAGCTCCGCCGTGCTGTGCAGGTTCAATTTCTGGAAAATATTGCTGCGATGCGTCTCGACCGTGTACAGGCTCAGGTTCAGCAGGTTGGCGACATCCTTGTTGCTCCTGCCTTCGGCAAAGAGCTGCAGGATTTCGCGCTCCCGCGTGGTCAGCAGATCGTAACTGTCATCCACTTGGCGCTCCCGCATCTGTCGCATGTAATCCTCCATTAGCATGCGGCTGATAGCGGGGCTGAAGAACGCTTTCCCTCCCCCGACGGCCTCCACGGCATGGATCAGGTCCTGCTCGGCCGAATCCTTGAGCAGGTAGGCGCGGGCGCCCGCCTTGAGCGCGCGCAGAACGTAGCTTTCGTCCGCGTGCATGCTGAGAAAAACCACCGAGACCTGCGGCGCGCGGGCGAGGATCTGCCGGGCGGCCTCGATGCCGTTGAGAATCGGCATTGCGACATCCATCACGATCACGTCCGGCTTGTATTCCTCCGCCATGGCCACCGCTTCCCGCCCGTTGGCGGCGTCGGCGACCACGGTAAAACCGGGATGGCTTTCGAGCAGGAGCCGCAAGCCCTTGCGAACTACGGTGTGGTCGTCGGCAAGCAAAATACGGATCGGCTTCATGCGGTCGGCTGACTGATGGTTTCGGATGGCGGCCGCAGGGCGGACCGGGCATCTCCGGCGGCCCCCGCCGGCAGCGGCAGTGAGACGTGCAGAACGGCGCCCGCTCCCGGGCTGGAGTGGACCTCGAAAACGCCTCCGAGATGGCGCACGCGCTCCTCGATACCCAGCAGCCCCATGCCCTTCTGCCGCCGCGGGTCGAAGCCGCGCCCGTCGTCTTCAATCGCCAGGGCCAGCCGTCCCTCCACCTGCCGGATCGCCACCGTGACACGCCGCGCGCCGGCGTGCTGCACGATATTGTGCAACGCCTCCTGCACCACGCGGTAGATGCACGTCTTGTGCTCTTCCGGCAGATCGTCGCCGGCCTGGTCCGCCGTGACCTCCACCCAGATCCCCGTCCGTTTGGAGACTTCGCGGGCCTGCCATTCGACAGCCGGCACGAGCCCGAGATCGTCGAGCATCGACGGCCGCAGCAGCAGCGCCATGTTCCTGACCACGCGGATGGAATCCTCGACCAGCTTCTTCACTTCGGCGGCCTTGGCGGAGAGGCCGTCGAGATCCCGTGTGCGGATCGATGTCGAAAGATTGGCCATCTCCACCAGGACCCCGCTGAGGGACTGCCCGACCTCGTCGTGCAGTTCGCGCGAAATCGAGCGGCGCTCGTCCTCCTGCGCCGCGACGAGCCGCGCCGAAAGCTGCTGGAGCTCCGCCCGGGCGCGCGCGATCTCCTCGTAGTGGCGCGTCGCCGTAGCTTCGAGCCCGAGGATCTTGCGCATGGCGAACGTCGCCAGCAGCAGGCCCAGCGGAATGGTGAAAGCGATGGTGAGGCCCTGCCGCCCGCGCGACCGCCGGAAAGTCTCTTCGACGGTGGCGCGGCCCGCGTTTAGCTGCGCCTCGTTGAGCGCGGCAATCCGGCTGGCGATTCCCAGCATGGATTGCCGGCGCGGAAACACTTCGTCCCGCAGAAACACATACCCAGCGCGGCGCCGCTGCTCGGGCGTCCAGCGGAAGACGGGCTCGAGCACCTTCCAATAGTCGGCCAACTGGCCTTCGAGGCCCTGAAACGGCGCCGTCTCCTGGTCGTTGATGAGGGTGCGGTACTCGGCGAGGGCAGCATCCATATCGCGCCGGGTTTCGAGCAGGCTGTAACGGTGGCCTTCTGCTTTGCCGCTCTCCGGCTCGAGCAGGTAATCGCGGACGTACGTCCCCGAGACATAAACATCCGCGCGGATGCGCTCGAGCACGCGCGTGCGGCGCAGGAATTGCTCGCGGATGGTGTCATTGGAAGCCTGGATCTGGTGCAGCGCGCGCATGCCGTCGATGGCGGAAAACGCCATCAGGAGCAAAAGGCCGCCAAATCCGGCGGTCAGAATCAGCCGGCTATTGATGGCAAAAGTTCCGGTATGGCGCGCGGAAAGCATGGAAAACGAGCGCTATTGTCAGTGTCGCACGCGGTCCGAAGGCGGAATCAGGCCGGCGGCGTGGCGCCCCAGTTTCTTCAGCAGGGCGGCGGCCTGAGCCCGCTCCTCCGCCGTGAGGCCCGCCGCCGCGCGTTCCATCGCGGCAGCGTGATCGGCGAAGGCGCAGCCAATCAGCTTGCGGCCGGCGGCGGTGAGGTGTACCACCCGTGTGCGGCGGTCGTGCGTATCGGTACGCCGTTCGACGAGACCCTTTTGCTCCAGGCGATCGACGGCACTCGTAATAGAGCCGCTGGTGAGGCGGACGCGGCGGCCGATTTCGTTGACCGGGGTTGGCCCCTTGTGCAGAAGGACTTCGAGGACCTGGAACTCTGAGAAGCCTATTCCCAGGGAATGGATGTGAGCTTCGGCGTGGCGGCGGAGAGCCTCATGCGCTTTCATCAGGATCAGCCAGAGGTGGACGCCGGTCTCTTCAGCCATGGTGCTCGCTCGGAATCCTTTTTCGTAGTCTAGCATCAATTATCTTGAGGTCAAGATAATATGACGGGCAACGAACGAGGGGTAACCCGAGTTTTTACCGCGCCGCGGACCACCGACGGTGACGGCGTGGATTTGCGGCGGGCGTTTCCAGGTCCGGAACTGGCGGAGCTCGATCCGTTCCTGCTGCTGGACCAGATGGGCCCCATGGATTTTGCGCCTGGCGACAAACGGGGCTTCCCGCCGCATCCGCACCGCGGCTTCGAGACGGTGACGTACCTGCTGAGCGGCGAAATGGAGCACCGCGATTCGTGGGGCAACCGGGGGCTGCTGCGGCCGGGCGACGTCCAATGGATGACCGCGGGCTCGGGCCTGGTGCATTCCGAGATGCCGGGACGCGAATTCGCGCAGGCCGGCGGACGGCTGCACGGTTTCCAGCTCTGGGTGAACCTGCCGCGCCGCGACAAGATGATCGCGCCGCGATACCAGGACACGGCGGCGGAGCGGATCCCAGCCGCAGCGAGCGCCGACGGCCGCGTACGGGCCCGCGTGATCGCGGGCGAAGCCATGGGCATCAAAGGGGTGATCGAGACCCGCATCCCGATTCTTTACCTTCACGTAACCGTAGAGCCGGGCGCCGAATTCACCCAGACCGTGCCCGGAAGTGAGAACGCCTTCGCCTTCGTCATCGAGGGCGAAGGGGTGTTCGGCGGCAAATCCGCAAAGATCAATGAGGTCGCGCTCTTCGACCGCGCCGGCGAGACCGTGCGGGTGAAGAACACCGGCGCCGCGCCGCTCGCATTCCTGCTGATCGCAGGCGAGCCCATCGGCGAGCCCGTGGCGCGCTACGGACCCTTTGTCATGAACACGCGGGAAGAGGTTTTGCAGGCGGTCGATGATTTCCGCAACGGCAGAATGGGTTCGCTCTAATCCCGCGGCTCTGAGCTGAACCGCCGCACGGCATCGAGATCCCGCCGGTATTGCTCTTGCAGCCGCTTGCGGTACACCGCCGGACGCAGGGAGTCCGCCGCAGCCCGGCGGGCAAGGAGCGCATCGGCGTTCTCGACGGCGGACCGCAGGGCAGGCGCGGCAGCGGCCGAGTACGTGGGGTCTGCCGCAAAGCCGAACGCCCAGATCGCCGGCGGCGGCTCCGCGTAATTCAACGGAAGGCCGATCTGCTCGAAGGGAAAGCCGGAGGCCCAGTCCACATGCCAGCCGATCCGCATGTTGGAAGGATTGACCGAAACCTGCGCGTGCGTCACCCAATTCGACGGCGGAATGGCGTAGCGGGCGCGGAGCAGCTCGGCCAGCATTACGGCGGAACGGGTCTGCGCGGGAGTGATCGCCGGCTCATCCGCCGCCAGCCGGCTGCTCGATTCGAAGGCGACGCCCAGAAAGCTCTGGTTCAGATTCACGTAGATCCACCGGTCATCGCCCCAGACCGAGTAGCCGGCATGGTCCGCGGCGTCGGTTTCCGCCACGATCCGGTAGACGCGGCCGAAGCGATCGATCAGGAAATGGTAGGAGCGCCGGCGCCGGAGATAGTCGAGCAGCGATTCGCCGACACGTTTGAGCGCTTCATTGTGCCCCGCCTCGAACGGGAGCTGCCGGCTTTCGGTGCTATGAAAGACGACGCCGGCCAGCCGCGTTTGCCGTACCGGCGGGCCGCCGCCGGACGCCGGGAACGCCAGATACGAGCGGGGGTGCGACGCGACTGCGTAACGGTTGTCGATGCGCAGCCCGTTGCTATAAACCTCGGAGTCTCCGCGGCTCTCGACCTGCCAGATTTCGCTCGCGGGCGGCGACGGCGCGGGCGCGGTCCGGTGTAATGAAGACGAAGGGGCCGCTGGCGCCGGCGGGCGCGCAGACGCGCGCTTAAGCGCAAATGCCGCCGCCAAAGCCACGGCCAGAAGGATCGCGATGCTGCCGAGCCGCCTGCGGCGGGTCCTGCGCCCCTCCGGAACCGCTGCCACGGCGCGCAGAAAACGCAAGCGCCGTACCGGATCGCCGATGTTGCCGGCCACGTTCTCCGTCCACACCCGGAACTGCGGCGCACGATGACCGTGATGACCGATTCGCATGCTGCTGAAAGCATCGGCGGAAACGGCGGAAATCTTCAGACCTCCGGTCCGGCTTGTCCTTGACCCCGGGCGGCCAGTGAACCATCCGGCCGGTGCACTCTTACAGCCGCCGGTGCCGCGCTATCCGTCCTCAACGTCACCTCCGCTGCGAGCAGCCCACCGGCCGCGTGCGTGCGCCCAATCCGCCGCGTCTCGCTTCGCCCCGCCTCGCTCGCCATCCCCAACTCCTCCCGCGCGCCTGCCGGTTCCGCCGCGGCGCCTACTTAAATCCGCAGATTTTTCCTGCTTACCTCTAAAGCGGGAGTACCGTAGCGCCGATCAACTGGTTTCGGGAACGAAATTCCTGATCTGGAGTCGAGATGCTGAAACGCTGGTTTGAATTGAATGGCAACGGTGCTACCCGCACGGAACCGCACCGCAATGGCGCCGCGGATCAGGCGGCTATCGTCGAAGAAGTGGTAAGCGCCGTCCCGCCGGAACCGCCCGCGGCCGCCGACGAACCCGACGAGTTCGAACTGATCTACCGGAACGCGACCGTGAAGCCGCCGCAGCTCCCGTACGGGATCATGCGGGTGATTGGAATGTTGAACAGCCCGCATGTGGCGGCGCTGACGCCAGAAGCCCGCCGTCCCGCGCTGATGATGGCGCTCGAAGCGGTGGGGGCCGAGGTCGAGGATCTGCTGCAGGATGCCGTCGTGCGCCAGCGCGCGCTCAAGGAATACGAAGAGCGGCAGCAGGAAAAGCTGCGCCGGGTCGAAGCGGAAAAGCTGGAGGAAAACCGCAAGCTACAGGCCGAAATGGAGCGCGTCACCGCGGACTACATGGCCCGCATGCAGGCCAACCTCGATTTCGTGGCGCGCCAGCAGGATGAACTCCGGGCCTGGCAGCGGAGGAAGAATCAGCAGTCCCAGCAGATCGCCGACGCCGCGGCGATGTGCGTGCCGGAAGCGACAGTAAGGGACAGTGGACTGGCGGCGGTGTTGGAGCGCGCCTGCGTGGCGCGCCGGTAGGGCAAGTCCCGGACCTGCCCGGTGGATTCACAGAAATCGAAAAGGAGAGGAACCAGATGAACGCAACCGAACAGGAGTACACCCAGCCGATTGGGCTGGATATCGGAACGAGCCGGATCGTGATCGCGCGGAGCACCGACAAGCGCTATGCGTTTGAATCGGAGCTAAATGCCTTTCTCGCGCTGCCGTATTCCAAACTGACCGAAAGCCTGCTGCAGCGCGAAAGCGTCTTTCACGAGGTGCGCGGCTCCGAAATCGTAGTCATGGGCAACGACGCGCAGCGGTTCGCCGAGGTGTTTCACACGGAATTGCGCCGCCCCATGAAGAGCGGCGTGCTCAACCCGCAGGAGCCGCACAGTCTGGCGGTGATGCGCAGCATCATCCAGCGGCTGGCGGGCAAGGCGGCGGGAGAGAACCAGAAGGCGTTCTTCAGCGTGCCCGCGCCGCTCCCCGGCGAGGAGTCCGGCATTGCGTTCCACGAGGCTTCGATCTCGCAGATCCTCAAGGAGCTCGGGTACGACGCGAAGCCGATCGGCGAGGGCCTGGCGGTGGTCTTCGGAGAATTGGGGGATTCGAACTTCACCGGCATCGGGATCTCCTGCGGCAGCGGGCTGTGCAACGTCTGCCTGGCGGTGCTTTCCGTGCCGGTGCTGAGCTTCAGCGTGCCCAAAGCCGGCGACTTCATCGACCAGCAGGCGGCGCTGGTGACCGGCGACCTCGCCACGCGCACGCGCATCCGCAAGGAGCAGTCCTTCGTCCTGAACGGCTTCACCGCCGACCGCGTGCAGAACGCGCTGACCGTCTATTACCAGGAAATGATCGGCAATCTGGTGGAAGCGCTCCGCACCCATATCTCGTCGGCGCAGCGGCTGCCGAAGCTCGAACGCTCGATCCCGCTGGTTCTGAGCGGCGGCACCAGCATGCCCAAAGGCTTCCTCGAACGGTTCCAGAGCGCACTCAAGGCCAATGAACTGCCGGTGAAGCTTTCGGAGATCCGGGTCTCGGCCGACCCACTGAACTCGACCGCGCGCGGCGCCCTGATGGCCGCCTTGTGCTAGCGGGATCCACGGCTTTCGCGGCCTGCGCCACGGCCGGTTCGTGGGCGTTTCGGCTTTCACTTTCGAGCCGCGGGTGAATTGGTCGCTCGCGCAGGGCACGCCCCGGACTTGCAGGGGCAGGTGGCACAAAATATGCCACCTGCCCAAAACGCCCTTCGTAAAATCAGCATGTTACAGCGGCAGGTGGCATATTTTATTCCACCCGGCCGCTGGCCGTGGCAACGACAGGCGTATGCTGGTCCGAGTTTTGGGCCCGATGAGCGTCCGTGACGCCGCGGTTTCGCAGCCGGTTTCCCCCTGCCTTTCCTGCCTCGAAGGGCAAACGCCGGACCCGGAAGTGCTACGACGCCATCGCCGTCATGGTGCGGCTCGGATTTCGCGGGTTCGTCCCGAATCGGATTCGCTGGGCGCGTCGGCCCGGCTTGCAGGAGCGTCTGACACTGGCAGGTGTCCAGATGACGCCAGCGCCCCTCCCTCAGCGGCTCCGAAACTCAGCCGATGCCCGTTCCGCGCGGCGGCGGACCAGATCCGCCACACTCTCCGCAACGGGATTGGCAGTGGCCAACCTGGAGACAGCGTCCCGAATGCGCCCGGTAGCTCCCGACAGCGGAGCTCGCGTCAGCGGCTTTCCAAGCAGCTCCGCACGAGCACCGCGCCTGGCTGCCCGCGCGCGCTACTGCTCAGTGCGCTTCTCGCGCTGGTACGGCGTTTTCAAATATTTCGCCGCTTCCTCCTGCGCGCCCTGCGTGTCGTCCTTGGTGCGGATGGCCTGGTTGTATTCGTTCACGGCGCGGTCCCGCTGGCCGGTTACGTCGAAGATTTTGCCCAGGTTGATGTGCGACCACACCACCGTCCACTGCGGCACCTGGTCGCCGTTCAGGGCTTCGCGGAAATCGTTGGCGGCCTGCTGCCACATGTTCTGCAGG
>DATGMB010000108.1:0-32433 GCA_035293845.1 Bryobacteraceae bacterium
TCGCGATTCCCACATTCCCACCGCGCCGACAGCTGGTCCTCCCTCTCAAAATCCAAAACCAAAAACCAAAACCGAAAGGAGCTTCCCGCTGCCGGCCACCTGCCTTCGGTTCAGGCTCATCCTTCGATGAGAATATGCTCCCGCAGGGCGATGTTCGGCGAGATCGAAGCCGCCACAGTCGCGGGAATCATCGCCGCGGCCAGCGCGCAAATCGCAAGCGCCCCGGCCGCGACGCCAAGCCCGATCGGATCCCAGAAGGGAACGTCGTATAACTGCGACGCAATCAGCCGCGCAGCGCCGACCGCCAACGGCAGCCCGAGCGCCAGTCCGGCCGCCACATGGGTCAGGGCGCCGCGAAGCACCTGCCGGACCACCTGGAGACGGTCGGCCCCCAAAGCCATGCGGATGCCGATTTCGTTCGTACGCTGCGCGACCGTGTAGGCCGTAACGCCATAGAGCCCGACCGCGGCCAGCAGCAGCGCCACCGCGCCGAACAGCCCGGCGAGGCTGGCCACCGCGCGTTCCTGGTCGAACATTCGGTCGAGCTGCTGGCCCAGGGTCCGGATGCTGACGATTGCCAGGTTGGGATCGGCCTCGGACAGAATGCGGCTGAGCGCGGGCTCGAGCGTGCCCGGGGGAAGACTGCTCACCAGCAGCATCCCGCCGATGACGTGCGACCGGAGTTCCAGCGTCTGGAAATCATGGTCCTTGTACGGCGCCCACTGCGCCAGCGGAACGTAGAACATCGGGCGCGCCGGGTCGCGCAGCGCGAATCCCGCGAACTTGGCGTCCCGCACGATGCCGACGATGCGGTACATCCCCGCATTCTCCGGCACATCGATGCCGAAGTGCTGTCCGAGCGGGTCCTCGCCGCTGCGGAAGAAGCGCTTTGCGAACGTCTCGTTAATGATCGCCACGGGCTCGGTGTTCTCGTCGTCGGCGCGGGTGAAGTAGCGCCCGCGAACCAGCCCGACGCCGAGTTCCTGAAGATATTCCGGGCTGACGCGGTCCCAGGAGGCGCCGGAATTTCCGTTGAATCCCGCGGGCGGATGGCCGGCGACCATAATCATCTCTCCCCAGTTGTCCGTCAGCGGATTGTAGAGGGCGAGCCCGGCTGCGGTGACGCCCGGGATGCGGCGCAATCCGTCTTCCAGCCGCCGGTAGAGCGCGGCCAACTGCGGCTGCCCGTAGCCGGTTGCGGGCACATTCAAAGAGACGATGACGCGGCCGTCGGTGCGGTACCCGAGATTCTGGTGCTCCAGCCGGTCGAGGCTGCGGGCGAGCATAGTGGCGCCGGCGATCAGCACCACGGAGATGGCCGCCTGAACGATCAGCAGCGCTTTGCGCGCAACGGACGAATGATCGGCCGTGCTTCGGCCCACGCCGCGCAGCGCTTCGAGCGGGCTGGTGCGGGCGGCGAACCAGGCCGGAGCCGCTCCAAAAATGATGCCCGTGAGCAAGGCGACGGCAAAGGCGAACGCGAGAACCATGGGCGAAGGCAGAGTGCTGATCGGGACGAAGTGCGAGCCGCGGAACGCCAATGACAGCAGGAGCCGGCCGGCGGCAACCGCGACGCCAAGACCCGCGATACCGCCCGCCAGGGCCAGCAGAGTCGCCTCCACCAGCGCCTGGCCGATGACCTCGCGGGCGCCGGCTCCCACGGCCAGCCGCAGAGCGGTCTGGGCGCGGCGGGACATGCCGCGCGCGAGCAGCAGATTGGCCACGTTCGCGCAGGCAATCAGCAGCACCATGGCGCAAACGGCCAGCAGAATCCGGAGGCTGCGGCCGTACTCCTCCTTCATGGTCGCGACGCCGGCGCCGGCCGGAACCACGTTGATGACCTGCTTGGGCAGCGAGCGGATCACTTCGGGCATCCAATTGGATGGATAGCCGGCCTCGTTTTGCATCCATTGCCGCAGGACGCCCGTCAGTCGCGGCCCGATCCCGGCTATGGAGGCGCCGGCGTGCAACCGGCCGATGACGCGCAGCCACGCGGCCGCGGACTGGCGCAGAAGACTGCGGTCGCCAGCGATCACGGGCTCCTGCTGCAGCGGAATCCAGATGTCGGGCGGGTCGCCGCGCAATGTCTCGCCGAAGAAACCCGGCGGCGTGACGCCGATCACCTGGAACGGATGCCCCGCGATGAGTAACGTCGAGCCCACCACGGCAGGATCGGCTCCATACTCCAACTGCCAGATGTGATGGCTCAAAACAATGACCGGGGCGGCCGAGGGCCGGTCATCGGCGGCGGTGAACAAGCGCCCGCCGAACGGCGCCACGCCGAGGGTCGAGAAATAATTGCCCGTCACGTACTCCGTGCGCAGCGATTTGGCGAGCGCCGGGCTGCCCTCCCGCCGCACGCTCGAGCGCCATCCGCCGGCCTGGAAGGCGGCGAGTTCATCGAATTCGGGCGTGGCCGCTTTCAGGCGCTCGAAGAGGGCATAGGAGTAGAAGCCCCAGCGGTCCTGCGGGCCGCCCATGACGCAGCAATTGTCGCCGTCGCCGATGCGATAGAGCAGCGCCGGGTCGGCCACCGGCAGCGAGCGCAGCATGATGGCGTGGATCAGCGTGAATATCGCGGTCGTGCCGCCAATTCCCAATGCCAGCGTCAGGGTCGCTGCCGCCGTAAATACCGGCGACCGCCGGAACTGCCTCAGGGCATATCGAACAGAGCCGCGCCAATTTCCCATGCACGTGATACTGAAGAACCCGGAAAAGGTTACGAACAAACCGGGTGGGCGGGGCGTACAATAGCTGAAATCCATGAAACGCCGCAACTTCATTCGATCGCTCGGCGCCGCCGGAATGCTCGACTCCGCTGCCGCGCAGACCTCCGGGCGCACTCCGGGGCTCCGCCTCGATCTTCACACGCATTTCTACACCCAGGCGTTTTTCGACAGCATCCGCGACTCGGGCGGCGACTTTTCCTTCGGCAAGAGCCCCACCGGCCAGACCATCATTACGCATCGCGGCGCACGGTTTTTCGGCGTCACGCCGCCGATGACGAACGTCGAGCTCCGCATTGAAGCGATGGACCGCGTCGGCATCGACGTACAGGTCGTCTCGCTTTCGACCCCCAACGTGTTTTTCACCGATGGCGCGCGGCAGCCGGCGGTGGCGCGCAGGATGAACGATGCGTATGCCGACCTCGCCGCGCGCTACCCCAAGCGGTTCAAGGGCTTCGCCTCGATCCCCATGGACAACCCGGACGAAGCGCTCAAAGAGCTGCACCGTGCCATCGGCGAATTGAAGCTCAACGGCGTCATTTTGCTGAGCAATATCGGCGGAAAACCGCTCACTGCACCGCAATATCGCCCCTTTTTCGCCGAGGCGAACCGGATGAAGCTCTGCATTTTTCTCCATCCGATGCTGCCCGTGGCTTCCGAGCCGTTCCGGGAATACGTGCTCGGCCCGATCATCGGCTTCCCCATGGACACCACGCTGGCGGTGGCGCGCATGTGCTACGACGGCATGTTCAAAGATTTCCCGGACATCCGCTGGCTCATCGCCCACCTCGGCGGCGCCGTGCCCTACCTGATGGAGCGCATGGACAGCGGATTTCGCGATTTCGCCGAGTGCCGCGTCAAGATCGACGAGTTGCCGAGCGTTTACCTCAAGCGGCTGTACTACGACACGGTCACGTTCAACCCGCACAACCTGATGATGACGCGCGACCTGGTGGGCTCCGATCACATGGTGATGGGCAGCGACTTTCCGCACCTGCTGGGCTCGATCGATAAAGCGGTGTCGTCGATCGAGGCGCTAAACATTCCCCAGCACGAAAAGCGGCACATTTTCGAGGGAACCGCGCTCTCGATCCTGAACAACCTCTAATCGAACAGCACGCGCATGGCGCGCTCGATTTCCGGATTGCGGTGGAACCATCGCCACACGTTTCCCGTGCGGAGGTTCTCGGCGCTGAGGATGGTGATGCCGAGGTCGATGCCGATCACGTCGCGGTCCGTCCAGCCGTTGGTGGGGTGGAAGGCGTCGGCGAAGCCGTAGCGCTGGTAGATGCGGTCGCCGAAGCGGCGGCGCATCTCGATCAGCGCGGGCACGCAGATCTCCGGCGCGAACATCAGCGAGCCGCCAGCGGCGCAGGGGACCACCGAGCCATCGATGTTGCGGGTCGCGGGCGGCCCGCCCCATGCGGTGTAGCCGTGGGCGCTATCGGAGGCCGTGATGCCCCAGATATTTTCGCTATATCCCGGGAAGCGATCGCGCAGATCCAGGCAGAACTGCCGGTGCGCGAGCGTCGCTTCTACGGAGTTCCGGAACCAATCCGTGTGCGGCTCGCGTTTCTCGCGCCGGCCGCGAAAGTCGATCCAGGCCTGCGAATACTGGTGCACGAAGAGCGGCGGCGCGCCGCTGATGTAGGTGTGGCCCGCGTAGGTCACGGTCGGACGCCGCCAGGCATACCAGGAATCGACGGACAGCGGCTTCGCCGGGGAGGCGATGCCGAGCAGGTAGAGAATGCCCAGTTCGCAGTGGTGATCCCAGCGGTGCTGATTGAAACCGGATTCCGGGCGCCAGCTCATCGAGAGCAGATTCGGATCTCCATTGAGGAACCATTGGAAATCCATGCGCTCCCACACGGCGCGCACCAGGCGGTCGATTTCGGAATCGCCATGGAAATAGCCGCGCGCGGTCAGCATGCCCGCCAGCAGGAGAGCCGTGTCGATGGTGGAAAGCTCGCTGCGGCCGTGGCGCTCGCCGGTGTCAATTTCGACAAAATGGTAGAACCAGCCGTGCTCCTGCGGCGATTTTTCCGCGTAAAACCGCAGCGCGGCGAGCACACGCTCGCGCGCCTGAGCGCGCGAGATCCAGCGGCGCTCGGCGGCGATGCAGATCGCCGTCAAACCGAAGCCCACGGCGGCGCTGGAGGCCATGGACCGCTGGTCCGGGCCTTCGCTGTTCACCAGCGCGCGGTCGCGGATCAGGCCCGTCGTGGCGTCTCCCTGCTCCCAGAAAAACCGGAAGCTGCGATGCCCGAGGTCTTCGAGGAAGGCATCTTCTTCCTTCGAGAGCCGCGGCTTCGCCAGCAACAGAGCCGGAAAACCGCCGAGCAGCGCGCGCCGCGTGATCCCGCTCATGGCGCCACCTCGACGAGCGCCAGGGCATGGGCCGGCAGTTTTAGCGCGAGCGTGCCCGCGCGCAAGGCCACAGTCTCGGCGTCCGGGAGCGCCGCCGCTTGCCGCAAACGGGCCAGTTGCGCCGCCGTGGGATTCGCCGGGCTGCCCATCGACTTCCACGCGGCCAGCGGCGAACCGTGGCTGCTATCGACGACCGTAACGCGCGCGGCGCCCGCGGTCACGCCGCGAAGCTGCAACGTGAAATCGCGCTCCGCGCCGCGGTCTTCCGGATCGGAGTAGTTCCACACCGCGATGGCGAGCGTGCCATCCGGCCGCCGCGTGGCGAGGGCGGATTCCGAATCCGCCGGAAGCCGGACCTCTCCCAGCCGGTGGAGCAGCCGGAAGGCGTGGAACGCCGCCTTGGGAATCCCGCCCTCGGCGATCAGCCCGAAACCGCCGTAGAACGGCGTCCTGACCACGCCCTGCTCTTCGAACACATCGGAGAACGTCCAGTAAGACATGCTCGAAACCAAGCCGTCGCAGGCGCGGATATTGTTCGCCAGCCACGGGCCCATAAAGGGAGCGTCGGTCACGTCCACCTCGTTCTTATACGACGCATTGTATTCCGACCAGATGATCGGCAGATTCGGGAAGGCTGAAGCCTTCACCTGATCGTGCACCTTTTTCGCCGCCCGCGCCACCATGTCGCGCCGGCCGATGCGCTCGTGCGTGCCGAAGACGTCCTCGGCGGTGTCATTGGCGTAGACATGTGTGGAGACGAAATCCACCGGCACATGCTCGCGCGCGCACCAGGCGAGGAAGGGCGCGACCCAGGCGGCCTGCGCGGTGGCCGGCCCGCCGACACGCAGGCGCGGGCTGGCCGCCTTGAGCGCCAGCGCCGCCGAGCGGTAGAGCCGCTCATAGGTCTCCTGCTTGGGAACACCCGTCCAGAAATCGATATTGGGCTCGTTCCAGACCTCGAAATACCATTGCGCCACTTCATCGATACCGTAGCGGGCGATGAGGTGCCGCGCGAAGCCGCCGACGAGCGCCGCCCATTTGCCGTAGTCCGCGGGCGGGTTCGGCAGCGGCTTGTACCAGAACGCATGGGGCGTTTGCGAAGCGGCCATGGCCTTCGGCATGAAACTCAACTCGACGAAGGGCCGCACGTGATTCGCCAGCAGACCATCGTAGATCTGATCGACATACGACCAGTTGTACACCGGGCGGCCCTGCCGGTCCTCGGAATACACGCCGTTTTCATCGTCGAAGATGCCATGAAAGCGCACGTAGCCGAATGCGGTCGCCTCGCGGACCGCGCGGAGGTCGTCGCGGTAGCTTTCACGCAGCGAGAGGACCGCCCGCCCGGAGCCGAACATCTGCTCCCAGAAGTGCGGGAACGGGCGCGCCGGCGCGGCGGCGTCGATCACGATGGTTTCCTGTGCGCCGGCGATGGCGGCCGCCATCGCCAGCAGGATGGGTAGGAGCGGGCGGGTCATGCGTTAGAAGCTGAACCGCGCCGTCACTTCGACAATTCGCCCGGCAAAGGCGCCCTGCGCCTGGCCGAAGAGCGGATTGCTGGTCTTGCCGTCGTTGCTGATCGAGGTGTTGATGCCGGTCAGATTCAGCTTGTTGAGCACATTGTACGCGGCCAGTTCCAGGTTGAGCCGGGCGTTCTCGCCGAAGACCCTGGAATTCGGGATGCCGAAGGACTTGCCCAGCGTCGCATCCAGGCCGAAGTAGTGCGGGCCGCGGAAGCTGTTGCGGCCGACGCCGGGAGGCGGCGGCGCGCCGGTCGCGGGCCAGGCCGGCACGGTGAAGTAGCTGAGGGCGCCGTTCGGGAAATCGCCGTTCGGCCGCATGAAGGCCGCGTTGCTGAAATCGCTCTGCGCGCCGCCCAGATAGGCCGCCGGCCGCAGCGTGCAGTAACCGCTGTTCGGGTAGACGACGTTGCAGCCGGTATTGCTGTAGGTCGGCGTCCAGGGGAAGCCGGAGTGCGTGTCCATGATGCCGCTGAGCGCCCAGCCATCGGCGACCTTGTGCAGGAATTGGCTCGACCCTTTAAAGATGCGGGGCGTGTAGACGCCCCACACCTTGAAATCGTGCGTCACGTCGAAATCGGAAGGCCCGTTCGAGTACTTGATGTCGTAGGGATACGGGTCCGTGTAATAATCCTGCGAGCCCTGGTCGGTGTTGCGGCTGAAGCGGTACTGCGCATCGATGGTGAACTGGCTGGAGAAGCGATGCTGGATCTCGGTGAGCAGCGCGTTGTAGTGCGCCGCGGCATCATTGGAGAACCAGTACAGCCGGTTCACGCGCGGGTTCAGGTTCGGATAGTAGATGACGTTCAGCTCGCGCTGCCGCTGGTAATTGCGCGTCTGGCTGCCCTGGTAGGCGACGGACGCCAGCCAGTTGTGCGCGACCTCGTACTGCGCCTCCATCGAGTAGCGGTACGTGGTCGGCGTCGGCATGTCGGACGGGAAGGCGTTCAGCGTCACGGGCGCGCCGGAGGCCGGCAGGCCGGTCGTAGGATCGAAGGTTTGGATGGCCGCCGGATTGGCCGGATATCCAAAGAACTGGTCCGGGTTGGACGGCACCGCATAATAGATGTTCGAGCCGTTGAGGGTCAGGCTGGTGACCCACGGCGGATTGCCGCGGCCGTTGGTCAGCGTCGCCAATTGCTGCACGTTGAAGCCGATGCCGAAGCCCCCGCGCAGCACCAGCTTGCTCTTGAACTGCGTGGGGTTCCAGGAAAAGCCGAGTTGCGGGCCGAAGTTCTTCCAATCGGTCGAATTCAGCGTGTCCCCGACCTTCAGCGTCATATTCGTAAGCGCCGCAGCGCCCTGCCCCAGCACCGCGTTGCTGATCACGTTGGCATTCGCCTTGAGCGGCGAGTAATATTCGTAGCGCAGGCCGAGGTTCAGAGTGAGGTTCGGCCGCACTTTCCAGTCGTCCTGCACGAAGAACGCCAGGATATCGGCGTGCAGGTGCTTCTGGTTATCGGTGGGCTGCCCGGTGACGGGATTGAACGTGCCGGATTCCTGGTACGGCGCATCGTTGGCGAAACTCCACAGGTTGCGGAAGTTGAAGGTCGGCCGCGCGGAGCCGGCGCTGTCATCGAGGAAGTGGCCGCGCGAGTATTCGCCGCCCATTTTCAGGAAATGGCGGCCCCAAACCTTGCTCAGGGTGTCCTTGCCATTCCAGGTGCCCTGATCGAAGACGCCCGGCCCCGCCGCCCCGAAGCGCTGCACCGCCACCGGGCCGGCTCCGTCGAAGTTGGTGATCGGCAATCCCCACGGCTCCTGCGGGTTCGACTTAGTTTCATCGAATGCCCAGCCGCTCAGGCCGAGGCGCGCCTCGTTCACCAGGCTGGGCGAGAACGTCCGGTTCCAGATACCCGTCCACGACCGCGACATGCGGTCGCTGACCCACTGATTCAGGCTGCGCGCCGGGCCGTTGATCGAGTAAGCCACGGTCGGCACTTCGTAGATACTGAAGGCGACCATGTCCTTATCGTCGGGGTGGTAGTCCAGACGGCCGTTGTACTGCGCATTGATGGTGCGGCCGGGGGTCTGGACGATGCCGCGCTGCACATCCGCGACGCCATCGAAGCCGTTGCCGATGCCATACGGCGTGCCCGGCTGGCCAAAGGTCGGGTCACCGGTGCCGAGCGGCGTGGTGAGCGGCGAGCCGAGGTCGAGCCCGCCCGGCGCATCGTGGCATTGCGTGGAGGGGAGCCCGACCTGCGCGCAGCTCAGCGGCGAGGGAGCGACAATCAGCGGCGTCTGACCGGGGAATGACAGGATCTTGCGCGCCAGCGAGCCCTGCGGGCCCGCCGTGTTGCGGAACTGGTCCGTCTCGAACCAGACGGTGCTCTGATTGTACGAGGAATTGCGCAGCCCCTCGTAAGAGAAGAACGCGAACAGCTTGTTCTTCCGGATCGGCCCGCCGACGCTGCCGCCGAACTGATTGAAGCGGTTCTGGTCGCGTCTCACCGGCGAAGGATTGCCGGGGCCATTCCAGCGCTGGTAGGCGTCCAGCCCCGGCCGGTGCCATTTGAAGAAGCCGCTGCCGTGGTACTCGTTGGTGCCGTTCTGCGAGATGACCAGGATCTGCGCGCCGCTGTTGCGGCCGTTTTCAGCCGAATAGTTGTTGGCCACCACCTGGACCTCTTTGATGGACTCCTCATTCGGCGTAATCACCGCCGAGCCGGCCCACGCCAGGCTGCTCACGCCGACGCCATCCACCTGAATATTGTTCGAGACCTGCCGCGTGCCGTTGGCGATCACCTGCGGCCCGTTCTCAATAAAGAAGATGCTGTTCACCGCGCCGGCCGAGGGGCGGTTGACGCCGGGCATCGATGTGGTGCCGCCGCTGTTGGAGATCGCGCCATCGCCGAACACGCCCGGCGCCAGGCGCGCCAGTTGGAACGGATCGCGGCCGAAGGAGGGCAGGTTTTCCACTTCGCGCTTCGTGATGGTGCCGGAAATAACCGCGTCCTCCGTATTCAGCAGAGGAACTGCCGCTTCCGAGACCGTCACCGAGGTGGTGGTCTCGCCCACCGCCATCGTCACATTCAACGACTGAACCTGCTCGCCATTGACGACCACCTCGTCGATCGTCTTGGTGGCGAAGCCGGTCTTTTCCACGGACATGGAATAAGCGCCGGGCGGCAGGGCGGCGATCGCGTAGGCTCCGGTTTCGTTGCTCTTCGTGGTGCGGACGATATTCGTTTCCTTGCTGGTCAGCTTGATGGTCGCGTCCGGCACGGCCCCGCCGGTCGCATCGGAGATCACGCCCTGAATGCCGGCGCGGTACTGAGCCAGCGCCGCGGCCGCGAACAGCAGTCCGCACAGCGCCAGGCGCTGAGTGATGGCTTTTGTCATGTGAACCTCTCTTACCTGGAGACCCCGGTCGGAATGGCGGCGCCACGCGGCGGCCTGCCATTTCTACTAAATCGTTTTAGCAACAATAATATATTTCAGTGCTGCGGGGCTGTCAAGAGGCCGGAGCCGGCGCCTCAGAGCCGGTGGAAAGCCACTCTTTCGATCGCGATCGGCGTCCCGGATTTGAAGCGCGCCCGCAGCACCACCTGAAACCACGGCGGGATGCCGCCGGGCTGCGCGCGCATCCAGCGGACGAACGGCGTGACGTACTCGGGCCGCGTCATGAACTCAACGGCGGCGCGGGTGCTTTCCGTCGAGCTGCCCGCCAGCATGAGCATCTCGCCGGTGCGGTGCAATCCCGGAAGGCGCGAGATGAGCGCGTGGCCTTCTTCCAGATTGGCCTGGCCGGGCACGAACTTCTCCTCGAAGTCCGCCGGCTCGCCGGGCCGCGGATGCAGGTTGCGGACGCGCGCGTGGCTGATTTCGAAGTCCTGCTGCACCGGCAGATCGAGCGTCTGCACGTTGTACTTCGGCGGACCGAGAAAGATGACGTTGAACCGCGAAATGTCCTCCCAGTTCACCTGGTTGCTGGTGCGGAGCGCGAGGTCGCGGCCGCGCGGCAGCAGCAGCCGCGCCAGCTCGAAAGCCCCCTGCGCCTCGCCGACGCCGGTGTAGGGAAACGCCGGGGCGGCCGCGCTGCCGCCCAAAGCACGCTCGACGCTCCGCACCGAATCCGCCTGCGCGGCGCTATCCCACGTATTCAGAGCGGGATCGCGGAAGAACGAGCTGCCGATTTTCTCGAACAGCGGCGTGCCGATCACGACCAGAATGGGTCTCGATCCGGCCAGCAGCGGTTTCCATAGCTCCTCCATCTCGGCATTCCAGCCCTCGGCCACGGGACCGGGAGCGACGCCCGGCCGCACGCGCGCAATGTACCAGCCGGCCGCGAGCAAGCCGGCTAAAATCGCCACGCCACCGGCGATTGCCCACCAGTGCCGCGGGTTCCGCGCCGGCCGCGCGGCAGCGGGTTCCGCCGCGATCACCTCCCGGGGCCGGAACTCCAGGCGGAAATGACCCTTGGGCAGCTCGACAATCCAAGGGTCATGCTGGCCTTCGGTCCGGTAGTACTCGTCCAGCTTCTGCCGCAGTTTTCCCGCCTGGACCCGCACCGAGGAATCGGTCTGCGGGTCATAATCCGCGGGTTTGCCGAATGCCTGCACCCCGATCGTGTATTCCTTGGGGTCGGCCTCGGAATCCTCGACGGCCTGCCGCCCCAGGTAGTCCAGAAGCCGCTTCAGCACCTCGGTATTGCGGAAGGTGCGGCTCTCCAGGATCGTGCGGACCTGGGCGGCGCGGCCATCTGGGGTTACGTTCACGGTGGCGGAACTCACTGAAAACCTTAAGTTACCACGGTGAATATCCGGTGAATTTCCGCCAGTTTCTTGACGGGTTCGGCGCGCGGTCCGACACTCGGAGTGAACCCAGCATGAGCCTCCGCTGTCTCCTCCTCGCCGCCGCGTGCGCGTCCGCGCTGGCCGCCGCCCCCCGCATCGAGAAAACCATCGACCGCGACTGGACCTTTCAATATGCCCCGCAGCCGGAGCCGAACCTCGCGGCAGCCCGGCCGGATTTCGACGACGGACACTGGCAGGCGATCGCGATACCTCACACCTGGAGCACCTACGAGACCAGCGGGGACCTCCATCCCTTCATCCGCTCCGCGGCCGAGCGCGACGACTCCTACTGGTGGTACGGCTGGGGATGGTACCGGAAGCGGCTGGTCATCGGCAAGGAATACGCCGGGCGGCTCATCGCGATCGAGTTCGATGGGGTGCAGAAGTATTCCCGGATCTACTTCAATGGCGAGCTGGTGGGCGAGCACAAAGGCGGCTACACCAGCTTTTCCGTGGATGTGACGAAGCAGGTGAAGTTCGGGCAGGAAAATGTCCTGGCCGTGCAGGTATCGAACCGCCGCGACGACGATTTCGGCCACATTCCGCCCATGACGGCCGGCAATTTCGATGTTTACGGCGGCATCTACCGCGATGTCCGGCTGGTCATCCGGGACCGCCTGTCGATCCCGTTCCAGGGCTCGGCGGAGCAGGAGGGCGGCACCTTCGTCACCACGCCGGAGGTGAGCGCCCAACGGGGAACGGTGGACGTCCGCACCTGGGTCCGAAACGACTACCCCGAAGCCCGCGACTGCGTCCTGGTCACGACGGTCCGCGACGCCGCGGGCCGCACCGTGCTCCAGGCGACCGCGCGGGAGCGTATCGCGCCCGGCGAGTTGCACGAGTTCCACCAGGCGGTGGGCGCGGTCGATCATCCGCAGCTCTGGTCGCCGGATCATCCGTACCTGTACAGCGTCACCAGCGAAGTCCGCGACGGCAGCCGCGCGACCGATACCTACCGCTCGCCGCTCGGCTTCCGCTGGTTTTCCTGGAACCATGCGGAAAAGCGGCTCTATCTGAACGGCGCGAAGCTGGTGCTGCGCGGCATCAACCGGCACCAGGAGTACCCGTGGCTCGGCGACGCCATCCCCAAGTGGATCCACGAGCACGACCTCGAAGATATCCGCCACAACATGGGGCTATATTTCCAGCGCACGGTCCACTACCCGAATGACCCCTACGTTTACGATCTCTCCGACCGGCTCGGCATCATCACCATCGAAGAGCTGCCCAATATCAAGGACATCCCCTTCGGCCGGGACGTGCAGCGGAGCATGCTGACGGAGGCGATCCGCCGCGACCGCAACCATCCCAGCATTTTCATCTGGTCGATCGGCAACGAGACCGACCACCCGGCCGATTCCGCGTGGGCGCATGCCGAGGACACCACCCGCATCATCTATTTGCGGCGCGGCGAAAACGGCGGCGATTTCGTGCAGCTCACGGATGCCGACCTGCCGATCGAAAACCTGCTCCGCTGCACCGTTCGCGGCTGGTACACGAGCGACGACCGCGATTTCGGCCCCGCCACGCGCAATCCCGAAAGCGGCCAGATCACCGGCACCGAGCTCTGGCAGCACGAGACCGACGCGCGCAGCCCGAAGCTGGCGGATGACAACGTGGTAGTCTGGCTCTACGCCGACCACGGCGCCGACAGAGAATACAAAAACTCGCCCCTGCTCCACATCAACCCCAAGGGCTGGACCGATATGTACCGCTTCCCCAAGTACGTCTACTTTCTGTGGCAGGCGAATTTCACGGCGAAGCCCATGGCGTATATCCTGCCGCACTACTGGCGCGAGCAGTACCTGGGGCAGCGCAAGCCCATCGTGGTCGATTCCAATTGCGACGAGGTTACGCTGAAGGTGAACGGCGCGACCATCGGCACGGCGCGCCCGTCGGCCGCTAACAACCACAGCGTTACGTTCGACAACGTCGAGATCCGGCGCGGAACGATTTCCGTCGAGGGCCGCAAGGACGGCGAGCGCATCACGTATTCCCAGACGATGGCAGGCAAGCCCGCGCGGCTGATTCTTAAGGCTTCCGCGCCCACGATTCCCGCCGACCGCTCCGGGATCGACATCCTCTCCGCAGACATCGTCGATGCCGCGGGAGTGCACGTCTACGGCGCCCGGCCGCCACTCACCTGGACCGTGACAGGCCCGGCGACGCTGGTGGGCCCCGCGGTGTACGAATCGGATTTCGACAAGAAAGAGGCCATGGAGGGCACGATGTACATCGACGCGCCCGTGGCCAATCTGGTCCGGTCGACCGCCACGCCCGGCGCCATTCACGTCAAGGTGTCCGCCCCCGGCCTCGAACCCGCCGACGTGACCGTTTCTTCCGTTGCGCCGCCGGATGACCGCGTGCCCGGCATCACCGAGCCGCCAGTCGCGGATCGCGGGCGCGTCCACGTCTCGCGCGTCCAGAGCTTCCAGCCGGTGAAGGTTACGGGCAAGCTGAAATTTTCGGCGGACGCCAAGCCCGGCTGGGCGCTCGATGAGCAGCGCCGGAAGATCAAATCGACGCTGTTCGTGCCCGATCCGCTGCCGGCGCTCGAAACCGAAAACTACGGCCAGTTCGAGCCGGCGCCCGGCGTGGTCGCCGAGCGCGTCAGCTATGCGACGGCATACGGTTTGCGAATCCCGGCGATCGTCTACCGGCCGAAGCAACTGCCGGCGGCGAAAATGCCGGGGTTGATCGTGGTGAACGGCCACGGCGGCGACAAGTACAGTTGGTATGCCTTCTACGCCGGCATCCTCTACGCGCAGGCTGGAGCCGTGGTTCTCACCTACGATCCGATCGGCGAAGGCGAGCGTAACGCGCAGCGCAAGAGCGGCACGCGGCAGCACGACCGTAATGTGGATCCGCCGGAAATGGCGCGCCGCATGGGCGGGCTGATGATGACGGACGTCATGCAGGCCACCTCCTACCTGGCGCAGCGGACGGATGTCGACCCCAAACGGCTCGGCGCAGTCGGGTATTCGATGGGATCGTTCGTACTCGGCCTCGCCTGCGCGGTCGAGACGCGGCTGAACTCCTGCGTGCTGACGGGCGGCGGCAACCTCGACGGCCCCGGCGGATACTGGGACTCCAGCAGCAAGAAGATGTGCCAGGCGATCCCGTACCAGTCGCTCGCGTTTCTCGGCGACCGCGGCGCGGCGCTCTACAATCTGCACGCGAATCGCGGCGCCACCCTGATCTTCAACGGCTCGGCCGATGAAGTGGTGGACATCGAAAAGACCGGCGGCGCTGCGTTCTTCGAGGACCTCCGCAAGCGCGTGATCGCTCTCCACGGCAGCGACCGCAACGTCTTCGATTTCGGCTTCAACCCCGGCAGCAGCCACCGCCCGTATTTTCTGACGCGCCCCGTCGCGCTGTGGCTCGAAAAGCACCTGCAATTCCCCAACTGGACGGCGGAATCGATCGCCCGCATGCCGGAGACGCACATTTCGGAATGGGCCTCGCAGAACGGCGTACCCATGGACAAGCTTTACGCGACGGAAGCGCGGGAGGGAGGCACGCGCGCGCTGGGTAGCGGCATTCCCAATGTGCCGCACGACCAGCTCGACGCCCTCCCGCGCCAGCGCTGGGACGAGGACAAAGAGAAGTACATTTACGAAACATGGCTCAAGAACGCCAGACCGTAATCCGCGCCGCCGCAGCGCTTCTCACCGCGGCCGTGGCGGTGTGCGCCGCCGATTTCGACGTGAAATCCTACGGCGCGGCGGGCGACGGCCGCACGCTCGATACCGCGGCCATCCAGAAGGCCATCGACGCCGCGGGCGCGCACGGCGGCACGGTGGTGTTCCCGGCCGGCCGGTTCCTGAGCGGCACGATCACGCTCCGCTCCAACGTCACGCTGCACCTTTCTCCTGGCGCTGTCCTGCTGGGCAGCACGCGCATGGCGGACTACAATCCCAAGCATCTGATCTATGCGACAGGCGTCGAAAATATCGCGATCGAAGGCGGCGGAACGATCGACGGCCAGGGCGACGCCTTCCTCGATCAAAACCTCAAGCCGCTTCCCCGCCCCAGCCCGCTCATCGAGATCTGGGATTCGCGCAACGTCCGCATCGAGGACATCACCATCCGCCGCGCGCCCGCCTGGACGATCCATCCCAAAAATTGCGACGGCGTCAAAATCCGCGGCATCGAACTGCTGAACAATCTGCGCGGCATCAACACGGACGGCATCGACATCGACTCGACGCGAAACGCGATCGTTTCCGACAGCCACATCGAAGCGGGCGACGACTGCATCGTGCTCAAGACAACCAACCGCGGCGCGGCGCCCATCGAACCGACGGAAAACGTGACCGTCACCAACTGCGTGCTGGTCAGCGCGGCCTCCGCTCTCAAGCTCGGCACCGAGAGCTACGGCGATTTCCGGCACTGCGTATTCTCCAACTGCGTGATCCGCGATTCCCGCACCGGCATCGCCCTGCTCGCGATGGACGGCGGCACGATGGAGGACATCCGCTTCCAGAACATTGTGATGACCACGCTGCCGAAGTGGGGCCAGGGCGTGGAGTGGCCGATTGCCGTCGAAGTCGACAAGCGCGCGGCCGGCTCCCGCCTCAGCCAGATCCGCGACGTCGCGTTCAGTGACCTCACGATGTACACCAAGGGCCGCGTGCTGGCGCAGGGGCTGCCCGAAAGCCCCATCGAAAACCTGAGCTTTCGCAACATCCTGATGCGGATGACGGGTTATGAGGAGATCGCCCGGGTGAAGAAGATGAGCGGCGGCGCCAAGCGCGGCCTCGCCGGTCTTCCGGACTACGGCCCCACCCCGGCGGCCATGATATTCGCTTATATCCACGGACTCGCGCTGGACGGCTTCGGCACTCTCTGGCCCGCCGGCGCGGGTCCGGAGCGCGCCGCCGTATTCGGCGATCGTTTGCAAGACGTTTGGATTTCCGGCCACCGCGATACGCGGACCATTCATATCGAAAACTCCACTGAGGTTCATCCATGAAACGCATCCTGGCAATTGCCACGCTGCTCCTGCCGGCCCTGCTGCCGGCCCAGGACACCGGTAGCCTGTACGGCACCGTAACCGATCCCGCCGGCGCGGTCGTGCCGAACGCGGAAATCACCGCCGTTTCGGCCGAGCGCGGGAACACCCGTACCGCCACATCGAACGACAAGGGCGAATGGGTCCTCACCGCGGTGCCCATCGGCACCTACACCGTCAAGGTATCGGTCGCCGGCTTCAAGGCATTCGAGCAGACGGGCATCGCGCTGGCCGCCGAGCAGAACGTGCGCGTCGATGCGGCCCTTCAGGTCGGCAGCGCGACCGAAGCCATTACCGTCGTGGCCGAGACGCCGCTCACCGATGCCCGCACCTCCACCCTCAGCGGCACCATCGAAGAGAAGACCGTCACGGATATGCCGCTCGATGGCCGCAACATCTTCGATCTGATGTCGCTCATGCCCGGCGTCTCCACCATTAACGACCCCCAGACGTTCACGAACGACCGCCAAGGCCCCACCTTCACCACCTCCGGCTCGCGCCCCGGACAGAACTCGATGCTGTTCGACGGGGGATCTTTCAACGCACTGTTCCGCAACTCCGGGCTGAATTACCCGCCGCCCGATTCCGTGCAGCAGATCCGCGTGGTGACCAGCAACTACACCGCCGAGTTCGGCCGGAATTCCGGAACCGTGATGAACGTAATCACGAAATCCGGCACCAACAGCCTGCACGGAGCGGGCTGGGAATACCTGCGCGACAGCGCCTTCAATGCGCGCAGCTTCTTCTCCAAGACCGTCAACAAGCTGGTGCAGAACCAGTACGGCGGGAACCTGGGCGGGCCGGTCATTAAGAACAAGCTGTTCCTGTTCGGCTCCTACCAGGGCCTGAAGGTGCGCTCCTCCGCGCTCAGCTCGAGCGCCAAGCCGCTCACCTCGGCCGAAAGCAGCGGCGTCTTCTCAAGCAAGATTACCGACCCGCTGACCGGCCAGCCGTTCCCCGGCAATACCATCCCCGCCAGCCGCTTCGACCCGGTGGCGGTCAAGATCAACCAGTTGATCTCCCCCGCCAACTCCGCCAACGGCTTCCTGGCCGCCACCTATTTCGCTCCGCAGAACGACGACCAGGGCCTGCTGCGCGGCGACTATTATCTGGGCCGCCACGCGATCGACGCGCGATATAACCAGGTGGCCTCGCGCGCCAACGCGGCGGCCGGCAACGTTCCGGGATACGAGTACGAGGAGACCGACGCGTACGTCCACACGATCTCGATCGGCGACACGCTGCCCATCTCGGCCAACCTGCTGAACGTGGCGCGGCTGGCGTATAACCGCTTCAGCACCGGCGTCTCGATCCTCACGCCCTACAGCCTGCACAGCCTGGGTTCGACGCTCCCTGAGTTTGGGCCGCCGACGCCTTCGGAGATCAACGTTTCCAGCCGTTTCGATGTGGGCAATACCTCGGCGGCGCCGGCGGCCACGACCAACGACACGCGCGACCTCACCGAAACGCTGACCTGGATCCGCGGATCCCACAGCTTCAAATTCGGCGCTGAATACCTGCGCGGCCAATACCTAAACCGCACCTGGTTTCAAAGCCAGGGCGGCTTCACCTTCAGCGGAATCTTCACCGGCAATTCCGCCGCCGATTTCCTCCTCGGACTGGCGCAAAACCTGAGCATCTCGAGCCCCGCGCTCGAACAGGGCGGCATCCAGAACAATTTCTACGGCTTCGCGCAGGACGATTGGCGCGTCTCCCGCCGCCTCACCCTGAACCTCGGGCTGCGCTACGAGCTGCCGATGCCGTGGTATCAGCCGAACAACTATTGGGGCTCCTTCTCACCCGGCGAGCAATCGCGCGTTTATCCGAACGCGCCCACCGGCCTGGTTTTCCCCGGCGACCCCGGCTTCGGCCGCGGGCTGATCCACGCCGACATGAACAACTTCGCGCCGCGCATCGGCTTCGCCTACGACGCGACCGGCAGCGGCAAGACGATCATCCGGGGCGGCTTCGGCGTGTTCTACGACGCCATTACCGCCAACATCATCCAGAACGGCACGCAACCCTTCCGGTATTCGTATACCATCAACGCCCCTTATAGCCTCTCCGACCCGCTGCGCGGCTACGGCACGATTCCCGCCACGCTGAACCTGAACAATCCCGTTTTCACGCTGAATCCGCCGCCGCAACTGACATTCCCCAGTGCCACTATGCGGACGCCGTACACCATGCAATACAACGTCACGGTGCAGCGCCAGTTCTTCGGAAACACCGTGCTGGAAGCCGCCTACGTGGGCAAGCTCGGGCGCAAGCTGCTGGATGACATTTCGGCGAATCCGGCAATTTACGCCCCCGGAGCCACCGTCGCGAACGAGAACTCGCGCGTGATCTACCCCGGCTTCGGCAATCTCACCACCATGGGGACGTTCGCGAATTCCGAATACAACGCGCTGCAAGTGCGCGTGGTGAAACGGTACAGCCGCAACTTCACGCTGCAGGGCACCTATTCCTATTCGAAATCGCTGGACGATTTCAGCGGCGGAACCGGCGCCAGCGTGACCGATACGGCGGCCACGCCGAACCCGTTCGACCTGCACAGCATGTGGGGGCCCTCGGATTTCTACTCCAAGCACATCGCGTCCGTGGCGGGCATCTGGGACATGCCGAAGCTGCTCCGCCAAAACGCGTTCATCCGGGAAACCGCCGGCGGCTGGAATCTCGCGGTGCGGTTCACCGCGCATTCGGGCCTGCCGATCAACGTCGTGACCGGCGCCGATAACGCGCTCAGCGGCACGCCGCAGCAGCGGCCCAACGTGATCGGCGATCCGAACCTCGGGACGAACCGGCCGCTCGCGGCACAGCTCGCCCAGTGGTTCAATCCCGCGGTCTTCGTCGCTCCGGCGCCGGGGACGTACGGCGATCTCGGCCGCAACGCCCTGATCGGCCCCGGCATGCAGACCACCAATGCGGCGCTGCTGAAGAATTTCCCGTTCTCCCACCGCGAGGGCGTGTACTTCCAATTCCGCGCCGAGGCGTTCAGCGTGTTCAACACCCCGATCTTCAAAAATCCCGGCAACACCATGGGCAGCAGCCTGGGCAAGATCACCAGCACCTCCGGCGGCGACCGCCACCTGCAGTTGGCGCTCAAGCTGATCTTCTGAGCACGCAGGTTCGCTGTTCCGCGGCGGCGGCCCGGAAGCTCCGGTGCCGCCGCCCTCCGCGATGCGCGAAAATGTGTGTTCGCCGAATGGCGCCACACATGCGAATCGCTGCCTCGCTTCTTCCCTTTCTCATCGCCGCGCACTCGGTGCTTGCCCAGGGCACCGTCCCCACCTTCCGCGTAACCGCCGGTTCGGCCTCCTTCACACTGGCGGGCCGCGACCCCGCCGCGGGCGGCGCCACCACGATCCCGGTGCTGCTGGTCCCGGTGGCGCTCTCCTTCGAGTCCTCGAAAGCCGCGGGCAAGCCGTTCGTGATGGAGGCCGCGCCAGACGTCCCGGCCATTCTGCGGTCGCCGGTTTTCTCCGCGTTCCCGTTTCCCGCGGGCGGTAACACGCAATACGGTGACGCGATGCTGCGTTCGATGGTCGCGGCGCCGGAGTCCTGGCACACGCTCCTCGGCAAGCCTGAGGTGCGAGCCGTGCGGATCGCGGTGCCCAGAGGCTCGGGCTATATTCTGACCTCACACAAGACCGGCCGGTCGCTGGGAATCGTCGACCTGGAATTCCTGCAGAAGGAGCTCTTTCGCCGGATCGCGAAGCAGGATGGCCGGCTGGTGATCGCGGTGACGCGCAACGTCGCGTACTACGCGCTCGGCGACGCCACCGTGTGTTGCGGGTGGGGAACCCATGGCGTCGATTCCGCGACCGGCAACTCGTTCGTTCTCGGGTCATACCTGAGGGCCGCGCCGCCAGTGGTTCAGGATGCCGACATCCAGCCGCTCACGCAGCAGGTCGCGCAGTTTTTCAAGGACCCGCTGCACGATCCGCTATGGCATGGTCCGCGCAATGCGGCCGCTCCCGGCAATGTCGTTCCGGCCTGGATGCGGTCCACGGACCCGCCATCCTGCGGCGGCCCCGCGGTCTCTTCGACTTATTTCCTGCTCGAACCGACCGACACCAATCCCAAAAACAATCTGCCGGCTTCGCGCGCGTTCGCTGCGACGCTCCACGGCGCGCAGTACCATCTGCAGAACGTCGCGCTGCTCCCGTGGTACACCGGCGGCGGACCCGGCCTCGGAAAGGCGTATAGCTTCCCGGATTCGACCGCTCTCACCGCGCCCGCCGAGGGCTGTCCCCAGCGCGGAGGCCGCTCCGCCGCCCCCGCAACAGCGAGCGAAGCCGCGCCGGCGCCCCGGAGCGGCGCGGGCAACGGCCACGAGCTCATCGGCTATTGGACCGGCTACGCCGCCGCGCGCCAGGATATTTCGCCGCAATGGGACGTGGTCATCGTCGCGTTCGCCACGCCCGACCACAACGCGCCCGAAGGGACCATGCAGTTCCGCACGCCCGCCAACTTCGATGCGGCCCGCTTCAAAGACGAGATCGCGCGCCTGAAGAGCCAGGGCCGAAAGGTCCTGATTTCGCTCGGCGGCGGCGGCCAGTACTTCACGATGGCGGACCCGAACTCCGTGCCGAACTTCGTCTCCTCCGTTTCCCGAATCGTGACCGAGTACGGCTTCGACGGCATCGATATCGATTTCGAAACGCCGTCGCTCGCGATCGACCCCGGCGACACCGATTTCCGGCACCCCAAGACGCCCTCGATCGTGAACCTCATCGCGGGAATGCGCGAGCTGCGCGAGCGCCTCGGACCGCGCTTCCTCATCACCCTGGTGCCCGAGGGCACGCAGATCCCCGCCGGACACGCGAGTTACGGCGGCCAGTTCGGCTCGTATCTTCCGATCGCCCACGCACTGCGCGACATCCTCACCTTCATGGACGTGCAGGATTACAACACGCCGCCGCTCGAAGCGCTCGATGGCGAGATCTATCAGCCCGGCACGGTCGATTACCACGCCGCGATGACCGAGCTCGTCCTGCGCGGCTTCCATCCCGGCGGCGATTCGAAGGAGTTCTGGGCGGGGCTGCCGCCGCAGAAGGTCGCGGTCGGATTCCTGACGACCGACACCACGCCGGAGATCGTCCGCCAGGCGATGGATTACCTCATCACCGGCAGGCAGCCCGCCGGCAGCACTTATAAGCTGCGGCAACCCGGCGGCTACCCCGGCCTGATTGGCGCCATGTTCTGGACGCTCGATGCCGACCGCCGCGCGAACTACAATTTCTCCAATGTGATCGGGCCGCAATTGCACGCGCTTCCGCCGGCGCGGTAGAACCGGGCGCGGTCAGCGCGAGTTCACCGCCGGCTTTCCCGCCAGCTCCAGCGTGCGCTTTTCCGCGCCGTGCTTCACCAGATCGAGCACGATCGAGTAGCGGTCGCCGCGAATCGTCGACTCGACGAATTCGAACGGCTTGCCATTCGGCAGGAACGTCACGCGCTCGGCCTGGAACACCGGCGCGCCCGGCGGGATGCCGAGCAGCTTCGCCACGGCGCGCTCGGCCTTCGCCGCCACATAAGTTTCGCGCGCCCGCGCGGCATAGAGGTGATACTTCCGCTGCAGCACTTCGTAGAGCGAAGCGTCTTCATTCACCTCCAGGCCCGGCGCCATCGCCTGCGGGATGTGCGCCGTCTGCACGGTGAGGGGCTCGCCGTTGGCGAGGCGCAGCCGCCGCAGCACGATGACGGGCGCGAGCGCCGCCAGATCCAGCGCCGCTGCCACACGCGAATCCGCCCGCTCTTCCGTTTGCGAAAGAATGCGCGAGCTGGCGCGCAGGTTATGGCCGCGCATCTCTTCGCTGAAGCTGGTCAGCTCGCGGGGGCCTTCGTCGAACTTGCGCTGCGAGACGAACGTGCCGCGGCCGTGTTCGCGCCGGATGTAGCCCTGTTCGGCGAGGTGTTCGAGCGCCTGCCGCACCGTGATCTTGCTGACGCCGAAGCTCTCCACGAGTTGCGTCTCGGTCGGAATCTGCTCGTCCGGCCGCCATCTTCCCGATTCGATCTCGGCCTTGAGGATGCTCTCGAGCTGGTGGTATAGCGGCACCGGCAGGTTTTTGTCGAGCGGCCCTATTGACATCCTAAGATTAGGATGACATAATTTCTAAAATTTACAAGGGGAAGATGAGGCGATCCGGGGACCGCCTTAGACGCTGGTCCGTCGCGTACATTTCGGCAGCCGCCGCCATTGACATCCTAAGTTCAGGATGACATACTCTTCCCAACTAAAAAGTAGTTTGGGGTCTTGATTTACCTTGGAGGCAATATGAGACAACGTGGATGGCTTCTCTTCCTGACGTCTCTTCTCCTGGCGGCCGTCTCGATGCCGGGGCAGGAAACGAGCGCGGGAATTACCGGGCGTGTCACGGACCCTTCCGGCAGCGCCGTCGTAGGCGCCAGCGTCCGGGCGAAGGATTTGGACCGCGGCACCGATTGGCCCACCCAGACCAATGAAGACGGGATTTACGCGTTTCCGCGAATTCCCAATGGCAGATACTCCCTGACCGTGGAGGCCAAGGGGTTCAAGACTTACAACATCCCCGAGCTGGCGCTCGAAGTCAATCAGCGCGCGCGCATCGATGTCGCGCTGCAGGTCGGCGCCATCAGCGAAAGCATTCAGGTGACCGGCGAGGCGGCGCTGCTCCAGACGGACACCACCCAGGTGGGCGCCACCGTCGACTCGAGTCAGATCGATCACACTCCGCTGATCAGCCGCAACCCCGTGGCTCTCTCGCTCCTTTCCGCCGGCGTGACCACGCCCGATCCTTCCAGCTTCAACAGCGGACAGCGCGCGACCGGCGGCGGCCGGCCTTACGTCAACGGCAACCGCGAGGAAGCCAATAACTTCATGCTGGACGGCGTCGATAACAACTTCACCTCCGACAACCTCGTCTCTTACCAGCCCAATCCCGACGCCATCGAAGAGTTCCGCCTGATCACCAACAACGCCTCGGCTGAATTCGGCAACTACCAGGGCGGCATCATCAACGTGATCCTGAAGTCCGGCACCAACTCGTTCCACGGCGATGTGTTCGAGTATTTCCGTAATGACAAGCTGAACGCCAACAATTGGGGCAACAACTGGAATGGCGTCCCGCGCGGCGCGCTCCGCTGGAACCAGTTCGGCGGCACGTTCGGCGGCCGCATCGTCAAGGACAAGCTCTTCTTCTTCATTGACGAGCAAAGCCTGCGGCGCAATTCCCCGCCCCAGCTCACCGGCACCACGGTGATGCCGACCGCGTGGCGCAGCGGCGATTTCTCCTCGCTGCTCGACCCCTCGCAGACCGGCGGCAAGACGATCCAGCTCTATAACCCCTACTCGGTGGATGCGGCGACCGGAATCCGCGCGCCATTCCCGAACAACATCATCCCGGCCAGTCTGTTGAACCCGGCGGCGGTCAAGCTGATGAACAGCAGTTTCTATCCGCAGCCCCAGTTCAATCGCTACACCACCTCGAACTACTACTACTCCGCCTGGAGCTACCTCTACAGCGACCAGGGCGACATGAAGCTCGACTGGCGTCCCGAAGAAAAGGATTACTTCACGGCCCGCATCTCCAAGGGCCGCCAGGACAATCCCGGCCTCAACAATATGCCGATCTTCTACGGCAGCTTCAACACCTCGCCCTTCCAAAACGGTGTCATCAACTGGACCCGCACCATCAGCCCGCGGATGGTCAACGAATTCCGCTTCGGCGTCAATAACGTCATGCTGGATAACGGCGGCGCCGATGAAGGCCTCGGCAATCTCGCGCAGCAGGTCGGCATCAACAACGCCGGCACGGGGCTGCTGGCGCTCGGCGCGGCGCTCGGCAACGGGGGCGGCTTCACCTATATCCACAGCCTCGGCAGCGCCAACATCGGCGTCCAGCAGCTCTTCGCCAACACCACGTGGCAGTATAGCGACAACCTCACCATCACCCGCGGCCGCCACATGATGAAGATGGGCGCGCAGCTCCTCCGCGAATGGATCAACGTGTTCTATTCGGGCAACAACGGCCGCAGCGGCTTCATCGATTTCGGCGGCCGGTTTAGCGCGCAGAACGCCCTCAGCCCCACCGGAACGCAGCTCGGCGAGGTGGATTTCATGCTCGGCCTGCCCGACGATTACGGCCGCGGCCTGCAATCCGGAACCTGGGGCCAGCGCTCCAACGTCTGGGGAATTTATTTCCAGGATGATTGGCGCGCCACCAACAATCTGACCCTGCAGCTCGGCCTGCGTTGGGAATACCATTCGCCCTGGGCCGAAGTGAAGAACCGGCAGGCCAACTTCGACGAATTTAGCGGCACCCTGGAACTGGCCGCCCCGCTGCCTTCCAACCTGGCCGCGCCGCCCGGACCTGCGCCGATCATTTACAGCAATCCGGGCCTGTACCAGCCCTACAAGAAGGACTTCCAGCCGCGCGTCGGTTTCGCCTACACGCCGGATTTCCTGGAGAAGAAGGTCGTCTTCCGCGGCGCCTACACCATTTCCTCCTACCTCGAAGGGACCGGAACGAATCTCCGCACGCCGCTCAATCCGCCGTTCGAGCAGGAATTCGAAACGCGGTACAACATCGCCGGCCAGTACACGATCCCCGGCAGCACGCTCGACCAGGGCCTGTTTGGCCTGACGCCCACCAACCCGTATAAGGGCGCCACGATCCGTCTGTGGGACCCCTTCGTCCGGCCCGCCGATGTGCAGCAGTGGAACTTCTCGATGGACCTCCAATTGCCGTCGCAGAACGTCCTGACTGTTGCCTATGTCGGCCAGCACGGCGACCACCTGATGGTTCCGATGCCCTTTCTTCAGAACATCGTGACCAATGGCGTGGTAACGCAAGGGCCGTATCTTTCCGGTAATCCTGCCCTGCGCAGCGAAATCGGGCAGATCTCCGGCACCGCTTCCGTCGGCAAGCAGGGGTACAACGCCCTGCAGGCCACGCTACGCAAGCGGTTCGCCCACGGCCTGGAATATCAGGTCGCCTTCACTTACTCGAAAGGCATGTCGGACGCTATCGGCTACTATGGCCAGGGCGGCCAGGCCGGCAGCCAGTCGGCCTATTGGCAGTATCTGTACTGCCAGGCCTGCGAAATGGGCCCAACATACTTCGACAACAAGTTCATGTTCGTGCCCTCGTTCACCTATCAGCTCCCCTTCGGCCGCGGCCGTCACTTTGGCTCGAACTGGAGCAAGCCGGTGGACGCGCTCATCGGCGGCTGGCAGCTCGGCGGCATCTACACCGCCCATACCGGCTTCCCGCTCACGATCAAGTACAACCAGGACACCTCCGGCACCGGCCAGCGCAGCTTCCGCGTGAACGCGATCGGCACCCCGAACGATCCGCACCAGATCGGGCCGAACGCCAGTTATCTGGACATCAGCGCGTATGCCGCTCCGCCGAAGGGGACCTACGGCAATATCGGCGTCGGTACCGAGCGCGGTCCCGGCATGAGCCGCCTCGACCTCTCGCTCAGCAAGCAGTTCCACATTACCGAGCACAAATTGTTCGAGCTGCGCGGCGAAGCATTCAACCTGTTCAACACTCCGATCTTCCTCAGCCCGGCCTCGCAGACCATCACTTCGGCGTTGTTCGGCCAGATCCGCGGTTCGGAAGGCGAGCGTAACATGCAGATCGTCGCGAAGTTCTACTTCTGACGCAATCGCAAGACCACTCTCCAGGCCGGTCCCGCCAGGGACCGGCCTTTTTCTTTTCCGGGCCTCGGCGTCTCGGCGGTTGCCCTAAAACACCAATTTCGCTCCCAACTGAATATTCCGGTTCCCCGTCGCGCTCGTAATGTTCCCAAAAGACGATGTCCCCAGCGTCGCCGCTGGATTGCCGAAATTCGTGTGATTGAACAGCGCGAAAGTCTCGAAGCGGAACTGGAACCGCAGCCGCTCGTGGATCGGAATGTTCTTGAATAGCGAAAAATTGACCGTCTCCGCGCCCGGCCCATGCAGCAGATTGCGCCCGGCATTGCCATAGGCATAATTCCCCGGCGTGATGGGATACAGATCCTGCACCGTGAACGCGGTGGCATCGATGCATCCCACCAGATGCCCGCGCCCGCAATTGGCGCTCGGAGCGTGCACCAGGTCCGGCCGGTAAGTGCCGCTCGATGCCGTGTTCGCCGTATCCGTCCCGGTCGAAACGTTGAACGGAATGCCCGTTTGCAGCGTCACGATGCCGTTACTCTGCCAGTGCGCGAATACGCCCTTGAGCACGGCGTTCGACGTCTGGAAAAACGGGATGTCATACACGAACGTCGCCACGAAGCGATGGCGGATGTCCCAATTCGAGTTGCCGTAATCGGCGCGCCACCAGTAGGGATTCATCGGAGTCCCGCCGCCGTTCGAATCGGTCGAGACATCGAGCGTGTGGGACCACGTGTAGTTGGCGTTCAGGCTGAGGCCGTGCGTCAGGTGCTGGCGGAAGATCAGGGTCATGCTCTCGTAGTTCGCGATCTCGTCCATGTTGATCGTGCGGATCACGCCGAACAGCGGATTGGGACGGCGGCTGTTGACGGACCCCGGCCCCGGCAGGAGCGGCGTATTGTTGTAGAAGCTGCGGTCCAGATGGTAGGCGTGCGACCCGAGGTACTGCACCTCGAAGCCGCCGCCGTTCCAGAGCTGCCGCTCGAGACCGGCGCTCCACTGGTTCATGCGCGGCGTCGGCTGATGCCACGGATCGGTCACAATCGTGCCCGCGGTCGGCGCGTTCGGGCAGACGCCCGGCACCACCGGGTTCGAAAGCGTCGGCACCGTGAGGCCCACGGTGTAGGAGCACGTCAGGATCGTGGTGTACGGGGGATTCGTGTTCAGGAACGTGTAACTGTTCGTCTGGTTCGGGTTGTAATAGATGCCGCCTCCGCCGCGAAACACGGTCCTCTCGTTGATGCGATACGCGAAGCCCACACGCGGCGCCCAATCGTTGTGGTTCGGCGCGATGAAGTGAAAGCCGGGTGTTCCGCCCACCAGCGCGGTCTGCGTGGGATTCAACTCGGTCGCGATGCCGTTGATCGTATACGGCACGGTGGGCAGCTCGTAGCGCAGCCCGTAACTCAGGGTCAACTTGCGCGAGACCTGCCACTTATCCTGCACAAAGAAGCCATCGCGCCATTCCGCCACGCGCCCGCGGATCTCCGGCCCGGATGTGGTGAAGGACGACGGCGTCCCCAGAATGAAATCGGCCGGCGCATAGCCCGTCTGGATGCCGTTGAACGTGAACGACCCGCGCGCGCTGTTGACCGCCGCGCGGCCCGTGGCGAGCCGGCTGAGCTCGAATCCGGCCATCACGTTGTGCGTGCCGCGGCTCCAACTGATCTGCTCGGAGACCTGGTTCGTGCTGTCGTTCTGATACCAGTTGGTGCCGCCGTTGGCGAGCCCGTTGAAGCCCGTGATATTGAAGTCCGGAATGCCGGGATTGTGGAAAACCGTATCGGCGTTGAAATTCGGAATCCCGAGGCTGCTGCCCGCGCTGGTCTGGTTGCTCGTTGAAAACGGATTCACCGTGGCCGAATCGAAGTAATACCGGCCCACGCGAAAATCGTTCACCAGGGTCGCGGAGAGTGTATGGGTATAGCCCACCGTGTAATTGGTCGTCGTAACCGGCGTGGTGCTGGAATTGATCGGAATGGCCGCGCCGCCGAAGACCGGCTGATTCTGCCAGTCCGCGCGGACGTACAGCCGGATCTTGTCCCCGATGTTCTGGTCGATCCGGTCCACGGTCTGATCGGTCGAGATCGTCGTCGGCACCGGCACCGAGTAATTGCTCGCGAGGCCCGGCAAATTCGTCGCCGGGTAGTATTGCTGCAGCTTCGCCGTGACCGGCGAGATGCGCGAGCTCGGGATCACGTTGCCCGGAAACGGCGCGTTGCCGTTGAGCGGATCCTTGAGCGCGCCGCCCGTGATCGCCGATGCCGGCACCGCGGAAAAATCGCCCGTGAAGAATACCGCGGGCATCGAAGTCGAAAGCGACGTGGTCGACTGCACCAGCCGGTATCCCTCATACGATGCCATGAAAAAGGTCTTGTTCCTGCCGTTATAAAGCTTCGGTATGTAGACCGGTCCGTCCAGCTCGAAGCCGAACTGGTTCTGCCGCAGCGGGGGTTTCGCGGCGGTGGGGTTGGCGGGCGTCGGCAGCGTGAAGAACGCGCGCGCATCGAGCACCTGGTTGCGCAGAAATTCCACCAGCGCGCCGTGTAGCTGGTTGGTGCCGTTCTTGGTGATCATGTTGATGTGCGCGCCCATGTACGCGCCATACTGCGCCGAATAGGTGCCGGTCTGCACCTCGACCTCCTGCACCGATTCCACCATCGGCCGCGTGGGCGTGGTGGTGATGAGGTTATTCATGATGCTGATGCCGTCGAGCGACATGCTGTTCTGGATCTCGCGCGTGCCGGCGCCGATGAAGTCCTCGCCCGGCGGCACCCCTGTCAGCGAGGTCTTCGGCCCTTGCAGAACGCCCGGCGTGGTCGTCGCGAGCGCCATCGGGTCCCGCAGATTCAGCGGCAGCTCGGCCACACTGCGCGTCGAGATGATCTCGGATACCGTCGCATCGTCCGTCTTGATCGCCGCCGCGACCGCCTGCACCGTCACCGACTCGACCACGTTGCCGACCTTCAGCACCACATCGTTCCGCACCACCTGGTTAATATCCACGTGAATCCCGGCGATCCGCGTGAGCTCAAAGCCGGGCTGCTTGACCGTCAGGATGTAATCGCCCACCGCGACGAATTCGATGTTGTAGTACCCCTGCTCGGAAGTCGTCGCCGTGTAGGTGTCGTGCGTGTTCGTATTCACGGCGGTGACGGTGGCGTTGGGCACGGTTTTTCCGGTGGCATCGGTTACCGTTCCGACCAGCGAAGTGGTGGTCGCGATCTGCGCGCGGCCGGAAAACGCTGCTGCGAACAGGCAGGCAGCGATGGCGACTGTTCTCATGCACCTCTCCTCCCAGGAATCGTCCTGGTGTGGGTCCCGAATGTTGGGTGCAGTATACACCCCACCGCATCCGGCCGGGCAAACCGAGCCGCGGCGGGCCCTCACCTGCACCGGCCCTAAGAGGGGCAATCACGGTGAAAATCGCGGGACCGGAACAGGACCCGGCGCAAGCCCCGAGGCGGCGTAAGGCTACCGCGCTCTGGCAGCCGGCTTCTCCGTAACCTGCCGGAACACCCGCAGCAGATTCCCGCCGAGAAATTTACGAATCCGCTCCTCGGAGTACCCGCGCCGCAGCATCGCCTCCGTGATCAGCGGCAGGTCGCGGATGTCGCGCATCTCGCGCGGCAGCGGAGGTCCGCCGTCGAAATCGCTGCCGAGCGCGACGTGGTCCTCGCCCACCAGCCGGATCGCGCGGTCTACCACGCCAACCCAATCGTCCACGCTAATGCGAACCTCCGGCGGAATCGGGGCGGGCGTCATCGGGAATCTCGGCGTCACCAGCCGGTCGATTTCGGCGATCGGCAGCGCCGCGCGGTCGCGAATCCCGCCCGTATCCCAGAACGGTTTGCCGGCGTGCGCCGCCGCCCATTCGAACGCTTTGCGGCTGTGAAACTCGCTGCCGAGCTGAAAGCCGATCACCCCGCCCTTCGCCGCGAGCTTGCGAAGCAGACCGTCCGGCATATTCCGCGGAATCTCGTTGACCGCGCGCAGGCCGTGGTGCGTCGCGATCACCGGGTCGCTGCTGACGTCGATCGCCTGCGAGATCGCCTCGTCGGAAGCGTGCGAAACGTTGATCACCATCCCGAGCCGGTTCATCTCGCGGATCCACGCGCGCCCGCGCTCGTTCAAGCCATGCCATTTCGCCGGCGAGCAGCAGGAATCCGCATAATTGCTCGTCCAGTTGTGCGCCGAAAGCTGCGCCGAGCGCACGCCCAGCCGGTACATACTCCGCAGCACCGCCGGGTCGCCATCGAGATCGAAGCTTCCCTCGACATCGAGCACCGCCGCGATCCGCCCGCCGCGCCGGATGCGCTCGATGTCGCTCGCGTTGCGCGCTACCTCGATCGTCTGCGCGTTGCGCGCGATCTGGTCGAGCGCGCCATCGAGCATCCGCAGCGCCTGCCGCGTTTCGAGCCGCCCCGGATAGTAATCCTCGGTCACGAAGATCGAAAAGAACAGCGCGCCCAGCCCGCCTTCCCGCGCCCGCGGCAGGTCGAACTGCCCGTCGGACTTCCGCTCGCCGATATCGCCGCCGTGGTAAAACTCTCGATCCACGGCATGGATGTGGCCGTCGAAGACCAGCGCTGCCCGGTGCAGCTCCGCCGCGCGCCCGGAAACCGCGGATTGCGCGAATAACGCCGGCGCCACCGCCATCCCCAGCGCCAACAGCACGGGCGTATAATCGCGAAAGCCATGCGCCCCAGACTTGCGGCGGTCGTCACCACCTATTTCAAGTATTCGCATGCGCAGCATATCGTCGACCGCTTCCTCGATGGCTACGGCTGGAACGGCGCCCACCATTATCCCCCCATGGACCTGGTCTCGCTCTACGTCGACCAGGTGGGCGACAACGATCTCAGCCGCGAGCGCGCCGCGCGCCACCCCGGCATGAAGCTCTGCCCGTCCATCGCCGAAGCCCTCACGCTCGGCACGGGCAAGCTGGCCGTCGATGGCGTGGTCCTGGTGGGCGAGCACGGCAACTACCCGCGCAACGAGAAAGGCCAGACGAAGTATCCGCGCTACGAATTCTTCCAGGAAATCGTCAAGGTCTTTCGCGCGAGCGGCCGCGCCGTGCCCGTCTTCAGCGATAAGCACCTCTCCTGGAACTGGGATTGGGCGAAAGAAATGTACGACACCGCGCGCCAGTTCCCCTTCGCCTTCATGGCCGGATCGAGCCTGCCGGTCACGTGGCGGACGCCTTCCGTCGAAATGCCGCTGGGCGCGCGCATCGGCGAGGCGCTGTGCGTCTGCTACGGCGGCGTCGATAGCTACGATTTTCACGGCCTCGAAACCATCGAGTGTATGGTCGAGCGGCGCCGCGGCGGCGAAACCGGCGTCGAGTGGGTCGAGGCATACCGCGGCGACCGGTTCTGGGATGCCCTGCGCGAAGGCGTCTGGCCCCGCGCACTCATGGAAGCCGCGCTCACCCGCAGCCACACGCTGAAACCCGCCCGCGAGGGATTCACCCACGTCTTTCCCTCCGTGGACGACATGCGCCGCCTGGTGCGCGACCCGGTCGCCTACCGCTATCAGCATGCCGACGGCCTCAAGTGCACCATGCTGCTCATGAATGGCCTGCTGCGGGATTTCAATTTCGCCGCCTACGTGAACGGCGCGCGCGAGCCGTGGTCCACCCAGATGTATCTGCCCATGCCGGACGGCCGCACCACACTCGCCAATTTCTTCAGCCCGCTCGTGAATCACATGGAAAGCCTGTTTCTGAACGGCCGCTCGCCGTATCCCGTGGAGCGCACGCTGCTCACCACCGGACTGACGGCGGCCGGTGTCGAAAGCCTGTACCGCGGGCAGCGCGTCCCGACGCCGCATCTCCGCATCGCTTACCAGCCGACAAAGGAATCGACCTTCTGGAGAACCTGACCATGCTCACGCGGCGCACCTTCCTCGAAACCGCGGCCTTTGCCGCCGCACCGCCGGCCCGGCCCATCCGCCTCGCGATCCTCGCCACGGTCTACCGCCTGCAATCCCACGCGCAGCACATGGGCGACCGCTTCCTGGCCGGCTATCCCTACGGCGGCGTCTGGCGCAAGCCGAACGTAAAGGTGGTCTCGCTGTACGTCGATCAGAAGCCGGAAGGCGACCTGAGCGAGTCGCGCGCGCGGGAATTCGGCTTCACCACATATCCCTCGATTGCCGAGGCCCTGCGCTGCGGCGGCCGCGAGCTGGCCGTCGACGCTGTGCTGCTCATCGCCGAGCACGGCAATTACCCGCGCAACGAGAAAGGCCAGATCCTCTATCCGCGCTATGAATTCTTCGAGCAATGCGTGAAGGTGTTCGAGGCCGATAGCCGAGCCGTGCCCGTGTATAACGATAAGCACCTTTCCTGGAGCTTCGA
>DATGMB010000109.1:0-14149 GCA_035293845.1 Bryobacteraceae bacterium
CGTGCAAGCGTTTGGCGCGGCGACTCCCGCCGTGTTACGATTTGAATATCCACGATGACATCGCGGGGACGTAGTTCAGTTGGTTAGAACGCCGGCCTGTCACGTCGGAGGTCGCGGGTTCGAGCCCCGTCGTCCCCGCCACCGTCCTCTGTAACGCCAGAGATTTGGACAGACTGCCCGCTCGGGCCCGGCTCCTCCGCCGCCGCAAGATCCTTGGCGCCCAATCCCCATCGCGCCACCGTCCGAAGCAGGCAAGCAACCGAGATGCTCAACGGATGGACGCGCTCGCGGGTGAGGATGTAGATCTCGCCGGAGAGCGGCGTCGGCACCGAAGGCACGAAAACAGTGAGGCGTCCATCGGGCAGTTCCTCGATGATGAACGCGGGGACCAGCGCCTGCTCGATTTCGGCCAGAGCAGGCTTCCACGCCTGATTCTGTGCCTTCCCGGCCAGGCGCTGCGTAAAACTGCGAATGAGCTCGTATCCCGGGATTCTCCGCATCAGAGAATTCTCGACTTGCCCCCAGACGGCCCGCCCGATCGAAGTCCGGATCGCAAGTCCAATGAAGAAACAGAAGATGAGGACGGCCAGCACGGAGAGAATGCGTTCCGCCGGCAGCCATTCGGGGAGGATCCTCGCCAGCGGATGCACCACCGCTCTGAGCGATTTCGCCACTTTGAGTAACAGCAGGACCGCGAGATAAACGGGTGCCGCTACGAGCGCTCCGAGCACGAACGTGCTCCAAACGAATTCCCCGGCGCACTCGGCCGCGTGCTTTGGCGCTCTCCAATCCATACCGATGTCCCGGCACGCGCTGGTGGTGCAGGCCCTGGGCCCGCTCCGTCCTGGGCAGTCCCTGGGCCTGCATTACGGACCCGGCACCAACGCCGGCGCCGCAATTCTTCGGCTGAACCTACCGGCGTCGCCCGCCGCCGCGGAATCCGCCGCCGCCGCGGAATCCGCCGCCGCCGCGGAACCCACCGCCACCGCGGAACCCGCCGCCGCCGAAATTGCCGCCCCGGAAGCCGCCCCCGGCGAAGTTGCCGCCGCGGAACCCGCCCCCGCCGATGGCCCGGTTGGCACCCCCGAACCCGCCGCCCATGGCCCGGTTGGCGCCCCCGAACTGTCCTCCCGGCGCCATTCGATTGGCGCTACCGACGTTCGGAGTGAAGCCACGCTGCCCGAACCCTCCAGGCGCAAGCCGATTGGCGCCGCCGATATTCGAACCCAAGCCGCGCTGGCCCAGGTTGCCCGGGGCCATCCGGTTGGCTACTCCGGCGCCGCCCATGCTGCCCAGGCGTTGCTGCACCTGGCCCATCGTCGGCCGCTGCCCGAAGCGCGCGCCGCCACCCTGAAACCGGTTTGCCAGCCCGGGATTGTTATAGCCCAGTCCGCCGCGGTGAATCGGATTGTGCACCCAGGCGTTGCCCGGTCCGGTATTCACGCGGTTGAAACGGCGGCTGGCAATGAAGTTGTTATTGATAAAGACATTGCGCGTGCCCCATCCGGGGCGCCAGCCCCAGTTGCCCCAGCCCCAGCCGCCGCCCCAGAAGGAACCGAGAAACAGGCCTGTTCCAAACCCGATCAGGCCGGCGGCCGCCACTCCGGGGTAATACGGGGGATAATACAACGTTGGATAAGGATAGTAATCAGACGCGCCCCATATGGCTGCCGGATTATATGTGGGAATATAGACCACATCGGGAGTTGCCGGCTGGATCGTGATGTAAGTCTGTCCGTTATCCGTCTGGGTGCTTACCGTTTGCTGGGGTGTCGAGTGCAAAGCGCCCTTGGCTTCGGCCTTCTGCCGAAGCCGTTGGATTGCATCCATCACCCCGGCTTGGTCCGAGAGAAATGCATTGCCGAGTTGCGAAGTCCAGGTCACATTCTGATTCAGGCGGTTCAGCACGTCCGGAGTCGCCACCAGCCCCTGTACGCTGGCATCCCACTTTTGCTGGCGGACAGCGTCGGCCAAAGCCTGGCCTTTGAGTTCCGGGTGCTGAGCAACCCAGCGTGCTGCTTCGACGATCTCGAGCGGATACGTCGAAGCCACCAGCACCTGGCTCAGGATCGGGTCCGGGTAAAGCGCGATCGGAGCGACCAGACTCTCCAGTTGTTGCGGCGAGTAGGTCGTCGGCGATGAAGGTTGCGATACGCCGCCGGGAGCCGGCTGTGCGAATGCATAAGGATTCTGCGCAACGAGTAGCGCAGAACATAGAATGGCAAGTGATTGTAATAGTGACATACGGCCCTGCCGTTCGTACGGCTTACGATCGGGCGCGAGGCCGGCTTCTTAGGAACACTTTTCAACCGGGAACCGCCGGCCACATAACAAAATGAAGTGGCATCGTCATTCCCACTTACATTCTACCGTCGCCTCGCGAAACCTCCAATGCGGCCCGGACGTCCACTGGATGAAACGGAAGGACGGCGCGACTGTGCCGAATGGCGCACGTGCATTCCCGGGAGCGGCCGTGCGCCGGCCTCTGGCATCGCTCTTGCTACCCCCGCTGTGCCGCCATGCCCGCACACCACCTCCCGCACAATTCCACCGCCGATCCCAAGGGTCATCGCATCGGCCTGCTTGCCGCCGTACTCGCAGTGGCGGTAGCCATTATGGGCATCGGCAGGCATCGCGCCCATACCGATGCCATCCTGCACCTCTCGGCCGCCAACCACGAATGGGCCCGCTACGAGGTAGCCAAGCTGAAATCGCTCAACCTGGAATTGGGCGAGACTCTCGGCCGCGCATCCGGCGCCAACGGCCTCAATCTCGGCGCGGAAAAGCGGAAATATGAGCAGGAGGCCAGTCAAATTCAATCCGACGCCGAACGCTCCGCCAACCTCGCCGACTCCGACGAGCGCCTCGCGCTCCGCTTCGATATCGGGGAAGGACTGCTCGAAGTCGCCGTTTTCCTCACCTCTCTCTATTTCCTCTCCGGCAAGAACATGTTTCCGAGGATAGGGATCGCCTTCGGCGTAGCCGCCGTGCTGGTGCTATTGACCAGGCTTTAGCCGCGGCACGGCCGCCCGTTCTCGGTGCCGGAAGCCAGTTCACCATCCCAAACCGCCGGCGAAACCCGCCGCGGTCTGGATCAACCTGCCGCCCGTGCGGGAGGCGAGCGGGCAGAAGCAACACGAATTTGGCGGGCAGGTATCTCAAAATCGTTGACAAATTCCGCCCTGCGGCGCCCGGGGACAGGGGATCGGAAGCGCAGGTTAAAATTGGCAATTGATACCCCAAGGAAGATCGCATGAGCAGTCCCGCTAATCTCAACGAACAAGAGGAGTTGTTGCGACTCAGGTCGCGGTCGCCGAACTGGAGGAGCGCCTCGAACGCGGTGGAGTGCCCGGCTCCAGCAATGGCCAGACGCGCTTGCGGGGATCGCTGGAGGAGGAGCGCGGCCTGCTGGCGGCAATCGCGCGGTCGAGCTCCGATGCCATTTATGCGCAAGACCTGTCCAACACGATCACCGCCTGGAATCACGGAGCTGAGCAGATTTTCGGATATACCGCGGATGAGGCGATCGGACGCGGCCTTTCACTGATTGTCCCGCCGGATCGCGAGGCTGAATGGCAGCTTCTTGTGGAGCGCGTGCTCGGCGGCGTCCCGGTCAAGGCACAGGAAACGGTTCGCGTCCGCAAAGACGGAACCCGCATTGAGGTCGCGATCACGCTCTCACCCATACGCGACGGCCGCGGCTCGATTGTCGGAACATCCGTTGTAGCGCGTGAGATGACCGAATTGCGGCGGGCGATGCGGGAGAGAGACGAGGAACACGCGCTGCTGACCGCCTTCACACAGAACGCGCCGATCGGATTTGCTTTCTTCGATCGCCAATTCCGCTACCGCTTCGTGAATCGGCAATTGGCCGAACTCAACGGACTGCCCGTGGATGCCCATCTGGGCCGGACGGTAGATGAGATCGTGCCCAGTCTGGCGGAAGAGGCCAGGAAGATATTTCAGCGCGTAATCGATACGGGCCAGCCGGTCCTCGATCACGAATTCACGGGCGAGACCGCCAAGGCGCCTGGCGTAACACGGTCATGGTCCGAGAGTTGGTTCCCGGTGCGGTCGCACGAAGGGCAATTGCTGGGTGTGGGCGCCGTGGCCTCGGAGATCACGGAGCGAAAGGCAGCCGAGGACGCCCTTCGCAAGAGCGAAGAACGCGCGCGCGCCCTGATCGCCAATCTCCCCGGCGGCGCGGCATTCATCGTCGACGGGAATCTCCGGTATTTGCTCGCCGAAGGCGAGGCATTGCGCGCCGCCGGATTGACGCCGGAGTCGTTCCTCGGGCGGCGGGTCAGCGAGGTTCTGCCGCCCGCGCAGGCAGCCGAGCAGGAACGCTATTACCGGCAGGCTCTGAACGGTGAACCGTTTCGGCTGGAACAGCAGACCCATGGGCGCGTCTTCGAGACGCGCGGCACGCCGTTGCGCGATGCCTCGGGGAACGTATACGCTGCGCTCGCCGTCTCGTACGACATTACCGAGCGGCGCCAGGCAGAAGCGGCGCGCCGCGCGAGTGAAGAGCGGCTGCGCCGGGTCCTCGAAACAGACGCCGTGGGCGTCCTCTTTTTCGATTCTTCCGGCGCCATTATCGATGCCAATGAGGTATTCCTCAAAACCACCGGCTACACTCGCGGCGAGCTCGAGCGCCGCGAACTGACGTGGCGGCGGTTGACGCCTCCGGAGTGGATCGCGGCCAGCGAAGAACAGCTGCGGAGACTGGCGGCTACAGGGCGAATCGGTCCCTACGAGAAAGAGTACATCCTTGCCGATGGCTCGCGCCGCTGGATGCTGTTCGCGGGGCGCGACCTTGGCGACGGCACGATAGTTGAGTACTGCTTTGACATCACCAGCCAGAAGCAGATGGAGGCGGACCTGCGGGAAGCGATGGCGCGTTACGAGCAGCAACTCCGCATTTTCGACAGTGTCGCTTCGACCACACCCGATTTCGTCTACCTTTTCGACCGGCAGGGACGGTTCATCTACGCGAACCGTCGGCTGCTCGACGTTTGGGGCATGGAGCTTTCTGAGGTCATCGGAAAGACGTGCCGCGAACTCGGCTACGAGCAATGGCATCATGACATGCACATGCGGGAAATTGCGCAGGTCATCGCTACAAAACGTCCAATCAAAGGTGAGGTGCCCTTCAAAGCGCCGCGAACCGGAATCTTTGGCGTTTACGAGTATATTTTCGCGCCGGTGCTCGGGCCCGATGGCGAGGTGGAGTTCATCGCGGGAACCACTCGCGACGTTACCGAACGCAAGCACTCCGAAGAGGCGCTGCGCAAGAGCCAGGAGCAGTTCCGCCGGCTGTACGAAGCCAATATCGTGGGCATCATCTCTGCGGATTCGGAGCGTATCTTTGAAGCGAATGACGTGTTCCTTCGAATGGTCGGCTACACGCGCGAGGATCTCGCAGCCGGCCGCCTTTCGTGGAGGAACATCACCCCGCCCGAATTCATCCATCTGGATGAGCGTGGCATCGAAGAACTGCTCGCCACCGGCTCCTGTGGGCCTTTCGAGAAGGAGTACTTCCGCAAAGATGGCAGCCGCCTGCCGATTCTCATCGGCGCCACGCTGCTCGATCGCGATCCATTGAAATGGCTATGTTTCGTCGTGGACCTGACGGACCGGAAACAACTCGAGAGGCGGTTATTCGAAAAGCAGAAGCTCGAAAGCATCGGCCTGCTGGCCGGCGGAATTGCACACGATTTCAATAACCTGCTCGTCCCCATCCTCGGCAACGCCAGTCTGGCCCAGGAGATGGTTCCGGATCACAGCGCCGTCCATCAGATCTTGACCGAAATCATCGATGCCAGCGAGCGCGCCGCGCATCTGACGCGGCAGATGCTGGCCTATTCGGGGAAAGGGCAGTTCCTCGTAGACGCTGTCAACCTGTCGGAGCTGGTTGAGGAGATCACGCGTCTGCTCCACCCTTCCATTCCAAGCCATGTCGCCACTCATTTCGAACTGGCGCACGATATCCCACCCGTCGAAGCCGACGCGAGCCAGATCCAACAGGTCGTGATGAATCTCGTCCTCAACGCCGTAGAAGCGATCGGCCACAACGCGGGCGTAATTACGATCCGGACGGGGCTGCGCAAGCTGAATCAGCGCGAGATCCGCGAGGAATTGAATGCCGAGATCCAGCCCGGGAATTACGTCTGGCTCGACGTCTCCGATACCGGTTGTGGCATGGATGAGGCAACGATGGCCCGGATCTTCGATCCGTTCTTCACGACCAAGTTCACCGGCCGTGGGTTGGGCCTGGCGGCGGTCTCTGGAATTGTGCGAGGGCACCAGGGCGCGATTAAAGTATCGAGCACGCCGGGCCAGGGGACGACGTTCCTCGTGCTCTTCCCTGCCTCAACTGCGGCCGGCGGCGCTGAAGCGGCACGAGCTCCGTCGAACGAGGGACTGCACAGCACTGGCACCATTCTTGTCGTTGATGATGAGGAGGTAGTGGTACGGACCGCCACTGCCTCCCTGGAACGTCACGGCTACACGGTCATGCGCGCCGGGAACGGCCTGGCCGCAATCGAGGCGCTAGAGCTCGACAAGGATCGCGTCTCCTTAGTGCTTCTGGACTTGAGCATGCCCGGAATGAGCGGTCAGGAGGTACTGCCCCGGCTTCGCGAGATCAGCCCCCAGATTCGGGTGATCGTTTCGAGCGGCTATAGTGAAGTGGAAATGATGCGTCTGTTCGAGGGCCAGGATGTTGCGGGGTTCATTCAAAAGCCGTACACCGCGGCTCGGTTGGCACAGGCGGTCAAAGCGGCAATGAATCGGTGGTAGGGCGCCTTGCGAACGCTGCTGGCCGCACCGCACGGATCCCCGCGCAGCTCTCCCCATCCATCCTGTCCAAACAGGAGGCCCAGCGTTGCGGCCCGCGCTAATCTGGAAATGTGAGCTTCGATGCCTCCGGCGCGGCCCGGCTTTTTCTGCGCCCCGCGCGTCTTCATCCTGTGAAGCGAATTTTCGGTCTGTTGTGCGTGTGCGCCATCGCCGCCGCGGCGGCCGAGAATGGCGACCTGCCTCCCGGATGCCTGGGCGCGACTTCGCTCGGCAAGTTTCGCCTCTCGGTCTCGGTGCCGTGGAAGGGCGGCGCCCGGCCGGTCATGGAAGTCGCCTCCATTCCCACCGGCGCGCGGCTGATCTGGGATCCCGTCCACCTCGCCCCGCGATTCGCCAAAAGCGGCGAAATCGCCGCCCTCATCATCACCAAGACCAACGACGAGCTGATGGTGCTCGACGCGCACAAGGCCGCCGGGCGCACCGAATGGGAACTGCCGCGCGGTGCCAACGTCGTCGCGCTCGTGCTCGGACCCGACGGCCTCAGCATGAACAAAGTAAAATCCCTCGTCACCGCCAATGAGGACCTGCTGCCGCAGCTCGCGGCCTATGCCCAGCAGACCTCGGCCGTGGAATCCCTGGTGCAGACACTGGCCGATTCGCAACAATCCCCGGGTGGCGCCGACGCCGCGCTGCGAGGCTTCTCCTCGCGCTACGGAGTGGCCATGCCCAAGCTGGACCCCAACGCGCCCACCAGCCAGAATGCCTCGGCATTGCTCGCCGCACTGATGCCGACCGCCGGCACGTACGATCCCCTGGCGCCCGCCCCGGCGCAGATGGCCGCGACCACCGGTCTGGCCGCGTCCGTCGCGGGCCTGTTCTTCGGCAACGGCGTCGGCCTCGCGACCGGAGGTGTGGCGCTGGTCGCGAATTTAAAAGGCGCCATCTTCCCCAATACCGATTTCCGCTCCGTCTACGCGCAATCGAGCGGCGGGACGATGACCTTCTGCGCCAAAGCCCAAACCGCCAGGGTGCGCACGCGCACCGCCTACCTCTGGGCATACAAAGCGCCCGGCCTGCCGGTCCCCGCCATCACGCTCACTGGCGGCACGTACTTGCCGCTCGGTGTGAAGTCCACCCTTAAGCTCAAAGCCGGTGAGAACACCAATCCGAAGGACCTCGTGCATGCGCGAGACTGGCGGCTGGTCCCTGCCGGCGGCGGTACGCCGACCGCCGTCCCCGCGACAGCCGGCGCCGATGGCCTGGCCCTGGATCTCACCAAAGTGAAAGCCACGCCCGGCGATTATCAGGTCGAAGCCGGCTGGGATTGGGACACCGTGACGCTCGGCACCGTGCATCTCCGGCCGTTCGCGGATTTCAGCCACGTGCAGCTCGCGCCCGCATCGCATGACAAGCTGATCGAAGGCAGCGGCACCGTGACCGCCGAGCTGACCGGCGCGGATTTCGAATTCGTCGAGAAGGCGTCGATCGAAAAGGCGTCGGCGCGGCCCAATACCAAACCCTCGGACGTCGTCTTCGAGCTGCCCCTGGGTCCGCGGCAGGGCGAACAGAAAACCATCCAGGTGGATCTCGACACCTCCACCGCCGGCGCTTACAAACTATTGCTCGCGCAATCCGACGGCACGCAGCACGCCATCCCCATCACCGTGCTGCCGCCCAATCCCAAGCTCTCCAACCTGCCGCTGCGCGTGAACGCCGGCGAGGCCGAGGCGCCGGTTCGCCTCGAGGGCTCCGGCCTCGATCGGATCGAAGCCGTCACCACCGACGCCGGCGCCGTCACGGGCTCCGTCCAGGACGGCTGCTGGCGCGGCAAGCTGAAGCTGAAGTCCTCCGCCAGGCCCGGCGATTCGTTCGCGATTCGCCTGAAGGTGCAGGGCCTCGAAGCGCCGCTCACCGTAGCGGATGCGCTGATCGTGGTCGGCGCGCGGCCGAAAATCCTTTCCGCCGAAAAGTCCCCCGGCGCGGATGCCGGCATCGAAGTCCGCCCCGATGAGGTGGCCGCCGGAGCCAACGCCGGATTCGTCCTGCACGTCGCGCACCTCACGGACCCCGCGGCCGGCTCCGAAACGCCTCCGCGCCTCGAACTCGGCTGTCGCACCGGCGAACTGCGCAAGCGTCTGGCGCTCTCGCCCTCGGACACGGTGAATGGCGCGACACTGAGCGTCGCGGGCGCCGATTCGCTCTATCTTTCGCTCGACCCCGGACAGGTCGGCTATCCCGGCTGCGAGCTGACCGCCACGCTGGCCGTCGAGCCGCGCGGCACGTCGAAGCCGGTGGTCCTCGGACGCGTCGTGCGCATCCCCGCGCTCGGCAAATTCACGCTCAGCACCGAACAGCTGGCGCCGAATCAATACGCCGGCGTGATCGAGGGCCGCGATCTTGACGTGATCGAAAGAGCCGGATGGGACCCGCAGAACGGACTGCCCGTCGCCGGCATCCCCACGCCGGTTTCCCCCACCGGGCAGACCCTGAAAATCGCCGTCCCCTGGCCCGCCCCCGCGCCGCACGCTCCGCTCTACATCTGGCTGCGCGGCGAGAAAACCGGCCGCAAAACGAAGCTGACCGAATAACCGCGCCGCGCGGTGTGCCCCGGCCAGGCCGCACGCCTCGCCGCGGCTCTGCGCCTCAATTCACGTCGATCTGCCGCGTCCGGTGTCCGCTCACCCACCAGCACGGCCGGTATCCCATCTGCGGAAAAATCGAGCGCGAGCAGGTTTCGTTCGCATCCTCGATCGGCATATACTCCACCTTTTTCCCCTTGAGCCGTACCGCGTAAAACTGGTGAACCACGATCTGGCCGGTCGCGTCCCGCCGCGCGTGCGCCACCACGAAATCTCCGGCGTAGAGCAGCACTAAAGCCGCCAGCACCAGTTCACCGATTCGTCTCACTCGTGTATTCTAACGTGCATGCCCGAATATATCGGCGCGATCGACCAGGGGACCACCAGCACGCGCTTCATCCTCTTCGACCGCAACGGCCGTCCCGCCGCCTGCGCCCAAAAGGAGCACGAGCAGATCTATCCGCAAGCGGGCTGGGTGGAGCACGACCCGGAAGAAATCTGGCTCCGCACCGGGCAGGTCATCCGCGAGGCAATGGCGATGCGCGGCGCCACGCCGCGCGACCTCGCCGCCATCGGCATCACCAACCAGCGCGAGACCACCGTAGTGTGGGACCGCCGCAGCGGGCGGCCCGTCGCCAACGCCATCGTCTGGCAGGACACGCGCACCGGGGACCTCGTCTCCGAAATGTCGCGCCCAGGCGGCGCCGATCGATTCCGCGCCCGCACCGGCCTGCCCCTTTCGACGTATTTCAGCAGCCTCAAGCTGCGCTGGCTGCTCGATCGCGTCCCCGGGGTTCGCGCGCGCGCCGAGGCCGGCGACCTGCTCTTCGGCACCATCGACACGTTCCTCGCCTGGCGCCTCACCGGCCGGCACGTCACCGATTGCACCAACGCCAGCCGCACGCAGCTCATGAATCTGGAGACGCTCGATTGGGACCCCGAGCTGCTCTCCGCCTTCGGCATTCCGCGCGCCATGCTGCCCGAGATCCGCTCCTCGAGCGAAATCTACGGCGAGGCCACGCTCGACGAGGTGGCCGGCGTCCCCGTCGCCGGTATCCTCGGCGACCAGCAGGCGGCGCTCGTCGGCCAGACCTGCTTCCGCGCCGGCGAGGCCAAAAACACTTACGGCACCGGCTGCTTCCTGCTCATGAACACCGGGACCCGGATCCGGCAATCCCGCTGCGGCCTGCTGACCACCGTGGCGTTCCGCCTGGGCGATGCAGCGCCTCACTACGCGCTCGAAGGGAGCGTCGCCATCACCGGCGCGCTGGTTCAGTGGATCCGCGACAATTTCGGCCTCATCCGCACCAGCTCCGAAATCGAGGCGCTCGCGCGCACCGTCGAGGACAACGGCGGCATCTACTTCGTGCCCGCCTTTTCCGGCCTTTACGCGCCATATTGGAAGCACGATGCCCGCGGCGTCATCGCCGGCCTGACGCGCTACACCAACAAGGGACACCTCGCCCGCGCCGTGCTCGAAGCCACTGCGTTCCAGACGCGCGAGGTCGTTGAAGCCATGGAGCAGGATGCCGGCGTGCCCGTCCGCGTGCTGCGCACCGACGGCGGCATGGTCGAAAACGAGCTGCTGATGCAGTTCCAGGCCGACATCCTGGACCGCACGGTGGTCCGCCCTGCCGTCAAGGAGACCACCGCGCTCGGCGCCGCCTACGCCGCCGGCCTCGCCACCGGATTCTACGGCAGCACCGACGAGCTGTGCAGCCGGTGGTCCGTCGACCGGACCTGGCAGCCCGCTATGGACGCAGCCCGGCGCGAGCGCATGTACGGATACTGGAAGAAGGCGGTCACGCGGTCGTTCGACTGGCTGGGAGACGAATCGTGGATAAACGGTTGATAGGCGAATTCATGGGCACGCTGGTGCTCATCCTGATGGGCAACGGCGTGGTGGCCAACGTGCTCCTGCGCAAATCCAAGGGGGAGGGCGCCGGCTGGATGGTCATCACCACCGGCTGGGGCCTGGCCGTGATGGCGGGCATCTTCACCGCCGCCCTTTTCGGCAGCGTGGACGCTCACTTGAACCCGGCGGTGACGCTCGGGGCCGCGTTCGCCAGCGGCGATTTCAGCAAGTTTTTCCCGTATTTCGCGGCGCAATTGTGCGGCGCGATGGCGGGCGCGGCGCTGGTCTGGCTCCACTACCTGCCGCACTGGCGCGAAACACCCGACGCCGCCACCAAGCTCGCCTGTTTCTGCACGGCCCCGGCCATCCGCCAACCCGCCGCCAACCTGCTCAGCGAAATCATCGGCACCTTCGTTCTCGTCGTGGTGGGAACCGGCATCGGCGCCAAAGCGGCTCCGCCCCCCGGCCTGGGCCAGTACCTGTGGGGCGCTTTGGTATGGGGCATCGGCCTCAGCCTCGGCGGCACCACCGGCTACGCGATCAACCCCGCGCGCGACCTCGGCCCGCGCCTCGCGCACGCCGTCCTGCCGATTGCGAAGAAAGGCGGCTCCGACTGGGGCTACGCGGGAATTCCCATCATCGGGCCGCTGATCGGCGGCGCGCTGGCGGGCTTGGTGTTGAAGTTGGTTCTCTAACGCCGGGCGGGACGGCATTCCCGCGGGCAGGAAATGGTGGACGGCATGGGATTCGAACCCACGGCCTCCGCGTTGCGAACGCGGCGCTCTCCCAGCTGAGCTAGCCGCCCACACTTCGTTGCGGGTAATTACAATATAACAGATGAGCGACGATCCGACCACGCGGCAACTGGAACAAATGCGCCTCGATTGGGATCAGCGGGCCCGGGAAAACGCGCGCTATTACGTCGCCAGCGGCCGCGAGCAATGGACGGACGAGGAGTACTTCCGCTCCGGGGAGCTCAATGTCGAGCAGGAGATTCTGAACGACATGGGCAATGTCTGCCAGGGCCGCGATCCGCGGCGCATGCGCGTGCTCGAAATCGGCTGCGGCACCGGCCGCATCACCCGCGCGCTCGCCCGCCAATTCGGCGAAGTCTACGCCGTCGATATCAGCGCGGAAATGGTCCGGCAGGCGCGCGAGGCGCTGCGCGCATTCCCGAACGCGCGCGTCTTTCAGAACAACGGCCGGGACTTAACGGTGCTGCGCCGCCCGGGCCTCGCCGGCGTGCTCGACCGCATCGGCTTGGGCCGCGGGCTGCAGTTCGATTTCGCGTTCTCCTACATCGTATTCCAGCACATCCCCAGCTACGAGGTCATCGAGAGCTACGTCCGCGAAGTGCACCGGTTGCTGCGGCCGGGGGCATTGTTCAAGTTCCAGGTGCAGGGATACACGGGCGACGACGAGCCCCGCGATTCCTGGCTCGGCGTCCCCTTCGATGAAGACCGCGCCCGCGCCATGGCCGGGCGCTGCGGCTTCGAGATGCGCTACAACCACGGCGCCGGCAGCCAATATTACTGGCTCTGGTTTTTCAAACAGCCTTAGCGACCGGCGACGCGGCCGCGGGCGGGACGAGCCGTGCGCCGATGCGGTCCACGCGGACATCGGACGTCGCGGTCACCGCTCGCTGGAGTTCCGCGGCCCTCCGCCCGCCAATCCTTTCACCTCTTCCGGCGTCAATTGCCGCCATTTCCCAATCTCCAGCCCGCCGATGCCTATGGGCCCGATGGCCGTCCGCACCAGCTTGAGCACCTTGCTGCCGACCGCCTCCAGCATCCGCCGCACCTGGCGGTTGCGGCCCTCCGCGATGGTGATTTCGATAAAGCTATGCCGCGCGCCATCGCGCAGGCGCCGGACCTCGGCGGGACGCGTCGGGCCGTCGTGCAGCATCACGCCGCGGCGGAGCTGGTCGAGCTGCTCGTCGGTAAGCAGCGTCGCCGCCTTCACCTGGTAGGTCTTGGGCACCTTGTGCTCGGGGTTCATCACGCGCTCCCCGAAGGCGGTGTCGTTGGTCATCAGGAGCAGGCCGCTGGTTTCCAGATCCAGCCGCCCGACCGGCGAAAGCCAGCGGCCCGCATCGCCGACCAGATCGTACACCGTGGGCCGCCCCTCCGGATCGCGATAAGTGGTGAGATATCCTTTCGGCTTGTACAACAGGATATATGTGCGGGCGGCCGGCCGCAGCGCCTTGCCGTCCAAAGTAACCCGGTCGCGTTCCGGGTCGATCCAATGGTCGGGGTTGCGCACGATCGCGCCGTTGACACGCACTCGTCCCGCTCCGATCCAGCTTCTTGCGTCGGTGCGCGACCCCACGCCCGACTTGGAAAAGATCCGTTCCAGCGTCTTTAGTTTCGGCCTGGCGGATTCGCCTTTCCCTGCCGGACGTTTCGACATAGCCTCATCCTAATATGGAGACCGGGGCGACGCTGATTCGGGGCGCGCGGCAGCTTCTGACGCTGCGCGGGAAAAGCGCGGCCCGCCGCGGCACCGAGCTGAACGACCTCGGCGTCATCCAGGATGGCGCGGTGCTGATTCGCGGCGGCATCGTCGAACAGGTCGGGCCGACGCGCCGCGTCGAGAACCTGGCTGCCGCGCGCGGCGCCGCCGAGATCGACGCGACCGGCCGCATCGTCCTGCCGGCCTTCGTCGACAGTCACACGCACCTGTTCTACCCGCCCGCGGGCGAACGCGGCGCGACGCCGGAGTCCGCCGCCGCGGCCATCCGCGCCAGCTCCGCCTGGCTGCTCGAAGCGCGCATGCAGTCGTGGCTGGACGCCATGGCGCGGCATGGCACCGGCACCGTCGAAATCAAGACCGGATGCGGGCCGGATGCCGCCATCGAGACCAAGGCGCTGCGCGTTCTCGCCGGCCTCAGCCGCTTCGCGCCGGATGTGGTGCC
>DATGMB010000110.1:0-4013 GCA_035293845.1 Bryobacteraceae bacterium
TATCCGGGAATCGATGTCGGCCTGGCGTTCGGACCGTGGTGGGGCGGTTTGGGCTGGGGCGGCTGGGGCTGGTACCCCAGTTGGTATGGCGGAACGATCATCGTGAACAATGCGTTTTTCTACCGGCATGGTTTCCGCGGCGTTGAAGGCCGGGAGGGGCGTTTCGCCTGGGCGCACAATCCGATGCACCGTGGCGGCGTGCCGTACCCCAGCCCTGCGCTAGCGAACCGCTTCGGTGGCGGTCATGCCTTCGCGGGCCCCGCTAACCGCGTCGGACCGGCTCCGGCTGTGCCGGGTCTCGGCCCTACTCGCAATTTCGGCGAACCCAACCGTATTGCCCCGGCGCCGAACTTCCGTGCGCCCGCCATGCCCGACCGCAATTTCGGGGAGGCCAACCGGATGGCTCCGGCGCCGGTGATCCCCGGCCTCGGCCCCACTCGTAATTTCGGAGCCGCACCGCAACCGCGGTTCGCTCCGCAGCCGCAACCGCGGTTCGCGAATCCCGGTTTCGGCGGGATGCGGGGAGGCGGTTTCGGCGGAGTGCGCGGCGGCGGGAGGAGATAGCCGCGCATGGATTGCAGAACGAGTGCAGGCCATTCACCGGTAATGCGCCTGCACCCACTGGCATCCCACCAGCTCGCGTGTGCTCGATGCCCGGCGGCCGCACCTCCATTGTTTCTAGTTTCGCTGACAGCCGGAAGGCCATACAGCCGGAAGGCCATCCGTTGACCGGCGAGCCGGTGCCGCCCGAACCGCCGGCCGGTCCTGAGCCGGTCGCCGCCGAGGCCTTCGTCGACCGGCCCCGCCGGCCACCCTGCGGCGGAGCGCGAGCCGCCCATCGGAGTGAGGGCGAGCATCCCGTACATGCGACAGCTCACGCTAACGCGCGTGATACCGAATGAATACTGCGGCGCCGCGGCAATGTGATCCTCCGGTCTTTAAAGGCACCTGTACCGCAAAGGCACCTGTACCGCGCGCGCCGCGAGGAGGCCCGCTATCGCGCCTGAAGCCGGCCAATCCCTGCGCGGAGAGGAGCAGGCCGTTGCCGGCGATCTGCGCGGCCGCCAGCGTTGGACCTCACGGCGCAGATGCTCCGCTCCGCCACTATGGCTCAGGGAAGCGCGCCCAGAATCTAAGGGCGGTACGATCATCAGATCCAGGATGCCCTGTTGCAACCTGCGCTGGGCGCTTTGCGTTTTGACCGCACGAGCGGGTAAACCCTAGTGCTCTCCCACAACCGTCACACGCCGGTTCTGCGCACGTCCGTTTGCGGTGGAGTTGTCGGCGATCGGGTTTTGCGCCCCGTAGCCGTGCGCCGTGATGCGGCCCGGGTCGATACCATCCTGGATCAACTCGTTCCTCACGCTATTGGCCCGCGCCTCCGAGAGGCGTTGATTCGCCTCGCCGTTCCCGACATTATCCGTATATCCGTTGATCGCGACATGCACGTCCGGGTGCTGGTCGAGATAGGAGGCCAGGTTGTGAATCGACTCCTCCGAGCTGGGAAGGAGATTCGCCGTTCCATTCTGAAACTGGAGATTGGTTTGCGGTAAGGCCACCTCCCTGTTCGCCTCTCCAGCGGCGGGGGGCGCATTGTGAACCGTCCCCGGGTTTGCCGGCGCCTCGCGGTTAGCCGTCCCGGCCATCGGATTCACATTGTGGGTTACCTGCGGGGCCACCGGATGGCGATGGCCAACGATCCAGAGAAGGCCGAACAGAGCCAATGCGGCCGCAATGGCGCCCGGGATCCACCCTGGCATACCCCTTCTGCGATGATGAACAGTTTCCGCAACCACGGGTCCGGCCGCTGCCCTGGGCGCCGTAGTCGTGACTGGCGCGATCACATTATGCAGCTCAGCCGGTAGGGCTGCCCGGATGGCGGGGCCTTCCTGGCGCAGTGCGTTCCCCAGGCCCGCGGCATCCATGCCGTCGGTGCGCATCCGCCTGTGCAGGAACCCTAGCACGGCGGGCGCCGCCATGCCCATCAGGGATGAGGTAACTCCCGAATGAAGTCCGTACTCCCGGCTGCACCAATTGGCTATGGCGCTTTCCGCGGTACCGAATATCGTGGAGGACGCCCGCTTTCCTTGCGCAATTACGGGCGAATTAGGATTGGATGCTTCGCTGGCCATCTGATTCCAGCTCAGATCGCCTCCGCTCGGAGCAAGATCGAGAATTCTGCGAAGCGCCCCGGCATCGCCGGCCTTGTTGGCCAAAGCGGCGAATATCGATGTGACAGAGGTTTGCAGGCAGCGCATCACCGAGTGTTCGGGCTGCCCAACGGCACTGGCGATCGGACCGACGTTGTGCCGGTCGATCGTGTTGAGTAGTGAAGTAAACAAAGAATCCGGCATAAAAACTCCTAAGACCGGAGCACACTTATCTCTCTACTGCCAGTCTAACATCGGCTGGTTACACGAACGGTTATCGGGAGTAGGACCATCGTTTGTAAATAGGCGGCGATTCCAATGAGCGGAAATGGCCGGTAGTGGTGAGGTGAGTTTTCGGCCCCCAGGCCGCGGCGCCGCTATGGCCTGCGGGTCGAAGGGGTCCGGTTCCGTGCCTGCGCGACGATTTCCTTGACGCGCGCCAGCAACTCGGGCGCATGGTAGGGGATGCCGTCCTTGATCGTCCATTCCACTCCGCCGGTATGCACGGCACGGCCGTTGCGGACCTCGTCGACGCCGGTCGGGTAAAGAACCTTGAGATTCTCGAGCGGGTTGCCGTTGACGACAATCAGGTCGGCCGTCCAGCCGGCCCGCACGCGGCCGAGCTTCGTCTCCTGACCCAGGATCTTCGCATTATTACCGGTGGCCTGCTGGATGACTTGAATGGGATCGAAGCCGGCCTCCTGGTGCAGTTCCATTCCGCGGATCAGGCCGAAGCCGTACATCTGGTAGATGAAACCGGCGTCGTCCCCCATGCCGATCAGACCACCGAGCCGGCCGAACTGCCGGACCGCAGCTTCCCACAGGCGGTAGTTTTCCTTCCAGTAAGTCTCGTCGGTGGAGGTCCATCCGAGGAAGTAAGAGCCGTGATTGGCGGGTTCGGCTGGAAATATTCCGCCAACGCCGGGTGCAGATATTCGGCGAACCAGGGCTGCGTCTGCGCGCGCTGCAGGTCGCGGGAGGCTTCATAGATATCGAGCGTCGGGTCCCAGGCGACATTGGCCTTGACCATGGCTTCGAGCACCTGGGTCAGGCGCGCGGGATCGGCCTCGCGGAACAGGTGGCCCGCCCAGCGGAAACGGTCCGTCTCGTTGTTGTAATTGTACGAGGAAGGGAAGTGTTGCACACCGTCCGCGAGCGCGGCATCGGGAATTCCATACCAGTGTTCGATGGAGGTGGTTCCGAACTTGATGTCGTCCCAGGCGTTGGTCTCCTCGACGCCGGCGTGGTGCGCGATGCGCAGCCCGAGTTTGTGTGCTTCGTCCTCCATCGCCTCCATGGTGTCGCGGTCGATGCCGAGAATTTTGATGCCGTCCGCGCCCATATCTTTCAGCTCGTGGACGTGCGCGCGGGCGGTGGCGGCGTCCTTGGGGCGCCCGAACATCGGGTAGACGAAGATGCGGGGTGCGGCGATCTGGCCTTCGGCGGAGAGACGCCGCAGCTCGAGGGCGCGCTTCGTATCGCTGCCGACATCCCGCACGGTGGTAATGCCGCAGGCCAGCCAGATATCGAGCTCGTACTCGATCGGCTGCGGCTTCCCGCCGCGCTCCTCCTGCAAATGCGCGTGCGCGTTGATGAGGCCGGGGAGGACGTACTTGCCGGTCGCGTCGATGACCGCGTCAGGCTGCGCGGCGCTGGCCTGCCCGCGCATTCCCGGCGGCGCGGAGCGGCTGAGCGATACCGCATCGAGCGGAATGACCGCGGCGATGCGGTTGTCCTCGATGAGGATGTCCTTGGGGCCGCTGGCGGGCGTGCCGTTGCCGTCGACCACCGTGGCGTTATGAATCAGCAGCCGATGGACCCGCCTGCCGCTGACCGGTGCGGGCGCCTGGGCGAAGGCCGCGG
>DATGMB010000111.1:0-33064 GCA_035293845.1 Bryobacteraceae bacterium
GCGCCGACCACCACCGCGTGGGAGCGGCAGATCCGCAATGCCTCCGATGCCGGTAATGGCGATTACGAACTGAAGGTTCTGCGCGACCGCACCGCGGCCGAGCCGGATGACGCCGCGGCTCGACTGGAACTGGCTAGCGCCTACCGCCAGCGCGGCTATCCGGAGATCTCCCTGGAGATCTGCCGGCTGGCCGCGGCGCGCTTCCCCGCTTCCGGCGAAGTCGAGCTGGCGCTGGTGCGGGCGCTGCGCGACATGGACCGGCGGGCCGAGGCCATCGCCAGCCTGGACGCGTTCCTTGGCGCGCACCCGCAAACCGCGCCGGAGTTCTATTCCTGGGCCGGCATCCTCCGGGACGAAACCGGCGATTGGCAAGCCGGTGAGCCGGCGCACCGTAAGGCCATCGAGCTCGCCCCCGAACGCGATTCCCTCCACAACAACCTCGGCTATAATCTGCTCGAACAGAAAAAGTTCGAAGCTGCCGCCGCGGAATTTCGCGAGGCCTTGCGTTTGAATCCGAACTCCCAGGTCGCGCGTAACAATCTGGGGCTGGCGCTCGCCAATGTGGATGCGGTGCAGGCCCTCCAAAGCTGGCAGGCCGCGAGCGATCCGGCGACCGCGCACAACAATCTGGCGGCGTTCTGGATCGAAAAAGGGAACTACGCCGAGGCGCGCAAGGAATTGAACATCGCGCTCGGCTATAATAAGGCCCACACCGCGGCGCTGAAAAACCTGGAGCTGGTATCCCGGCTGGATGGAACCGCGGCGGCGCTGCCGGCCAATGCCTCGGATTCGCGGTGGCAGCGCTGGAAGCTGGGGATCAAGCGGCTGTTCGTGGGGCCGATCGATAACACGAAGACCGCGCCCGCGGCGGCGCCGGTGGGATTAACGGGAGAGGAACGATGAAGCAAGCAGTAGTCCGGTTTATTCGGGATGAGCAGGGGCAGGATCTGGTCGAGTACGCTCTGATCGTGGCGGCCGTCGGGCTGGCACTCATTACCACGGTGAATCAGTTGTCGGCGGGGATCGTCAGCCTGTACCAGAGCATCACGGGGGACCTGGCCAGCATCGGCACGCCGGCGGCCTAGGCCGTTTGTGCGGGCAACCATCGGCTGGCTTTTTCCCGATATCGCGCTGGTCGCGGCGGCGGTAACGCTGTTTTATTGTCTATTCCTATTTCAGGGATATCAAACGCTGTTCCGCGACTCGGATGCCGGTTGGCACATCCGCACGGGTGAGTCCATCCTCGCCACGGGGCGCCTGCCGCGCACCGATCCCTATTCCTTCACCAAAGCCGGCCAGCCGTGGTTCGCCTGGGAATGGGCGGCGGACGTGGCGGCCGGGGCAGTCCATCGCGCGGCGGGACTGCGCGGCGTCGCACTGTTCTACGCTCTCGTCATCGCGGCCGGCGTGTGGATGTGGTTCCGCCTGCACTGGGCGACGGGCGGTAATTTCCTGATTGCCTGCGCTATGGCTCCGCTGCTGCTCACGACGTGTAGCATTCACTGGCTGGCGCGGCCGCACGTGATCGGGTGGCTGCTGCTCCTCGCGATCGTCTGGTGGTGCGAGCGCGGCGGCGGCGCGTGGGGAGTCGCGGCGATTGCCGCCCTTTGGGCCAACCTGCATGCGAGCTTTTTTCTGGCGGCGGTGGTGGCCGCGGCGTACAGTTTGCGGCCGCGGCGCAGGCCGGATGGACCCAGCCGCTCCGCCGTGCCGGTTCTCGCAGCGCTGGTCGCCCCGCTGTTGAATCCTTACGGCTGGCGGCTTTACGGGCACGTCTACCGTTACCTGACGGATTCCGATCTCCTCTCCCGCATCGGCGAATTCCAGAGTTTCGATTTCCATGCTGCCGGCGCCGGCCAGATCGCCGCTGCGTTGATCGTCGCGATCGCCGGTGGCACCCTCGCGCTCGTCCTCGGCCGCACCCACCATTTCCTGCTGGCGATGTTCTTTTCGGTCCTCGCGCTGCGCTCGGCACGTGCGCTGCCGCTTGCGGCGCTCGTCGCACTGCCCATTGCGAATGCGGCGGTCGCGCGCTTTTTGCCCTGGAAGCCCTTCGTCGCCTACGCGGAGCGGCTGCGCGCCATCGACGCCCGGCTGAACGGACTGGCGCTCGCGCCAGTCATGGCCCTGGCAGCCTTCGTCCTCCTGCGGTATACCCCGGCGGGGTTTCCGCCCGACCAGTTTCCCGTGGCCGCCTATGACCATCTCGCACCCGGTGGGCGGCTCTTCGCGCCGGACAAGTTCGGCGGCTATCTGATCTACCGTTCCGGCGGCGCGCGCAAGGTTTTTTTCGATGGCCGCAGCGATTTCTACGGCGCCGAATTCCTGAAGCAGTACGGCCGGCTGGTACAGGTCCGGCCGGGGTGGCAGAAGTACTGGAACGAATTCCATTTTTCCCGGGCCCTTCTGCCCAATGATGCGCCGCTCCTGGCCGCGCTGGAACAGGCCGGCTGGCGCCCCGTGTACCATGACGGAACGGTAACCATTCTCGATCCGGGCGGAACATAAGAATCGGGTTCGTGTTACAACAGAACATCGCCAATTTGCGAGAACAGCGGAAGTGTCTGCCCGGGCGGCTTGTTTCCGGGCCGGGCGTTGCCGCCATCTAATCGAGGACGGAATGGATCGGCAGAAAAAGGTCCTGATCTTCGCCGGCGCATGGGTCTCCGCGGCGCTGCTGGTGTGGCTTCTGCACGCCCAGACCGTGGCCCCGCGGCAGGAAAAGCAGGTGCGCGTGGTAGTGGCCACGCGCGATATGCCGCTAGGCACGCTGCTGCGCCAGAGCGATGTCAAGCTGATCGCCCTTCCCGAACGCTCCGTGCCGAAGTCCGTGGTCCTCGATCCGCGGCAGGCGGTCAATCGCGTGCTGCTCGTGCCGGTGAGCGCCAATGAGCCGGTGCTGCTCTCGAAACTCTCGGCGGCGAACAGCGTGGAAGGGATGGCCGCGGTCATCGAACCCGGCTACCGCGCCGTCGCCGTGCCCATCACGGACGCTTCGGGCGTAGCCGGGCTGATCCAGCCGAACTCGCGCGTGGATGTGCTGTTCACGCGGCCGGGCACCATGGCGGAAGCCATCACTTCCACCATCCTGCAAAACGTACGGGTGCTTGCCACGGGCCACCAGGCCACCTCCGCACAGGCCGCTGCCGATGCGCGCAGCGCGCCGCGCTCGCCGGTTGTGACCCTGCTGCTCCGGCCCGCCGACGCGCAGAAATTGGAACTCGCCAAGAATGAGGGCAAGATCAGCCTTTCGCTGCGCAATCCGCTCGATAACTCCGCCGACTCCGACACGGGTCCCGTGACGACCCAGGTGCTCGATCCGCAGATCAACGCCCGCATCGCATTGGCGCGGAAGGGCCGCGTTGGCGGTAAGGGCGACCTCGAAGATCCGAAGGTCTGGCAGGATCTGACGGGCAGGAAAGAAGAACCTAAGAAGGAACCCGAAAAGCCCCGCGCCATCGTCGATGTCTACCACGGCGACAAGCACGTTCAGGAAATCTTCAAATGAGACTTGCGGATTACAGAGTGCGCGCGGCCGTGCTTGCCGCCTGTGGGGCGGCAGCGGCATGGCGCGCGGGGGCACAGAACCTTGCGCCAGCCCCGTCCGTGTCTGCTTCCGCTCCCGCGGTGCCAGCCGCGTCCACGGACCAATCCGTCACCGTCGCGCAGAGCCCGCCCGCGGTACGGAATATCGCGCTCATTGAAGGGCGCGGCGAACTGCTGCGCTTCCCTGGCGATATCACGCGCGTCGTCGTCGCGGAACCCAAGATCGCCGATGCCATCGTGGTTTCGCCGCGCGAAGTGATGGTCACCGCGAAAGGTCCCGGCCGCACGACGGTCGTCGTGTGGGATTCGCGCGGCGAGCCGCTCCGGTACGACGTCGACGTCTCGAAGGACATGGCGGACTGGGAGAACTTCCGCCAGCAGATCCTGGAGAACGCCGCGGGCGATCCGGTCAGCGTGACGGGCACGGGTGAAACCATCGTTCTTGCGGGCCAGGTGAAGTCGGCGGAGGAGGCCAAGCGGCTCGCGGGGCTGGCGCAGACACGCGCCCATACCGTCGTCAACCTGCTGCAGCCGCCGCCACCGCCCGAGCCGCGGCAAATCCTGCTGCAAGTGAAATTCGCCGCCGTGGACCGCGTGGCGCTCACGCAGATCGGCTTCAATCTTTTCAGCCTCAACCCCAAGTTCGTCGGCGCCACCAGCACGGAACAGTTCACCCCGCCGCGCTTCGGCCAACTGCAATCCACCGGCGGGCAGGTCAACAACAACACGGTCAGCTTTTCGGACCTGCTCAATCTGTTTGCCTTCCGGCCGGACCTGAACATCGGCGCCACCATCGAAGCGCTGCAGCAGAAAAACCTGCTCCAGATGCTGGCGGAGCCGAACCTGCTCGTGCTCGAAGGCAAGGAAGCCAGCTTCCTGGCGGGCGGTTCATTCCCCTTTCCGACCATCACCACCACGCCGACCGGAGGGGCGACGGCGCCTGTGGTCACGGTGCAGTTCAAGCCCTTTGGCGTGAAGCTCGATTTCCAGCCGACCATCACGCCGCAGGGCGCCATCGACCTGCAGGTCGCACCGGAGGTGAGCTCGCTCGACTACACCAATGCCGTGACGCTCCAGGGCTTCACCATCCCGGCCCTTACCGAGCGCCGCGCGGAAACCGAAGTCGTGCTGCGCGATGGCGAGAGCTTCGCCATCGCCGGGCTGATCGACAACCGAGTGATCGAGACCATCGAGAAGATACCGGGGCTGGCCAACATTCCGATCCTGGGCAAGCTGTTCCAGAGCCGGAGCACGCAGAAGACGGCGGATGAGCTGCTGGTCGTGGTGACGCCGCATGTGGTCAAGCCGCTCAGCCCGCAGGAAAAAGCCAAGCTGCCCGACATGCCGGCGGCATATCTGCCCTCTACCATGCAGGAATACAGCACGAAGAAGAAGGGCAAGGCACCGGCCGGCGGCGGCGATCAGCCGGAGTTTGTAGGACCCCGTGGGCAGCAGATTCCAAAGTAACCGCCAGCCGGGCCGCCGCGCGGCGGGTGCGATGTCGCTGCAACTTCTGGTGATCCTCGTCCCCGTCATCTTCGGACTCATGGGCTTCGCCATCGATCTCGGCCGCCTGTACCTGATCCGGGGCGAGCTCAACCAGGCGGCCAACGCCATGGCCTTGGCGGCCGCTTCGCAGCTTGCCGGCACGGCCGCCGGCGCCGATACGAACATCAACAACGCCGCGCAGCAGGCCATCAACCCCACCAACGGCAACTTCTACAATTTCGGTGGCACGCCCATCGATCCCTCCGCCGCCACCGTCAACTGCTTCTCGACTCTCGCGGATGCCTCCGCGAATAACCAGGGCGCCACCACCGATTGTGCCTCCGCGCCGCCGGTATTCGTGCAGGCCGCGATCTCCGTGCCCGCGCCGCTGCTGTTCTGGAGCCTGCTTCCCGGCGGCCAATCGCAGACCACCACGGTCGCGTCCTTTGCCGTGGCCGGGATGAGCGCGCCTCTGTGCACCGGCTGCGGCATCGTGCCGTTCGCCGTGCTCGCGCCGGATTCGAGCGGCGCCGATCCGGTCGATTGGGGATTCCTCCCGGATACGCTCTACACCTTCTACTATTCCTGCACCGGCACACCGCCTGCGGCCATCGCGGGAACTCCCGTGCCTTACGTGATCCTGAACCGCGTCGATCCCAACGCCGACGAATTCGACCAGATGTTCCGTCAGGGGGCGCAGGGCATCCAGGGCTCGACCACGGCCAACACGAACGCCTGTATTGCGAACGGCTCGACGCCCTTCGCCTGCGTGAATATCGGGGACATCGAACAGATTCCCGCGAGCGGCAACGCGACTCCCAACTCCTGCACCGCGACCGCGCCGCCCGTCGATGTCACGGCCGCGCTGTGCGGCATCGAGTCGCGGCTCGACACCGCTTACCCCGGCGCCTGCACCAGCGATGTCACCGATTTAGCGGCCCTCTCCGCCCCTCTCAATCCCGATACCGATCCCGCCTACTACACCGATTATTCCGCCTATACCGGCAACGGCCGCCGCCTGATCACCGTGGCCGTGGTCAGCGCCATGCCTGCCGACACTTCCTGCTCGGCGGGCATGACCGTGCTTGGATTCCGCCAGTTTCTCGTCAATCCGCCCGCCGGCGGCAGCACCTTCAGTCCGACCGATCCCAACGGCCGCTTCGTCGCCATCTACGCCGGCAGTGTGGCGCCTGTGCCGCAGGGATGGTTCGATTCGCGCTTCGCCGGCGCCTGCCAAAGCTCGTCCCTCACCGGGCCGGGAAAGGTAGTATTGCATCAATGAGGCGGCGCGCGCGCGGCAATGCGGTTCTCGAAACGGCGCTGTTCATCCCGGTGCTGCTGCTCCTGATCGTCGGCATCGTGCAACTCGGCAAGGTGACGTACACCTACTATACGATCAAGAAAATCCTGTACGCCGCAGCGCGCGACCTGGCCGTGCAACAAGGCATCAATTTCTGCGACCCAGCCGAAGACCCCACGGCGCAGGCCGCGATGAATTTCGCGCTCAACGACCCCGCCTCCGGCCAACCGATCATCGCCAACCTCACCGCGCTCCAGGTGACGACCGAGTGCACCGATCCCAACAACCCCGGCGGCGCGATGGTCCCGTGCGACACGAGCAATTGCGGTGGATTGACCGTCGCCGCGCGCCCCGATTTCCTGCAGGTCTCGATTCCCAGCGGCTACCCGATCGAGGTACGGTTGCCGTTCCTGAACCCCATTCCGATCACGTTCAACCCCACGGTCACGGTGCCGTTCGAGGGCGTATCATGAAGCGCGGCACGTTCAAACAGGGCCAGGCTGCGACCGAATTCGCGGTGCTCTACGCCGGCGTGATTCTGCCCCTGACCTTCATGACGATCTTCGCCGCGGAGGCGCTGTGGATCTGGCACAGCATCGTCGAGTTCACCCGCGATGGCGCGCGCTATGCCGTCACGCATTACTGCCAGGCCCAGGACGGCAGCAACGTCATCTCCTACATGCAAAGCAACGTTCCGCCCATGATCGACCAGGCGCAATTTCAGGCCGGCGGCGCCGCGCAGATCCAGGTGCAGTTTCTCGATCCCACCGGCCAGCCCTTCAGCCAGGGCGGCTGCGCGGATTGCGTCCCTGACAACGTCAGCGTCAGCGTGGCTAACTACCAGTTCGGCCGTCTTGCGGGATACTTGAAATTACCCTCGATCACCATGCCGTCCTTCACTACCAACCTGCCGATGGAAAGCGCGGGGCTCGACCCGACGCTGGGGTGCGCGCAATGAAGCTTACCATTAACCGCAGAGGCGCAGAGATCGCGGAGATGACGCAGAGAAATGCAGCCGGGAATTTCTCTGTGATATCTCAGCGTTCTCTGTGTCTCTGTGGTGAAGAGAAGGCCGCCCATGTCTAATACCGCTCTCATGGTCGCTTCGAGCGACGAACATTTTCGCGAGATGGTGCGGGACAACCTGCTCAATAGTCCCAACGCCAAAATCGTTGCGGAATACCAGGAAGTCGCCGCCAACCTCTACATCCGCGTCCTCCAGGACCTCGAGCGCAACCCCGGCGCCGGGCTCATTGTCGATATCTCGAATGACCCGGAAGGCGCCATCAAGGCTGTCGAGCGCGTCAAACAGGCCGCGCCGGACCTGTTTGTCATCGTCTCCAACTTCCACGCCGATGGCGAAACCGTGATCGCCTGCATGCGCGCGGGCGCCAGCGAGTTCCTGCTCCAGCCCATCAAGCGCCTCGAGTTCCGTGCCGCTATGGAACGGCTGGAGCGCGCTCCCAAGCACCACGCCGCGGTCGAAAGCAAGCTCGGCAAGGTGTACACCTTCATCGGCTCCAAGGGCGGCGTCGGCACGACGACGCTCGCGGTTAACTTCGCCGCCGTGCTGGCGCAGCGCAAGCAGTCGACCGTCATCATCGATCTCGACTGGATCGCCAACGACGTTGCCATGCAGATCGGCGCCACGCCGCAGTACACGCTGCTCGAAGTCGCCGAGAATCTCGATCGCCTCGACCAGGCGCTGTTCGAAGGCTTCGTCACGCGCGATCCCCTGGGCTTTTACCTGGTCGGCCCGCCCGATGCGCTCGACCAGCAGGCCGTCTTCAGCGACCACATGTTCCGCGAGTTCGCAACCTTCCTGGTCGAAAAGTACGACGCCATCGTGGTGGATGGCGGCCGCGCCATCTCGAACGAAACCGTGATGGCCGCGGCGCAGGTCTCGGCCGCGGTATTCCTCGTGGTGGACCAGGAGTTTCCGGCCATTCGCAACGCGCAGCGCTACATCACGTACCTGATGCGCACCGGCTTCAACCAGGACCAGATCAAGGTTGTGGTGAACCGCTACACCAAGAAGCTCACCGCCAACATGGCCAGCCTGGAGCAGATCCAGCAGACCCTGAACCAGCCCGTCTTCTACGGCATTCCGCCGTCCCCGGCGGTCCTGGCCTCGATCAACAAGGCCCGCCCCTTTGTTGCCAACCGCGAGCAGGCCGGCGACCTCGACCGCATCTTCCGCGCCTTCGTGGATAAGGCCACCGGCCGCAAGAAAGGAGCGGCGGCGGCATGAGAGAGGCCATGTCCTTGACGCAGAGACGCAGAGGCGCAGAGAAAAATCAGACCGCCGCCTTGATTGAGTCCTCGGCGTCCCGGCGCCTCGGCGGTGAATATGTCTAGCCGCCCTTTGATACGCCCCGGCTCCGGAGCCGATCGCTGGTTCGAGATCAAGAGCCAGGTCCATGCCAAGCTGCTCAATTCCCTCACCGCGGAGCAACTCAAGGACCTCAACAAGGAGAGCGTCCGCGGGCAGATCGGCGCGGTTGTCGAAAAGCTGATCGTCGACGAAGCGGTTCCCATGACCGTCGCCGAGCGAGAGCGCGTCACTGAGGAGATTCTCGATGAGGTCTTCGGCCTCGGCCCGCTCGAGCCGCTGCTGAAGGATCCCAGCATCAGCGATATTCTGGTCAACGGCTTCGATAACGTCTACATCGAGCGCGGCGGCCGCCTGGTCGAAACCAACGTCCGCTTCAAGGACCAGTCTCACGTGCGCATGATCATCGAGCGCATCGTCTCCGCCGTTGGCCGCCGCATCGACGATTCGTCGCCCATCGTCGACGCCCGCCTGCTCGATGGCTCCCGCGTCTGCGCCGTGATTCCCCCGCTCTCCCTGATCGGCCCCGTGATGTCCATCCGCCGCTACGGCAAGAAGGTGCTCTCGACCGAGGAACTGCTGAAAAACGAAACCTTCACCAGCGGCATGCTGGACTTCCTCTGCGGCTGCGTCGAGGCCCGGCTGAATATCGTGATCTCGGGCGGCTCCGGTTCCGGCAAGACCACCATGTTGAATACGCTTTCGCGGTTCATTCCGGAAGAGGAGCGCATCGTCACCATCGAGGACACCGCGGAGCTGCAATTGCAACAGAACCACGTGGTGCGCCTCGAAACGCGCCCCGCCAACATCGAGGGCGCCGGCGCCATCTCGCAGCGGGATCTCGTGATCAATACGCTCCGCATGCGCCCGGACCGCATCATCGTCGGGGAATCGCGCGGCGCCGAGGCGCTCGACATGCTGCAGGCCATGAACACCGGCCACGATGGCTCTATGACCACCGTCCACGCCAACTCTCCGCGCGATGCTTTTTCGCGCCTTGAAACCATGGTCATGATGGCGAGCCAGCATGTCCCGGACAGGGTGATCCGCCAGCAGCTCGCGAGCGCCATCAACGTGGTGGTGCACTGCGCGCGCCTGAGCGATGGCAGCCGCAAGGTGACCGGCGTCGCGGAGGTTATCGGCGTCGAAAACGATCAGGTGGAGATGCAGGACATCTTCGAATTCGAGCGCACCGGCCTCAGCCCGCGCGGCAAGGTTCTCGGCCGCTTCCGCGCCACCGGCGCGCGCCCGGTGTGCCTGGACCGCCTCAAGGCCTACGGAATTCACCTCTCGAATTCGATCTTCGAAGAGGTGCATGAGGTGAAAGAGAAATGAGGAGGGATTGGGGATTAGGCGTTGGGGATTCGCGAGCGGCCGCTAGCGAACATTGCGGCGATTCCCCAATCCCCAACCCCCAATCCCCAGTCCCCGCGACCGAAGGGAGCGCCCCATGTTCCTGATTGCCGCCTTCCTCATCTTCTCTGTCGCCATGTTCGCTGCCGGGTACTACGTCTGGAGCGTCCCGCAGCAGCAGGCGGAGCAGGTGCTAGGGACGCGGCTCCGCGAGTTGCGCGCGCACGCCCGCGGGCGGGCTTCGGCGGCCTCCGGCCTCGTGCGGCGCGAGCAGCGCGGTACCTTCGCCTTTCTGGGCGACCTGGTGCAGTGGGTCGGCATTCTGCGGCGTCTTCAGGAGCTCACCGATCAGGCCAACCTCAAATACCGTGCTGCTGACGTCTTCGGCTTCAGCGTACTGCTGGCTGGAACCTGTTTCCTGGCTTTCGGAGTGCTGGGCGGCGCCAATCTCCTGTTTCTCCGCCTGCTGCTCGCGCTCGCCATCGGCGCCGCGCCGGTCGTCTATATCGTGCGCAAGCGCGCCGCGCGGCTCGCGAAATTCGAGCAGCAGCTCCCGGACGCAATCGATCTCTTCACCCGCACCATGCGCGCCGGCCACAACCTCCACAGCGGCCTCGAGACCATCGCCACCGAAACCACCGACCCGGTTCGCATGGAATTCAAGAAGCTGATGGAGGAGCTCGCGCTCGGTTCGCAGGTCGAGCCGGCGCTGCATTCGCTCGGCAAACGCATCCCGCTCATCGATCTGAAATTCTTCATCACCAGCCTGATCCTGCAGCGGCAGACGGGCGCCAACATGGTGGCGGTGCTGGAAAACCTATCGATGCTGGTCCGCGAGCGCCTCAACATGGCCGCCAAGCTGAAGGCCCACACCGCGCAGCAGCGTTTCTCCGCCGGCCTGCTCTGTGGACTGCCGGTGGTAGTGGGCATCGGCTTCTGGATTCTTAAGCCCGAATATATGCGCCTGCTCTGGACCGATCCGGTCGGCAGCAAGTTTTTCACCTATGCGATCATCTCGGAAATCATCGGCATCCTGGTGATCCGGAAAATCGCGAATATCAAGGTATGAGCCGCGCATGCTGATCAACCTCCTCCTCTTCGTCGCCGCCGGCGCCACGCTCTCCCTTCTGCTCTGGAGCGGCATGGAGCTGTTCCAGCACCGCGAGGACCCGCTCGCCGACCGCCTGGAGGAGCTGCAATCGCAGGCGCTCGTCGTTACACAGCGCACCACGCGTCGCAAATCCGCGACCGGCCTCGACCGCATCCAGTCCGCCATCGCCCTCTTTCCCGGCGGCGATGATTGGATGCGGGGCTCGGAGCGCCTCCTGCAACGCGCCGGCGTGCGCGGCCGCCACGCGCTCTCGCTGTATCTCACGGGCACGCTGCTGTTCGTTCTGGCGCTGCTCTCCTTGATGCTCTGGCTCGAGCGCGGCAACGACTTGGGCTCGATGCTCGGCGGCACGGTCGCCGCCCTGCTGCTCGGGTTCCTGCTGCCCAAGATGGTGCTGCAGCGCCTGGTGAAGCGCTACCGGCGCCGCCTCCAGGAGGCCCTGCCCGATACCGTCGACCTGCTCGGCATCGTGCTCGGCACCGGCCTCGCGCTCGACCAAGCCATGATGCGCGTCAGCGAGGAGATGCAGTACATCTACCCCGAACTCGCCTCCGAATTCGCGACAGTGGTCATGCAGGTGCGCGCCGGCCAGGAGCGCACCGTCGCCTTCAACCAGTTCGTCCGGCGCACCGGCATCGAGGACATCAAGAGCCTGGCCGCGATGATCGTGCAGAGCGAAAAATTCGGCACCAGCCTCGCGCAGGCGCTCAAGGTCTATGCCGACGCTCTCCGCACTCGCCGCCGCCTGCGCGCCGAAGCCGCCGTCGGCAAGGCCGGCATCAAGATGCTGTTCCCGATCGTGGTCTTCATTCTGCCGGTGCTGTTCGTCATTACGCTGGTGCCGGGCATGCTCAGCGTGTTGAAAGACCTGAAAATGCTCGGCGGGCGGTAGCGCGAGCCCCTTACAGCCGATCGAAAACCTCACGGAGCGAAATGAACATCTCGCCCGCTCGCAGCTCGCCAGTGGTAATTTCCTGCAGACATCCGTTTACATAACTGAAGGCTTTGCGGCGCCGCGTGTCCACCAGCCACGTGTGCGTTACGCCCATTGCCGCATACTCTTCGAGTTTCTCGATGGTGCGGCTCATGTCGTCACCAGGCGATAGGATCTCGACGCAAATCAAAGGCGCTGCCTCGAACGTATCGCTTTCCGGGTCTTCCAGTGTGACACAAATGTCGGGGATGCGGATCCGTGTCGGGCTGGTCCGGACACGCTGCTCCGGCCAGACGTAGATATTGGGGTACCGATTCTGCAGAAAACGATCGAAGTTGGATTGTACCCGGCTGTGCGGTCGTTTGCCCACGTTGCGTTCCAGAATCTCCCCATCCACGTATTCCCGGTCCGGTGAATACTCCGCATCCAGGTATTCTGCGAGCGACACCGGCGTGGTGCTCATGCCTTTACAGTAGCACCGCGGAAAGCCTCAATACATCCGCGGGTCCGCCGCCTCGCGCCGCTCGGCCCGCCTCGCGGCGTATGCTCCGTGCTCCGTGAAGAGCCACCGGTGCAGATCGGCCAAGCTCCGGATGCGCCCGGTCAGCTCTCCGACTGCTGCCAGCCTGGCCCGCTCCCCGGCAATGCGCTCGCGCAGCATCTCCCGGTCAAGCCCTTCATCGGATACGGTGTCGAAATCCAGCGCGCACCCTTCGCCGGGGCCTGCGAGCCCGTACACCCAGCGGAATACCGCCTCCGTCCGGGGCATGTGGAACTCCGAGGTAACCACCAATGCCCGCCGGAACCCGCGCGGAATCGCATGGACCACGCTCGAGAAGTACGCGTTCCCAATCGTGTCGTAGGATGCGGCTTCGATCAGGATGCGTTCCGGCTCCGCGCCCCGCGCCGCCAGGTAGTCCGCCCCCGCGCGCGCTTCGAGAATCGGGAAGCCGCTATCGTCGAGCGGCGGCGGCCGGTGCGGCGTTCCTGCGCTCAGCGGCACCAGCCACGCGCTGCCGGCCCGTTCCATCGCGCGGTCCAGCCGCCGCGTGACCCATACCGGCAGATTGCCTCCTGCCCGCACGCCGCCGCCGGGGATCAGAATGGCGTCGTACTCCATCGCGCGCTACGACGCCCGCGCCAGTCGCTGATGGTCCTTCAGAATGCAGCGGTCCATCACCACCGCCAGGCCCGCCCCTTCGGCGCGCGCCGCGGCCTCCTCGTGGACCACGCCTTCCTGCATCCATACCGCTTTCACGCCTTTGCGGATGGCCCCCTCCACGATCTCCGGCACGAACTCCGGCCGCCGGAAAATATCGACCAGATCGACCGGCTCCGGGATCGAATCCAGGTCTGGATAGCAACGCTCGCCCAGGACCTCGCTCTCCTGCGGATTGACCGGAATGATCCGGTACCCGGCGCGCTGCAGGTACTCCGCGACGCCGTAACTCGGGCGAAAGCGCTTGCTCGAAAGGCCGACCACCGCGATGGTCCGGCAGCTATGGAGGATTTCTGCGATGCGGTTCATACGGCTTCCTGTTTGCGGGCAGGTCCGCCGCCGCGCTCGATGGCGCGCTTCAGCTTGCGAACCTCGTCCTCGCTCAAATAACGGAACTCTCCGGGCTTCAGCGGCCCCAGTTCCAGAGGACCGATGCGGACCCTCTTCAGCTTTTCGACCAGGTGGCCGAAGTGTTTGAACATCAGCCGGATCTGCTGGTTCCGGCCCTCCGTCAGCCGCACTTCGTACCATGGATTGTCGCCTTCCCGGATTTTCTTCAACCCCGCCGGCATCGTGCGGCGCCCGCTCAGCGGCAGGCCGCGGCGGAACTGCTCCTCTTCCTCAGCCGTCAGGCTGCCCTTGACCTTGACGAGATACGTTTTCGGCAGGTGCGTGGCGGCGGACATCACCGCATTAGCCACCTCGCCGTCGTTGGTCAGCAGCAGCAGGCCCTCGCTGTGGTAGTCCAGGCGGCCCACCGGGTAAACCCGCTCGCGGACGCCGTGCAGCAGCTCCATCACCGTCGTGCGGCCCTGCGGATCGCTGACCGTCGTGACGGTGTTGTTGGGCTTGTGCAGCGCGATATAGACCAGCCGCCGCGGTGCGTGCAACAGCTTGCCGTCGACTTTGATGTGGTCGCGCTCCAGGTCGGCCTTCGAGCCCAGCTCGCTCACCACCGCGCCGTTGACGGTCACCCGCCCTTCGAGGATGATTTGCTCCGCCTGCCGCCGCGAAGCGATGCCGGCCTGCGACAGAATTTTTTGCAGGCGCTCCTCAGCCATCGCTCGGCTCGTCGTGTTGCAGGTCCGCGGACTGCGTGGCCGCCGGCTGCGCGGTTGTCCCCTCGTCTGCGGGCTCCGCTTCAGCCGGCGGTTCTGCGGCTGCGGCCCCATCCACCGGTTCCGCTTCGGCTACTCCTTGCGGCTCAGCCGCCGCCTCGGTCCCGGCCGGCGGTTCGTCCGAGAGCGCCATCCGGCGGATCTCCTCGAACTCCTTGAGCGACGGCAGCTCGCTCAAATCCTTCAGCCCGAACTGGATCAGGAACTCTTTCGTGGTCTTGTACAGCATCGGCTTGCCGATGACGTTCTTCCGCCCCGCCACCGCGATCAGCTTGCGGTCGAGCAGCGTCTTCAGCACGCCCGCGCCCTGAACGCCGCGGATTTCCTGGATTTCCGGCCCGGTCACCGGCTGCTTATAGGCGATCACCGCCAGCGTCTCGAGCGCCGGCAGCGAAAGCTTCAGCGGCGGTTTCAGGCTTTTGACGAAGCTGCGCACCGCGTCGTGGTGCTCCGGCTTGGTCGCCATTTTGAAGCCGCCCGCCACCTCCCGGATGGTCACGCCGTGCTCCGGCCGGTCGAATTCCGCGATCAGTTGGTCGAGCAGTCCGCGGATGCGCTCGGCCGGCTGCTGCAGAGATGCCGCAAGCTGCGCCAGCGTCAGCGGCTCCTCGGCCACGTACACGATGGCCTCCAGCACGGCCCTGAGCTGCGTTTCTTCGGCCGAAAGCGACGGCTGCTCGGCCACCGGCGGTTCGGGCAAAATTTCCTCCACCGCGACGGCCGGCTGTTCGGCTCCGCCTGCCGGGGCGGCAGCTTGCTCCGCGGCCGGCGGATCGGGCTTCGCCTCCTCCATCGCGACGGCCGGCTCTTCGGCTTCCCCCGCCGAGGCGGCTGCCTGATCCGCGGCTGGCGGGTCGGCCTGCGCCTCCTCCATCACGACGGCCGGCTCTTCCGGCGGGGCTTCCGGTTGTTCCTGTGGCGTTTCGAGATCTTCCATGCTTCTTCTGTGCGCGCCCCCTCTGCAAGGCGCTCGTTCCAGCGGGCCGGGTGCGGCCGGCCCTTACATATAGTCCTTTTCTATGGAATCAATGGCCGCACTCGGCTGGCCGGAGGCGAACACCGCATCGAAGCCGGTGTGCCGCTCGAGCGCGATTTCGCCGAATAAGTCTTTTTGTATCAGCTTTACGGCCTGCATCCGCACCATTTCGAGCACGGCCAGAAACAGCGCGATCATGGCCCGCCGCGAACGCTGCTGCTCGAAAATCCGCATGATGAACACCGGCCGGTCCGGTGCCGATTCCGCCACCTGATCCCGCAGGTAGCGGATCATGTCCGCCACTGTCACGTCCGCCGCTTCCACCTCGTAAACCGGGCGGAGCTTCGCCCGCTCCAGCATCTCGCCGAACGCCTTCACCAGGTCGAACAGCGTGATCGCCAGGCCGGGGTCGTCGTCCTCGGAAACGAACGCCTTGATCTGCGGGTTGCTCCAGACGTTTTCCTCGATCATCCGCTTCTGCTGCAGCATTTCCGCGGCATTTTTGAAGCGCTCGTGCTCGAGCAGCCGGTCCACCAGCTCCTGGCGCGGATCTTCCGCGTCTTGGCCCTTTGGCTCCAGCTCCGGGTCGCGCGGCAGCAGCATGCGGGATTTGATATGGATCAGCGTCGCCGCCATGTACACAAATTCCGCGCCGATGTCGATATCCATCTCGCGCGCCCGGTCCAGGTACTCCAGATACTGCGAGGTGATGGTGGCGATGGGGATGTCCTTGATGTCGATCTGCTGCTTGCGGATCAGGTCCAGCAGCAGGTCGAGCGGCCCGTCGTACTGCTCCAGATGGATATTGAGTGGCGAGGACACCGTATCCACGATAGCACGTGCTGTGCTGCAGCCGCCCGCGGTCTCAGGCGGCCGCACCGCCACCCGCGCGCCTTGCCGTGGATTCCCTATTGCGCACTGAAATCAAAGGAGATATCCTCCATTCGCATGGCGCTGGCGCTCTACGGTCGCCGCAGGTCAACCTGCGTGCTCTCGGCGGAGCGGACGGTCACGTGGACTGCCCCTGCCGCAAGCAGCCGATCCAGGTTGACGGGCGCCAAATCCACCGGCTTCGGCGCGCGGTCGAGGATGATCGCCAGATATTCTCCTGGCCGGACGGCCATCATCTCGAACCGGCCGCTCGCGTCGCACAATGCCGTGCGCAGGAGTTCCTGGACGCGAAGCTTCGGCTCGCCGGGAGCCAGCAGCACGGTGCCGGAGCCGCAATTTTCCACCGTGCCCCGCACAGTGCCGCCGTCCGACCGGTATCGGATGGTCAAAGGCAGCGCGCCGCTCAGAATCTCGACCGGATCGGTCCCGAGCACGTCGCGCTCGCCCAGCAGGATCGAGGCCAGATAGAACGGCGGCTTGGCCGCGGGCGCTTGAATGCGATATGCGCCGGGGTACACGTTATCGAATTGGAAGCTGCCATCCTCGCCCGGCCGGCCGAAGCGTAGCTCCCGAAGATCTCGCGCCTGCATCAGTCCGGCGATTTCAAGCCCGTTCGCCGCGGTTGCTCCGGGTACTGCTTCCCGGACGATCGTTCCGCGCACGGTGAACGGCGGCTCCAGCACCAGCCGCAAGCCTCCGGCATCGCCTCCGGAAACCTGGGCCGGCATCGATCCCCGCAGCTTTTCCCCGTTCCGGTCGGACTCCGCGGCCAGCCACCACGCGCCGTCGGGTACCGCCGCGAACTCGAATGTGCCGTCCGGGCCGGATGTCGCCGTGAACCGGCGGGCCCCGTCCAGACGGAACCATTCCAGTGGCTCCAGCGTCACCGTAACCCCCGCCGCCGGTCCCGCGGCGTCCAGCACCGTTCCGCTCACCCGCCGGATCGGCGCCGCTTGCAGCCGGACCTCCAGCTCCCGGATCGCCGCACCCGCCGCGGCTTCGACGCGCGTCTCCACAGGCATCCAGGCCATGGGCTGCCCGTTTTCGGGCGGCGGCGGCTTCAGGCCGGCGGGTGGCTCGGCCCGAAGCCGGTACAAGCCGGGCCTTAAGGATGCGGCCTTAAAGCGGCCTTCCCCGTCGGTTTCCATCGTATAATCGCCCGCACCACCCGAGATCCGCACACGCGCGCCCGGCACCGGCCGGCCGGACGCGTCCAGCACGCGTCCCGCAACCGAGGCCGGCGCCTTCATGACGGCTTCGATGTGCACCGAAGCGCCCACCTCGACGCGAAACAGGCGCATCGCGGCGTCCGTGGCCGCCGGGCTTTCGAAGCCCTCTTTCGTGAAGCCCAGGTTGTACTGGCCGGCTGCGATGCCGTCGAAACGGAAAGCGCCGCGATCATCGGTAACGGTCTCGGCCGCCGGCGCGCCGCGGCCGTCACGGTACAACGCGACCTCCACACCGGAAAGCGGCGCGTTTCCGGCGGAGCTGAAAACCGTGCCCGTCACCGTCTGTGCTGCCGCCGAAGCCGCCGCCAGCAGCACGGTCCCGAGCGCCCGCAGCTTCACCGGTTCGCCTCCACACCCGCGGGCGCCGCTGCCCGGCGCCCCGCGCCAACCCGCGCCAGCGCGTAGCCAACCGCCAGCATCGCCAGCATCGCGCCGGCGATCGTCCAGCCGTTGCGCGCCAGGAAGCCCCGCGCGTCCGCGCCCAACTGCAGCCCCAGCCACGCCATCCCGAAATAGCGGATGACCCGCGCCGCCACGATCACCGGCACGAACCGGCGCAACGGCGTGCGGAACAGCGCGGCCGATACCACGAATACCTTCAGCGGCAGCGGCGCCAGCGGAACCACCGCCGGGATGAACACCGTCGCCAGGCCGTAGCGGTGGAACCATTCGCGGAAGCGCGGCTTTTGGGCGGGCGGCGGTTCCTCCTTCCGGAACAAGCGATGCCCGTGCCGCACCGCGTGAAACAACGCCAGATTGCCGGCCAGCGACCCGACCACCGCGATCGAGGCGCTCGCATAGGCCCGCCACGGTTCCTGGGTGCTGTGCACCGCGATATCCAGGAACAGCAGGTCGAGCGCGCCCGGCAGCGGCACCCCGGCCGAATCCAGCATGGCCAGAAAAAAGATGCCTACCGGCCCATACGCGACCAGCACCGCGGAAACTTTGGCGAGAAAATGATGCATTAAATGAGATCGGCGAACGATTTTCGCAGCTTATAAAACCAGGCGTGGCCCAACACAAACACCACCACCGCGAGCACCCACAGCTTCCACAGCGGGCCAAAAGCGGGCGCCGGATGCCGCGGATCGAGCAGAATCGCGCGATACCCGCTCACCAGCACGTACATCGGATTCTTGGATAACAACAGCGTAGCAGAGGGGGGCAGGGAAGCCTCGGGGTAGCAGATCGGCGTGGCGAAAAACCAGATGGTCAGCAGAAAGCCCATAATCTGCCCCAGGTCGCGGACGAACACCCCCAGCGCCGCCAGGAACCAGCACAGCCCCAGCGTAAACAGCACCTGCGGAACCAGCAGCACCGGCAGCCACAGCACCGAAAGCGGCACCGCGTGCCGCACGGCCAGCAGCACGCAGCAGAACAGGATAATCGCGAAAAATTCCGTCACCAGGCCGGCCGCTACCAGGTTTACGGGCAGCGTTTCCACCGCAAAAACCAGCTTTTTGACAAAATTGCGGTGGTCGAGCATCACGGTGGCCGACCGCCCTACCGCTTCGCTGAACGCCAGCCACGGCAGCATGCCCGCCAGGTAATAGAGCACGAACCCCGAGCGGCTCGGGTCGCCCGGAAATCGCGTCTGGAGCACCACCGCGAAGACGAAGAAATACGTGAGCATCAGGAGCAGCGGATTGAAGACCGTCCAGAAGGCGCCGCCGAACGAGCCGCGGTACCGCCCCAGCACGTCGCGCCGCGTCATCACCCGGATCAATCCGCGGTTGCGCCAGATGGCGAGCACGGGATACGTCAACGCCCGGCCCGCGCTGCGCAGCAGCCGTTCGCGCCGCAGCGTGGCGGAGGTCGCCACCCGAATGCGCCGGAGCCGCGGCGCGCCATCCCGCACCGCAAATTCGATCAGCAGGAACGGCCAGCCGCTTTCGTACAGCCAGCGCTCGCGCAGGGGAGAGACGATCACGTGGTACTCCCCGTCTTCGAGCGGAATCTCGGCCACAATGGACAGCGGCGCGGACTTGCCCGCGTCCAGATCGAACGGGGCGCGCGCCCCATCGACGATCAGCGTGCCGGTCGCGGAATCGAAGAGATGGTAGCCGATGGCGAAGCCTGCTGCCCCCCGCCAGGGTTCGGCCGAAGCATTGCGGACTTCGCATTCGATGCGGGCATGCGCCGGCCATCCGCCCGCGGTATCGAGCGTGACCTTCGGATTCCGGTACTCCGCGCTCATGAATACAACCAGTCGGGGTAGCGCTGCCGCACGGCGCCGGTCTTTCGGCCGAGCACATAGATGCCGTCGCCGCGCAGTTCCTCGCCCAGCCAGTAGGTCTCCAGCAGATGCCGCACCCAGCCGTATTCCGGGTGGGGTTCGTCGCGGAATTCGCCCGTCTCCAGGCGCTCCACGGTGAAGCCGGAATTTTCGAGCAGCAGCTTCACTTCCCGCGGCGTGTATTCGCGGTTGTGCCGCGCGTCCACCTCGCCCGATGCCGCCGGCTTGATATACGCGTGAAAGAAGCCGGGGTGGTATCCCTGCAAAATCGCGGAAATTCCCCGCATCGCCGCGATATTGGGCGTGGTCAGCACCAGATGGCCGTCCGGCTTCAGAACGCGGTTGATCTCACCCATCATGTGCATCGGATCCTCGAACAGGTGCTCGATCAGCTCGCAGCACAGCACCGTCGAGAAATGGCCGTCCGGGTACGGGAACGGGTCGCGTTCGGCGTCGAAATGGTCGATGGCGCATTCGAACCGCTCGCCCTCGACGGAGGTGACCGACTTGTGATCCACCCGCCCCAGCTTGCCGTAGTAGCAGCCGCGCACTTCGCCGTAGCCCAGACGCGTGCGCAGCGCCGGGGTGATCTGGAGGTAGGCGCCCATCTCGAGCACGCGGTCGCAAGGCCCGCCCGGCGGCGTCATCTCCAGCGTCTTTACCAGCCGTGTCTGATGGGTGGCGAGATAGCGGCGCGAGTCTTCGCTGGTCGCCCAGCCTTCGAGATAGGCGGCATCGGGGGCCGGCGCCGCTTGCTCACGGTCCTGGCTCTGTGGCGCATCGGAGGCGCCGTGCGGGACCGGTGCGGGCTTCCCCGTCACCACCGCTTCCACAAACTCCGCGTACCGCCCCGCCACGCTTTCCCAACTGCATTCCCGCGCGACGTACTCGTGCGCCCGCCGCCCGATCTCCCGCCGCACGTCCGGCCGCGAGGCCAGCAGGTTCAAGTACTCGAAGATCAGGTCCTCCTCGCCCGCGCCCGGCGGCACCCGCAGGCAGACATCCTCCGGGAACTCCTGAAACGAACCCACTTCGCTGACCAGCACGGCCTTGCCCAGGCCGAGCGCGCGCAGCAACGTGCCGGAGCTTTCTCCCACCGTCGGGAACCGCAGGTTGAGCACGATATCGCACGCCGCGATGTACCCCACGAAGTCCTCGATGGGTGTGAACCCTAGCACGCGCACGGCGGCGGAGAGGCCCATCGAGCGAATGTGACCTTCGAGCGGCAGCTCCGGGTGCGGTTCGCCCACCAGGATCATGCGCGCATTCGGGACCACGCGCAGCAGCCGCCGGAATGCGCGCAGCGATTCCGCGATCCGCTTGTATGGCTTGAGAAATCCGAAAATGCCCACCAGCGGCGTAAACTCGTCCAGTCCCAGCCGCCCCCGGAAGCCGTTGCGGTCCGCCTCCGGAATCCATGCTCCATGCGGAATCACCGCCAGCGGCCCGGTGTAGCCCGAACGGCGGATCTCCTCTTCCAGGAAGCGGCTGTGGACGATCACCCCGCGCGCCTTCTCGAGCACGCGCCGCGTCATCGGCAGCCCTTCGTAATCCGGCCCGACCTCGAGCTTCCGAACGCGCTCGGCGAAGGCCCGCGCCGCCGCCCCGCCCTGGTACTCGCATTCGCGCACGTACGCGTCCCAATCGCCGCGGCGGATCGTCAGGTCAGTAATCAGGTGGTGCAGGTTGGCTTCGTGCATCACCACCACCCCCGGATGCCGCAGCGCCGCCTCATAGACGAAATCGTGCCAGCCGTTGTTGCCGATCTGGTAGACCGCCGCGTCCCAGCGCGCCGGATCGTACGGCTGATCCGCGCGCGAGACGACTTCGAGCTCGACGCGATGCCCCAGCGGACCGATGAGCGCTTCGCTATAATCCGCGATGCCGCTGCGCGCCGGAGGCAGCGGCGTGAAGAGCCCCACTCGCATTCAGCGGACCAGCTCCAGCGAGAACGTGCCGACCTCGAGCGGCAGTTTCACCACGAGCGGCGTCCGCGCCGCATCCCGCGCAAAGTATGCCTCCGCGGTCACGTCCGATTTCGGGCCCCGCACGGAGATCTCGATCCGGTCCGTGACGGCCTGCCGCTCGTCGAGCGCGATCTTCGCTTCGCCGGTATAGCGGAGCTGCACCGAGTACCCGGAGCCGAAGAATACCTCCTGCGCCGGCGCCACGCGCCCCTGCCCGAGCTCCTGGCGCGCAAAGTAGAGGAACGCCAGCGCGTCCCGCCCGCATTCGGGCAGGCTCAAATCGGAATGGCCGCCGTCCGCGGGCAGCAGCGTTTCGCGCCGCGCCGTGCGGTTGTGCTGGTCGAACGTCGTCTTTTCCCGCGTCTTGCGGCCAGCGTGATCGATGGTGCGCTCGAGTTCCGCCGAGCAGAGATCGGCGCCGGCCGTCGAGCGGTACCGGTCGGCGATGCGGAAGCCGGGGACGCCGGCGTCGATCGACGTCTCGAAGCTCCAGCCCGCCGTGGTGCGCGAGGCGCGCATCGTCACATCTCCCAGGCTCAGGCCGCTCGGCCATTTGATGCTGTAATGCAGCGACTCGTCCTGAAACGGGAAGCCGCTGAGCTTGGGAACCGCCGCCGCGGCCGGCGCCGGCTTCTCCGCCGTCTGGGCCCAGGCCGCGAGCCCAAGCGCGACGCCGGCAACCGCCGCGACGCACGCGCGCCTTCCCCTGACCCCCGGCCTCAGACCCCTGCCCCCGAGCTTCATCGTTCGATCCCCGCGGATACCGGTTTCCGCCGCGCCCCCGCGCTCTCCGCGACGTCCCTGTACACGTCCAGCGTTCGCTCCGCCGTTTTCTGCCAACTGAAGTGCGCCGCCCGCTGCAGACCCAGCCGCTCCATGCGGCGCCGCAGCTCGTCGTCGAGCAGTAAATCGCGCAACGCCCGCACCATTTGGTCCATCGAGTAGGGATCGAACAAGATGGCCGCTCCGTCGACCACCTCCGGCAGCGCCGACGTGTTGGAGCACGCCACCGCGCGGCCGCACGCCATCGCCTCCAGCGCCGGCAGCCCGAAGCCCTCGTAAAACGAGGGAAACACGAAGAGGTCGCAGGCGTTATAAAGCTGTAGCAGATCATCATCGGAAACGAAGCCGCTAAATCGGATGCGGTCTTCCACTCCCGAGCTCCGCGCCGCCTGCCGCACCCGTTCCGCGAACCAGGTTTCCTTGCCCGCCAGCAGCAGCGTGTGGCGAAGCTGCGGATATTGCTTCACCAGCCGGGAGAAGGCGCCGATCAGCCCGATCTGGTTCTTGCGCGGCTGCAGGTCCCCCACCGAAAGCACCAGCGGGCCGGCGATGCCGAAGCGCTCCCGCACCACGGCCGCGGCGGTCTCGCGCGGAATGGGGCGGAACTCCGGCGCGGCCGCGTTCGGCACCACCACCACCTGGTCTTCCTCCAGGTCGCCGTAAACTTTCAGGATCGCCGCCCGCGAGAAATCGCTGCCGGTCAGGATGCGCGCCGCGCGCTTCACCGTCCGCCGCACCGTCCACTGCAACTGCCGCGCGCGGGATGGCGTGAAATACTCCGGATGTTCGAGAAAGCTCACATCGTGCACGCTCACCACCACCGGCACGGGGCAGGCGAGCGGCGCCGTATATTGCACGTGCAGCAGGTCGGGCGCATCCTGCCGCACCTTCATCCCGAGATCGAATCCCAGCCGCAGGAATGGGTTGGCCGCCACCCGCCGGGTCCGGATCCGGGAAGGCAGGTACCGCCATGCCTCTTCCGCCGAAACATACGCCACGAACTCGCAATCCCGTTCGCGCGCGCCGAATGCGTTCAAAAGACTTCGAACGTAGACCTCATTGCCGGTGAGGTGGCGGCCGATGGCATGGGCATCAACGGCAAATTGCATCGAAACTCTCAGTATACCGGACGGTCCGCCACAGGGCTGTGTTAAAAATGCAATCTTCGCCACGCCGCATCCCAGGTAAACTCCTTTTCCAGCAATAACCTGGCGCTTGTTGCCAGGCTGTGCCGCATATCGTTGCAATCGAGCAGCCGCTCGACCGCCGCGGCGAAGGCGACGGCGCCATCGGCCACCAGCAGATGCTCGCCTGGCCGCGCCCCCAGCCCTTCTGCTCCTAGCGTTGTCGAAACCACCGGCACGCCCGCCGCCCATGCCTCCAGGATCTTCAACCGCGTCCCGCTGCCGGCCAGCAAGGGCGCCACCGCCACCCGCGCCCGCGCCAACTCGGCCACCGCATCCTCCACCGGGCCCGTCGCCTCGATGCGAGCCTCTGGAGATATAAACTCGCGAACCGCCTCCGGGTTCTTCCCGACCAGCCGCCAGACCAGTTCCGGCCGGTGGCGCCGCAACACCGGCCACACTTCCCGCGCGAACCAGCGCACGGCGGACCGGTTGGGATGATATTCCATGTTGCCCGAGAACACCACGGCGGGCTCGTCCGCGCGCGGCGGCAGCGGCCGGGCGGGAATCGCGTTCGGGTACACCGTGACGCGCGCCTTGGGCGCGATGGCCCGCGCCGTGCGCGCGTCTTCTTCCGATGCGGCCAGTACCTCGCTGAAGCGTGGCAGCCAGGTGCGCTCCAACTCCAGCGCCGCGCCTGCGAACATGCGGTGGGCGAAGCCGGCCGCCGCGGATTCCACGTCCGCGCAGCGGCCGTGCAGGACGGATTCGATGTTGTGCAGGTCCAGCACCGTGCGCCGGCACGCCGGAGCGAGCTGCGTCAGATAGGGCGCGCACCAGAAATGTTCGACGATTCCGATCTCGTAGCTCCGGCCCGCCACCGCGCGCGCCACCGCGTCGCCGAAACCGGCGAAGCGATCGACCAGCGGCGGTGTGCGCCGCGCCAGCCGCCAGGCGTTCCGCCACGCGCGCGCCGTCCGCCCGCGGCCGTGCGCCGGCAACTCGATCACGGTCACCTCCCGCGCCAGTCCTGGGGGGAGATGCCGGCCCGGATCCGGGGCGCCAGGCTCACGGAAGACGATCAGGTCCGTGGCGTAGCGGCGGGCCAGGTATTCGAGGATGGAAGCGGTGCGCAGCGCCCCGCCGCCCGCCAGCGGATACGGCGCCTCCGGCGCGAGCAGCAGGGCGCTACCGGCCAAACCGCCTCCGCGCCTCGAGGTAGACCTCGTGGGTCATGCGGGCCGTCCGCTCCCAGGAAAATTCACAGGCGCGCGCCAGCGACCGGGAGCGCCGCTCGGCGAGCCACTCCGGCTGCATCAAGGCCGTCTCCAGCAGCGCCGCGAACTCGCCGGCGTCGCGCGCGTAGGCTGCGGCATCGCCCCCGGCCTCCGCCACCGCGGGCGAGGCGATCACACACGTCCCGCACTGCATCGCCTCCAGAACCGGCAGGCCGAAACCCTCGTAATGCGAAGGGTACACGAACGCCACAGCGCCCGAATAGAGCGCCGCCAGTTCGGCATCCGGCACCTCGCCCGGCAACTCCAGCCCCGGTTCGCCCGCCAGCGGCGCGAAATCCTCGCGCGTTCGCCCGGCCAGCACCAGATCGACCGCGTGCCGCCGCCGCACCTCGCGCCACGCCTCGATCAGCGTGCCCAGGTTCTTGCGTGGTTCGAGCGTGCCCACGTAAAGAAAATACGGGTTCCGCCGCGGCGCGTCCGGCTCCGCGGGCGCTTCCGCCGGCCGCAGCCAGGAAGGCGCCGCTTCCGGGATCGCCACCACGCGCTCCGGCTTCAGGCGAAACCGTTCGATGGCCTGCTTGCGCACACTCTCCGCCGGCGTGATCACCATGGTGGCGATCCCGAGCTCGAGCAGCAGCGGCGTGCGCAGCCGCACGCGCCCGGCGGCGTGATGCCAGCGTTCATCCATCCAGGGAGACAGGTCGTGCAGCGTCATGACGCTTGGCCGCCGCCCCAAATAGGGCACCGCAAAATCCGGTCCGTGTACGAGCTCCGCGCCCGCTCGCCGCATCGCATTGTGGATTCCCCAGAGCCACCAGCGCCGCTCGATGGCGTTGGCCGGTCCGCCGCCGCGCAGGAGGTTCGGCGGCGCGCCCGCCGGCATGACGAATGGCTGGTCGGAGAGCAGGACGAACTCGTCATCCGGAAACGAGCGGGCGAGCGCCAGGCTCAACTCGGCTGTATAGCGTGCCAGCCCTCCGCTCGAAAGGCTCAGCGTGGTCGCCTCGATCGCTACCCGCATCGAATTTATGGACGTCCGCGCCGCGCGGGCGTTTATGCTTTTCCTACGGTCCGCCCGCCGTAGTTCTTCTCATAATATTCCCGGTACGCGCCGCTGCGCACGCGCGCCACCCACCCCTCGTTTTCGCGATACCAGGCGATCGTCTGTGCGATGCCGCTCTCGAACTCCACGCGCGGCCGCCATCCGGTCTCCCTCATCAGCTTTTCGCTCGAAAGCGCATAGCGCCGGTCGTGCCCGGGCCGGTCCGTGACGTATTGGATCAGGCTCTCGGGCTTTCCGGTGAGCGCGAGCACCTGGCGCACCACCTCCAGATTGGGCAGCGAGCGGTTGCCGCCGATGTTGTAGATCTCGCCGGCGCGCCCGCGCCGCAAGACTTCGAGAATGCCGCGGCAATGGTCGTCCACGTAGAGCCAGTCGCGGATCTGCATGCCGTCGCCGTAAACCGGCAGCGGCCGGTCCTCGAGCGCGTTCGCGATCATCAGCGGGATCAGCTTTTCCGGAAACTGATACGGTCCATAGTTATTGGATGCGCGGGTAATCGACACCGGCAGCTTATAAGTCACATAATAGGACCGGGCCAGCAGGTCCGAGCCCGCCTTGGAGGCCGAATACGGGCTGCTCGGATTCAGCGGAAACTCTTCGGTGGCCTCCGCCGGGGGCTCCAGGCTGCCGTACACTTCGTCGGTCGAAACGTGCACGAATTTCGCCGTGCCGAGTCGGCGCGCCGCTTCGAGCAGCGTGAACGTGCCGCGCAGGTTGGTCTCGATCACCGGTTCCGGGGAGAGAATGCTGCGATCGACGTGCGATTCCGCCGCGAAGTGCACGATGGCGTCCGCGCCCTTCGCCGCGGCCTCGACCGCCGCTGCGTCGCAGATATCCGCGTGCACGAACCGGTAACGCGGGTTGGCGTCCACCGCCGCCAGATTCTCCAGGTTGCCCGCGTAGGTGAGCTTATCGAGGTTGACCACCTCGAAATCCGTTTCCGCAATGACCAGCCGCACAAATGCCGATCCGATGAACCCTGCCCCGCCCGTGACCAGTATTCTCATTGAGGTCTCCTCCTGACGCAGAGACGCACGGACATAGAGAAAATCGAATGCGCTTCTCAGCGCCTCGGTATCTCTGCGTCAAAAAACTACTTCTTCTGCGTCTCCCAATCGTAGTTGATCCCCGGGTCGTCGAAGCGGATGCGGCCTTCGTCCCGCGGATTGTAGAATCGGTCCGTCAGATAGACCAGCAGCGCCTGTTCCGAGCCGACGACCTTATATCCGTGCGCCACGCCCGGCGGAATCCGCACGCGCCAGGGGCGCAGCGCGCCCACGTAGATCGTGTTGCGCAGGCCGAAGGTCGGGGAATCGCGACGCAGGTCCGCCAGGGCCACTTGCAGCGTGCCGGTGACGGGCGTCCATAAGTCCGTCTGGTGCGCGTGATAATGAAACGCTTTGATGGTGCCCGGGTAGTTCAGCGCCGCCGAGATCTGCGTGCTGTCGGCCGGGAAGTCGGCGGCCAGCCCGCGGCCCAGCCGCTGCACCTCCAGAAAATAGCCGCGGTCGTCCGGAAACAAGGCAACCGGCTCGATGCGCACCCCGGCGATCAGATCCGGCGAATCCGGCGAGAGAATGACGGCACCGAGCCCCTTTTCGTTCGCGGGGAAGGCCAGATCCAGACCGGCTTCATTCGGTATCGGGCGCGCTGCAGCGCTGGCTGTGCTCTCCCCTGGCATCAGGCGCGCGCCGCCCCCTGGTGTCCGGATTCTTCTCGACCCGCCGGAGGCCGGCTGCGCTGCGCCGAGGCGGCCACCAGGTTCGCCGCGCGCAGCAGCGAATCGAACGTGCCGGCGTCCGTCCACCACCCTTCCAGGTAGGAAAAGCTCATCGTGCCCTCACGAATGTACGCGTTATTCACGTCGGTGATTTCCAGTTCGCCGCGGCCCGAAGGCACTAGTGTCTTAATCTTATCGAACACCGTGGCATCGTACATATAAATACCAGTTACGGCGTAATTCGATTTCGGACGCCGCGGCTTCTCCTCGATGCCGGCGATGCGATCGCCCGCGACTTCGGCCACGCCGAAGCGCTCCGCGTCGGGAACTTCCTTGAGCAAAATGTGCGCTCCGCGCTCCTGCGCCCGGAAGCGGTCCGCGGCGGCCCGGATGTTGCCCTCGATAATGTTATCTCCGAGGACCACGCAGATCTTGTTGCCGTCGGCGAAGTGCTCCGCCAGCGCCAGGGCATCGGCGATGCCGCCCTCGCCCTCCTGGTAGGTGTAGTGAATGTGCTTGAGCCCGAACTGCTTGCCATTGGCCAGCAGGCGCAGAAAATCTCCGGAATTGCGCCCGCCGGTGACCACCATGATGTCCTCGACGCCGGCATCCACGAGGGTCTGGATGGGGTAATAGATCATGGGCCGGTCGTAGATCGGCAGCAGGTGCTTGTTGGTGATTTTGGTGAGGGGGAAAAGCCGGCTACCGGTCCCGCCCGCGAGGACAACGCCTTTCATCACGCAGCCATCATAACAATATCCTCGCGCCGGTTTCGCCGGGTAGAATACCTGCATGACGTCCTACGACTGGAACCTCCTGCCCGTTGAAGACCTGAGTCCGCAGATCACCCGCCGCGCGATCCATACGCCCGCCCTGACGATCGCCCGCCTCGAACTGCGTCAGGGCGCGGTGGTGCCTGAGCACAACCATGTTCATGAGCAGATCGCGACCGTCGAGCGCGGCGCGCTCGAGTTCTGGTTCGGCGAGCGGCGCATCGAGCTTCGCAGCGGCCAGTCCGTGGCCATTCCGTCGAACGAGCCGCATAAGGTGGTGGCGCTCGAGGATACCGTGGTCGTCGACGTCTTCTCTCCGTGCCGCGAAGACTGGTTCAACGGCGCGGATGCGTATCTGCGGCAGGCGAGCAAGTAGAAGCAAGTAGAAGAACGAGCACCGGCAAGCTCCGGCAAAGCTCTCCTGCCACAGCCTCTGATCTGCATTTCCTCGGCGCCTCGGCGCCCCGGCGGTGCACAACCCGCCCCTTTCGTTGTGAACCTCACCCGGCCTCCGTCCTGAGTTTCACGCTCGGGCTCGCGGGTGTCCGATGTCCCACTAAGCGCGATTGACGCCTTATTTTTCACGCTGTTACCCTCTCAGCTAGGGGTTAGTTTGTTAGGAGGTTAAATGCGTAAGATTCTCTTACACGTTACGTGTATTCTATTGCTTGCCACCGCCCCGCTCCTTTTGGCGCAGGCGGTGAGTGGGACGTTTGCGGGCAAGATTATCAATGCCCAGGGCGCCGGGGTTCCGAACGCCGCGGTTACCGTAACCAATGTCTCCACTAATGCGCAGGTAAAAGTGCTGACCGGCCCCGACGGCGGCTTCGCGATCAACAATCTGCCGCCCGGCGTCTACCGGATCGACGTCGAAAGCCAGGGTTACAAACATACGACACAGGAAAACGTGACGCTGGCCGCCGGACCGCCGATGTCCATCAATATCACGCTCGAAGCAGGCAGCATGACGGAAATCGTCGAGCTGCGCGGAACGGCCGTGCTGACCGAGCCGACTACCGGCAATGTCGCCATCGGCCTGGCCACCCGCACGGTTCGCGAGCTCCCCATTGTCGACCGGAACTTCCAGCAGCTCGTCGGGCTGCAAACCGGCGTGACCTGGCCGGAACCGGGTTTGAGTTTCACCCGCGATCCCCAGCGCAACCGCTTCTTCTCCGTCAACGGTCAGGACGCGTGGAATAACCAGTGGCAAATGGACGGGCTCAACAACCTCGAACCGTTCCGCAACACCGCCATTCGGGTGCAGCCGGTCGACAGCATGAAGCAGTTGGATGCCGAGACCGCCAGCTTTTACTTGACCCACGGTTTCATCGGTGGGAGCAACGACACATCCATCATGCCGAGCGGCACCAACGCCTTCCATGGCGACTTGTTCGAATTCTGGAGCGGCAATGTGCTGCGAACCCGAAACTTCTTTTCGACGACCGGCGTACCCGCGCCGCGGTTCGTCTATAACCAGCCCGGCGCCGCCGGCGGCGGGGCTATCGTGCCCGATAAGACGTTCATTTACGGTTCCTACCAGGGCACGTTTGCGAACGGCTCCCAAACCCAAATCGGCACCGTGCCGACGCCGGCCGCGCTGAGCGGCGATTTCAGCGGGATCCCGGGACTGACCCTCTTCAATCCGGCGACCGGACTTCCCAGCGGCATCGGCCGCACCCCGTTCACCGGCAACGTCATTCCCGGGTTCATGATCAATCCCACGGCGAGGGCCATTGCGAGCTTCTTCCCGACGCCCAATATCCCGGGAGCGATCGTGAACAACTATGTCACCAACCTTCCCTTCCGCAATCACGCGAATGCGGCGGACGCGCGGATCGACCAGCACTTCAGCGACAGGAACACCGTGTTCCTCCGCTACGGCTACACCAACAACCGATCCTATGAGACCTCGCTCTACGGCCCTGTGATCGGCTCCGGAACAACCGGAGGGCTCGTCGCCCAGAACGCGATTCTCGACTGGGCCCACACGATGAGCGCGAACGTGATCTTCGACATTCGGATGGGCTACAACCGGTGGGACCAGCGCGTCACTCCGTTCACCGACCAGACCGCTCTCGGCTTCGCGCTGGGAACGCCGCTCTTCCAGAACATGTCCGCCATGGATATCGCGGGTCTGGGTTCGATCGGCGCTCCGTACTATGCTCCGGAGCGCGCAGTAGATAACAACTTCAACTGGGTGTGGACCTGGAGCTGGCATACCGGCCGGCACGACATCCGGTTCGGCATCGACATCCGCCGCTATCGCGTCGACGGTTTCCAGGAGACGGATACCGGCCTGAACTTCGGACCGAATGGCACGTACGTGTTCGGCCCCGGCGCGACCCTTACCCCTGGCGTCGGACTCTCGGCGTTCAGCTTGCCTTATAACTCGCTCGCCGGCTTCCTGCTGGGTGCGCCGCAACAGGCGGGTACCACCAATTTCCTCACCACCCCGACGATCCGCCAGAGCCAATACGCGGGCTGGATCGGCGACCGCCTCAACCTGTTCCGTGGCTTTACCCTCGATCTCGGTGTCCGCTATGAGGCGTACAGCCCGGTACAGCCGATGAGCCACGGCGGGGCGATGTTCTTCGACCCGGTGACCAATACCTTCAGCTTCGCCGGGATCGGCGGCAACAACTTCGACCAATTCGGCTGGAACACCAACGCTTGGGCGCCGCGCATCGGTCTTGCCTACCGCTGGAACGACCGCACCGTGATCCGCGGCGGGTACACGATGCAGTACTTCCAGCAGCCGTTTATCCTGCAGCCCTACCTGCCGACCACGTTCGGGTCAGCAACCGGAACCACCGGCGGCTTCACCACGGCCCTGCTCACTACTCCGTTCGGGGCGACGCAACCGGCCGCGATTCCGCCGGTCACGCTGGTGAACGGAACTCCGGCGACCGTGCCCTCGATCTTCGTTCCCAATCGCGCCAAGCAGCCCTACGTCATGAGCTACAACCTCCAGGTGCAGCGGCAGGTACCCTGGGGCGTCGTGGCCACGGTAGGATACGTGGGCAACGTCGACCGCCACCTGCCGTTCTACACCTATCTGAATCCGACGGTGCCCGGCACTGGCCTGCTCGCCAACAACCTGCTGCCGCTGATCCAGTCCGGCAGTTCACTCGTCTACGGCAGCGGATTGACCAGCAACTACAACTCGCTGCAGATCCAGTTGAGCAAGCGCCTGGCGGCCGGGGTGAGCTTCATCGCCTCCTACACGCTGTCGCATGCTCTCGGCTACACCACCGCCAACGATTTCCTGACGGACCCGTTCAACATTCACAACAACTACGGGCCGCTCGACTTCGACCGGCGCAACATCTTCACCCTGAGCTGGCTTTGGGAGCTGCCCTTCGGCCGTCATTCGAGCGGCTTCACGGGGGCGGTGCTCGCCGGCTGGCAGTTGAACAGCATCTTCACCTGGAATGGCGGCTCGCCCCTGAACCTGGCCGCTGCCCCGACGGTGTGCGCCTGCACGAACTTCAATCCGGGCGTCACTTCCTTCAGCGGCAGCAACGCCATTACGCCCGGCGGGCTGGGCTTCCTCAACCCGGCCAGTTTCGCTGCGATCGGGAACACGATTCAACAGTTCGGGCGCGGAGCAATCACCTTCCCCGATACCCGCAACTTCGACCTCTCGGCGTTCAAGAACTTCCACGTGGCCGACCGGGCCACCGTGCAACTGCGCGGCGAGGCGTTCAACCTGTTGAATGAGGCGCGGTTCGCGCTGCCGGTGCAGAACCTGATGCTGCCGGACGCCGGACAGCCCGTCAGCACCGTGAACGGCGGCACCGGACGTCAAGTCAATCTGGCCCTGAAGGTCATCTTCTAAGAGCCAGCAACATCAACCAACCCGGCCGGGCGTGCCGGACCCTCGCGGGGGTTCGGCACGCCCGGTCCGCTTTTTTAATTAAGCGCGTGCTGGATCGCCTATCGCGGGAGCAGTCCTTTGCGAATGGCCGTCGATTCTTCGTCGCGGAATCCCATCGATCTCTGGGACACCAGGTCTTCCAGCGATTCGGACGCCCTGGCCAGCCCATGCCCGGCATGCGCAGTCGTGCGCGCCAGGATGTGGTAAAGCTCGTGAGCGACGACGCGGCCCAGCGCGATGCCGAACGCCTTCTGGCGCTCCTTCGCGCCGGCCTGCGGCGGCAGATACGCGAGCGCGCGCTTCACCTGGTCGCACTCGACCTCGGTAAACGGCAGGACGCGGCCGTTCACCACCTTGGTGGCCCCCAGGGTCATGGCCTCGCCGGGCTGAGGCTCCGAGCCCGTTTCTCCCCAGGATTCGATCCTGCACTTCCCTTTGAACTTCAGCACCACCAGTCCGGAAAAGGCCTGGTCTCCGCGATTCTCGCTTGCCAGCCGCCAATCGAGCGCGACGCCCGCAGGTTTGAGAATCTTATCGACCTCCTTCTTCATCATTTCCATAGGCACCGTGCCCGGCGCCGTATCGAAGTCGAGGAAGACACCGACGGAGGGCGTTTTTCGGGAGGTGGGGGTCTTGACGCCCTGAGAATCGGGAGGGTTTTGCGCGAAAACAAGCGCCGCGCTGAAGGCCGCCCCTGCGGCCAAGTGAAGAACCCGGGCCATTTGTGTGTCCGTATACTACGCTGCCGTACATACTAACATAGCGTCACAAAATGTCTATCGGGCC
>DATGMB010000112.1:0-9508 GCA_035293845.1 Bryobacteraceae bacterium
CGCATCCGCGCCTCGCTGCCGACCATCCAGTACGCGCTCGATCACGGCGCCGGTGTCATCCTGGCTTCTCACCTCGGCCGCCCCAAGGGCAAGCCGAATCCGGAGATGAGCCTCCAGCCCGTGGCCGCGCGCCTGCAGGAACTGCTCGGCCGCAACGTCAAAATGGCGACGGATTGCGTCGGCCCGGCCGTCGAGGCCCTGCTGCCCGCGCCCGGTGAGGTGCTCCTGCTCGAAAACCTCCGCTTCCACGCCGAAGAGGAGAAGAACGACCCCGCCTTCGCCAAACAACTCGCCGCCCTCTGCGACATCTATGTCAACGACGCCTTCGGCTCCGCCCACCGCGCCCACGCCTCGACCGAAGGCATGATCGCCTTCGTCCCGCAGGCCGCCGCCGGCCTGCTCATGGAGCAGGAGCTGAAGTATCTCGGCATGGCCACCACCAACCCCGAGCGGCCCTGCATCGCCATTCTTGGCGGCGCCAAAGTCTCGGATAAAATCGAAGTCATCGAAAACCTCGGCAAAGTCGTCGACAAACTCCTGATCGGCGGCGCGATGGCCTACACCTTCCTGAAAGCGCAGGGCCATCCCACCGGCAAATCGCTCGTCGAAGACGATAAGGTGGACCTGGCGAAGAAACTCCTCCAGGATCTCGGCGGCAAGCTCATGCTCCCCGCCGACCACATCGTCGTCTCCGAAATCGCCCCCGGCGCGCCCAACGAAGCCGTCGAGACGATCCCCGCGGATAAGATCGGCGTCGATATAGGCCCCAAGACTGTCGCCGCCTATTCGCAGGCGATCTCCGGAGCGAAAACGGTCATCTGGAACGGCCCTATGGGAATCTTCGAGAAGCCGCCCTTCGATAAGGGCACCGTCGCCCTCGCGAAAGCCGTCGCCGAGTCCGGCGCCACTTCCGTGGTTGGCGGCGGCGATTCCGAAAAGGCCATCAAGGCCGCCGGCGTCACCAGCAAAATCACCCACGTCTCGACCGGCGGCGGCGCGTCTCTCGAATTCCTGGCCGGCATCAAGCTCCCCGGCGTCGCAGCACTGGACCGCTGATCGTCGCGCCCCGCGCGACGCAAAGGGTGGCAGGACCTCCCGGTCGCCCGCGTGTGGCTGAGCGTTCCTGAACCGGGGGGCAGGCCGTTGCGCAGGGCCTGCCCGCGTCCTTCACAAGCTGATCACCACATCCGGCGGGTTCGTCCCCAGCGCCGAATATACATCCGGAAAGCATCCCACGTGCAGCCCGTCGATCGCATCCTTCAGCCGGATCTTCTCCGGCGCTCCCGAGGGCCGCCCTTCCTTGCCGCCCGGATAACACCACACCGGCTCGCCCTCTGCCAGCCCGCGGTCGAGCGCGCACATGTCGCACACTCCCAGCCAGATGTTCTGCGCCTTCGCCACCTTCGCCAGGCGCTCGCCGATCGGATCTCCCTTGCGCAGCACGTAGGCGTTGTCATCGAAAAAGAACATCCCGACGACCTGGGCCCCATGCGTCCCCGCCTCCAGTTGCGGCAGGATCATCTTCCCCAGCTTGTACTCCACGTTATGGCCGGAGGTGATAAACAGATAAGCCACTTTCATTGGATCTCTTCGGATTCTCCCTTTTTCTGATTGCCGCGCTCCCCGGCGCAGCCGTCCGCCCTTCACACCGGCAGGCCCAGCCGCGGAAGCACCCACTTCACCACCGCGAAATAGCCGGCCAACACCAGCGCCCAAACCAGCCTGTGGTCCATGTCCCTATTGGATGCAGTTTCAGCGCTCCGGCGTCAAAACAACGCCAGTTCCCGCTGCACCGCGCCGGTCACGCGCGCATCGCCCTCGCCGACGAACATGTTCACCTCCGACCGCACGCCGAATTCCGGCAGATAGATTCCCGGCTCGATCGAAAAGCACGTCCATGGCGAAATCCGCCGTTCGTCGTGCGTCTCCAGGTTGTCCATGTTCGCCCCGTTGCCGTGCACCTCGACCCCGATCGAATGCCCCGTCCGGTGCGTGAAGTACTCGCCGTACCCGCGGCTCGCGATCACCCCGCGCGCGGCATCGTCCACCTGGTACCCGCACAGCGCCTCGCCCTGCGCCATCGCCGTCTCGACGCGCCGCACCGCCGCGTCCCGCGCGCCCGTCACCACCTCGAACACGCTGCGCATCTTCTCCGGCGGATTTTCGCCCAGGAAGTGCGTCCACGTGATGTCGTAATAGACCGCGTCCGGCCGGTCCAGCTTCGCCCACATATCGAGCAGCACCAGGTCGCCCTTGCGGATCGGCGCGCTCGCGCCCTCCATCGGCTCATAATGCGGATTGGACGCGTTCGCGTTCGCCCCCACGATCGGCCCGTGGTCCGTTACCAGCCCCGACGCCGCGAACCTTTCTCTCACGAACATCTTGACGTCGTATTCCCCGAGCGGCGACCCGTTCTGCACATGCTCGCGGATGAACTCGAACGCCGCCGCCCGCGCTGCATCCACGCGCCGCCCCGCCTCCAGGTGCGATTCCAGTTGTTCCCGCGACCACTTCGCCTCGAACGCCTGGATCAGCTCCGCCGAGCTCGCCACCTCCAGCCCCACGCTCCGCACCAGCTCCACCGTTCCCGCGTCCACCATCGAGACATAGGGAATCGCGCAGTTCGGCGAATACTGCATCGCCACGCGCCGCGAGCCCGCGGTGATCTTCCGCAGCCCCGCCACCTGTTCGCTCCAGCTCGAATATTTCGTCTTATCGCCGGCCAGCGCATCGAGCATCCCGCTCTCGATGCGATGCACCAGCCCGCGCGGCTCGCCACTCGCCGGAATCAGGTAATACCATCGCCGCGTGGGCGTCCGCGGCGGCGTGAAGCCGAGGACGCGGTAGGCGAGCGGATCGCGCAAATGGTGATCGAAAAATAGCCAGCCGTCCAGCTTCTGATTCCGAATCTCCTGCTGAATTTTTTCGAGTTGCATAGGCGCACCACCAGTCTAACCCGTAACCAGCGCAACAGAGCCGCGAGGCTAAGGCAGTGCTGCCGCGCCTGCGCGCCTATCTCCAATTTTTCATCAGCACCAGATCGCTGCCCGACCGGTCCTGCTGCGCATACACCATCCAGCGTCCATCCGGCGATACCGCCACGCTGCCGTCGAATGCCACCGGATGGTCCACGCGGAACAGCCTCCGCACCGTGCCGGCCTCATCGCGGAACTGCGCCCACGCCGAGTTCCCATCCGGCCAGGCGAGATAGTCCACGAAATACACGCCGCCGGGGCCAAATGCCCAGCTCCCCCAAAGTCCCGCGTGCAACTCGGGCAGGACGGCCTCCTCCGGACCGCCGGCGAGCGGAACGCGGAACAGCCCCGGTTCGGTCGGGCTGTGGACATAATAGAGATATCTACCGTCCGGCGATTCCCACCCCGCGCAAGCGTGCTCGCGGACAAGCTGCGCCGCGCCGGGCCCGCCCTCCGGCGTCCATGCCCGCCGCCAGATGCTGCGCAGGCCGGTGGCGTCGCTGTTGTAATAAATGAAGCGCCCATCGCGCGACCAGCTCGGCAGCGATTCGTTCGAAGCCTCGAACGTCACCCTCTGCGGCCGCCCGCCGCCCGCCGCCACCACCCAGATATCCGCGCTGCCGCTCGCCCGCGAATCGAAAGCGATCCAACGGCCGTCCGGCGACCACCGCGGCGCGCCCGTTAGCGGGCCGTCGAACCACGTCAGCCGGCGCGCCCCGCGGCCGTCGCTATCGGCGAGCCAGATCTCGCTGTGGCCGCTGCGCGTGCTACGGAACGCCACCCGCCGTCCGTCCGGTGAAAACTGCGGGCTCGAGGTCAGCGCCCGCGAAACCAACCACGGAACGCCGGGACTTCCGGAATCGGTGTCGCCCAGCGCGCGCCGCCACACGTTGATGTTCTCCACCCGGTGCGAGAAAACCAGGTTGGAGCCGTCGCGCGAGACGGCCGGCTGCGCGGCATCTTCCAGCCCCTTCATGAGCCGCACCGGACCTTGCCCGGGACGCACACGCCAGAGCGTCGGCGATGCGCCGCCGCGCGCCGATGAATAAACCAGTTCGCCGTCATTCACCCACGCCATGCCTTCGATTCGCGCCCGGTCGAACGTGATCTGCCGGTCCGGGCCTTCCGGAAATCCGGCGACGAAAATCTCGCTCACCGCGGCATCCGAACTGCGCACGTACGCCAGCCTCCTGCCGTCTGGCGAAAACGCCGGGTGGTGATACGAAAGCCGCGTCGCCGATTCGCGGAACACTCGCTTCTCTCCCGTGCGCGGCGAAATCAGCACCAGCTGCAGGTCACCCGCCGTGCCGGAAGGCTCGGCCGTCGCCAGCCAGGCGCCGTCCGGCGACCACGCCAGGCCCGGATTCACTTCGGCCCGCGCGGCAATCGCGGCAATCGGCGCGTCCGATCCCGGCGCCGCCAGCCGCACGCGCCGCAGTTCGATCCGCTCGCGATTCACCCGCCGCAGGAACGCGATCTCCGTTCCGTCCGGACTCCACGCCGGCGTGTATTCCCACTCCTCCGACCGAGTCAATCGCAGCGGCTGCTCGGCATTCAGCGCCTGGACGTACACCCCCGGTATGTGCGCCTCGCTTCCGCCGTCCCAGGTATAGGCGACCCGATTTCCGTCCGGGGAAAACGCAGGCTGCCACGCAATTCCCGGAAAATACGTCAGCGGTGCGACCGCCGGGGTCCGCGCCCGATGCCCCCACACCAGCCACAACGCAGCCGTCAGTATCAGGACACCGGCGGCAATCGCCGGAACCCACTGCCGCCGGTCCCGCGCCCGCACAGGTCGAGCCGCCCCCTCCGGAGCAGCGGCCGTAATCGGGCGCTGCGCGTCGTCAGCCGCCGCTTCCGCCGGTACAATCTCCAGCTCGTAGCGTCCCGCCGGCACTTGCAGCCGGTAAGGACTGTTCCGGCCCTCCCCGGCATAATACTCCGCCAGCTTACGGCGCAACCGGGTCGCTTCCGTCCGGACGATGGAATCGACCTTGGGGTCGTACCCCACCTCGCGGTCGAAAACCAGCACACCGATCTCGGTCTCCTTCAGCGACTCGCCGTCCGGCCGGTTCGCCCGCTCCGCCAGCAGGGTCAGGAACCGGCACATCCGCCGCGACCGTACAAACTGCGGACTCGAAAGGATCTGCTGAATCGCCTCGGGGTCGATACGGTGGTTGGGAGCGGCCGGGGAGCGGATATCCATACGTACTGGAACAGGGATAGCTATCCCATTCTAGCCCCTTCTAACTCCTTCCGCTACACCGCCTTCCATAGAATCGGTACTACGGAGGAACACTATGAAGCGGCTCATGGCCGTGTGCTGCTTTCTCGGCGCCGCGGTACTGCAGGCCCAGACGCCGGTCATCGATTGCGTCGTCCAAAACTCGCAGACCGGCATGTACACGGCTTATTTCGGGTACACTGGCAACGGTTCGGGCGTTACCATCCCTCCCGGGCCCGCCAACTCCGTCGACGCCACCGCCATCCTTCACGGCACCCTGCCTACTTCCTTTATCGGCTCGGCGCAGCATATGCTCTTCTCCCTGACGTTCGCTCCCGGTGTGACCCCGGCCTGGCATCTCAACGGATCCGACGCGGTCGCCACCCCGGGGGCCGTGTCCGGATGCCAGATTGCAGTGGGCAGCGGCATCTCCGCCTACGCCCAATTGCGCTGCTGGGATCGCAACCAGAATCAGACCTGCGACGCCTCCGAAGACGTGGATGGCGACGGTTTCTGCACCATCCTCGATTGCGCCGGCGCACCCGGCGCGCAGGGCCCGCCGGGGCTGCCGGGCACGAACAGCACTGTCCCGGGCCCGATCGGTCCCACCGGACCCGCCGGACCCCAAGGGATCGCGGGCCCGGCTGGTCCCACGGGATCGGTTGGACCGGTCGGCCCCACCGGACCTGCCGGACCCGCCGGAACCGCTCCGGTCCTCCAGACCGTCACCGCCGCTCCCGGCGCCGCCAACGCCGCGGCCAACTGCGCCGCCAATCAATTCCTGGTCACCGGCGGCGGTACCTGCACCGTCCCCAACCTGCCCGGCGCGGGACGTATCGCTGCCAGCGCCCCCTCCGGCAACGGCTGGTCCGTTTCCTGTAACGCCGGCCAGGCGACGGCCATCGCGGTCTGCGCCCCTCGGCAGTAAAGCAGGAGAACCCCATGAAACGCTGCCTCTCGCTCCTGATCCTTTGCACCGCCGCTTCGTTCGGCCAGGTCACCACAGGCGTCTACCCCCTCCTCGATTGCGTCACCTTCAACCCCGTGCACAACCAGTCGCTCGGCACGTTCTCGCAGGTTGCCGGGAAACTCGACAACACCACCGTAACCGGCGCCAATACCCCCTCGCTCTACTGCCCGCTTGCCCAGACAGCCTGCTGGAACACCATCGCCAATGCCCTCTGCGACTCCTCCGAGGACATCAACGGCGACGGCAGGTGCGACGCGCGCGACTGCCTCGGCTCGACGGGCGCGACAGGGCCCCAGGGCCCGCAAGGTCCCGCCGGCGCGCAAAGCCTGGCCGGCCCGACCGGACCGCAAGAGCCGCAGGGCCCCGCCGGAGCGGCCGGCCCGCAAGGGCCGCAAGGTCCGCAAGGCCCGGCCGGTCCCGCCGGCCCTGCTGGCGCGCCCGGAATCCCGCCTTCCGTCGCGACCGGCACCATCGCCGGCAACACGAACACTGCAACGGCCACTTGCGCCGCCGGACAAGTCTTGCTCAACGGCGGCGGCGTTTGCGCCGTGCCCAATACCAACACCATCAGCGGCCGCATCGCCTCGAATGCGCCCAACGGCGCCAATGGCTGGACCGTCGCCTGCAGCAGCGGCAACGCTACCGCCGAGGCCGTGTGCGCCGCCGCGGGAGGTAACTGATTCCCGCCGGCGCCGCGGCCTATCGCAGCGGCCTTAGAAACGAGGACTCATGAAACGCTCTCTCATTCTCCTGTTGCTTTCCACCGCCGGATTGTACGGCCAAACCGGCGTCTATCCCATCCTCGACTGCGTCACCTATAACCCGGGGACCAACGAGCTGACCGGCTATTTTGGCTACCTCAACATCAACTCGAGCGCGACCGCCATATTGCCCGGCGGTTCCAACTTTTTCATCCCCGGTCCGGTCAACCGCGGCCAGCCATCGACTTACAATACCGGCATCTTTCACAAAGCGTTCGCCGTCACAATTTCCCTGAAGGTCTTCACGCAGTTGTCCTGGACGCTCCTCGGAACCACGGTTGTCGCCACCAACGACCCATCGCAATACTGCCCCTTCGCCCAGACAGCCTGCTGGGACACCAACGCCAACGCCCGCTGTGACGCTTCTGAAGACATCAATGGCGACGGCACGTGCGATGCGCGCGATTGCCTCGGCGCCCCGGGCGCGCCCGGCCCGCAGGGCCCACAGGGTCCCGCAGGCGCGCAAGGCCCGGCAGGTCCCACCGGACCGCAAGGACCGCAGGGTCCCGCGGGCGCTGCCGGACCTGCCGGACCGCAAGGACCGCAAGGCCCAGCCGGTCCTAGAGGACCGTCCGGAGCATCCGGACTTTCGCCTTCCGTCGCAACCGTCACCGTGCCCAGTACAACGGCGACCGCGACCGCCACCTGCGCCAGCGGACAAGTTCTGCTCAACGGCGGCGGCCTGTGCGCCGTCCCCAACACCAACAGCATCAGCGGCCGCATCGCGTCGAGCGCCCCCAACGGCGCCAACGGCTGGACCGTCGCCTGCAGCACCGGCAACGCCACAGCCGTCGCCCTCTGCGCGGCAGCGGGAGGCAATTGATGAACACCACAGCGGCAGTCCGTTGCGCCATGCGCCGTCCCGTCGCTCGCGGTGCCGCCAACCCAGGGGCCGCGGCCCGGCGCGCCACGCGCCAGACCGTCATCCGCTACAGGACCAAAATCACGGCCGTGGCCCCGCTGCGCCACGCGCACCCCCGTCGCCCATGGCGCCGCAAACCCCACGGCCGTGGCCAGGCTACGCTAAGCGGCCCGGCCCCGCCCACGACGCCGCAAACCCCGCGGCGGTGCTATGCCAGGCGGCCACCCGTCGCCCCAGGGCCGCAAGCCACGGCCGCCGCGCGCTACGCTACGCGCCCGACGGCGGTCCACTGCACCCACACCACAGCCGTTGCTTGCCGCTACATGGCCGGAGCCTACCCATGCGCACCTGGTTACGCTTCCTCTCCGTGTCCGCCGCGTTCGGCGATCGGGCCCGTCCAGCGTTCGGTCGCGGCCAACAGCGGAACGCTGCCGTTTGCCGGATCGGGTGTCCCATTCGACCGCGTCGAGGTCACACCCACCGGTACGGATCTCGTGCCGCCGCAAATTTCGCTATGGCTGGCCGGCGTGGGGATTGCTCGCGTTTACTTGGCGGGCGCCGTAGCGCCCAGCCGCCGCTCCATCTCCTCCTGCGCCACGCCTTCGATCTCCACCGCTTTCAGTCTCGCCGCCGCTCCCTGCACAATCCGTACCCGGGACTGCGCGACGCCCGCCAGCTCCGCCAGAAACTGCACGCACTCTTCGTTCGCCTTGCCGTCCAGCGGCGGCGCCGCCACATCGAGTTTCCAGGCATCGCCCAACCGCCCCGTCACCGCCGACCGCTTCGCCCGTGGATGCACCTTCACCGTGACACGCGCCACGTCACCTCCGCCCGCAGGTTCGCCACTCCCGCCGCCATCCGCGTGTCCACCACCTCGAAGGCCACGGCATCGTCCAGCCAGTCGTGGCTCGATCCGTCCGGTCCCTGCGTCGCCACCGTCAGGGTGTACTGCTGCGGCGTCAACCAGCAGGCGATGCGGAAATCGACCTCCAGCTCATCGCCCGGCTGCACTTCGCCCAGGTCGACATGCTCGATCCGCGTGTTCGTTCCGTACACGTCCATGCCGATCCGCGTGCGAATGAGAATCCCCACCATCGGATCCTTCTGCGCCCGGTGGAACCGCGACCGCACCCGCACCGTGACCTCCTCGCCGCTCGCCACCGACGCCACCGATTCGCCCTTCCGGTTCAGAATGTCCACTCCCAGGATCTCGCTCGTCCCGTCGCCGTGGCGGAAGCTCGACCGCAGCCGGTCCGCCCGCCGCCCCGGCGCCTCCTGCTTTTCGAGTACCAGGCCGATGTAGCGGTTGATCACGTCCTTCGGCGCACCCTCGGCTTCGACCTTCCCGTGCAGCAGCAGAATCGCGCGGTCAGAAAGCTGTTTCACCAGGCCCAAATCGTGCGACACGAACAGCACCGTGATCTTGCGCTCGCGCAGTTCCTGGAATTTCCGCACGCAGCGGTTCGCGAAAACGGCGTCGCCGACCGCCAGCGCCTCATCCACGATCAGGATCTCCGGGTCCACATGGATCGCCGTCGAAAACGCCAGCCTCACGTACATGCCGCTCGAGTATTCCTTGACCGGCCGCTCCATGAACTCGCCGATCTCCGCGAACGCCTCGATCGCCGGCATCGCCTTTTCGATCTGCGCCCGGCTCAGCCCCATGATCTCGCCGTTGAGGAATACGTTCTCCCGCCCGGTGAATTCCGGATTGAA
>DATGMB010000113.1:0-12474 GCA_035293845.1 Bryobacteraceae bacterium
GGTCACGTACCAGGCGCACTACACGTGGTAACCCGCGCCTGCGATATCATGACATGACGTGAAATCCTCGACCCCGATTTTCCGTGTGCTCTGCGCCGCTGCCTTGCTCGCCGCGGCCTTCGCCCAGACCCGTCCCACACCGCCCACGCGCGATCCGCATACGCCCGGCTACGTCCAGGCATTCGAGTTGCCGGACGGCGCCAACGCGCCTGCGGATCAGGACGGCAACTTCATCCTCGGCCCCACCCACACACCCGCGCCGGAAACGACGGTCCACGAGGGCGTGCCGCAGGGGACTGTCGTGGAATTCACGATGGAGTCGAAGGACAGCAAGATCTATCCCGGGATCGCGCGCGAGCGGGGCACGTTTGGCACGCCGGACCCCAATGACCCCGCCAAGCTGATCGTCACCACCAGCCATCCCGCGCCGTACTCGCGGCGTGTTGCGGTCTATGTGCCGAAGCAGTACGTGGCGGGGACGGACGCGCCGTTCATCGTAGGCGCCGATGGACCGGATCGCATGCTGTTCACGGTGCTCGATAACCTCATCGCGGAGCACAAGGTGCCCGTCATGATCGCGATCTCGATCGCCAACGGCAGCGGCGACGCGCAGGGCAGCGAGCGCGGCCTCGAATACGACACCATGTCGGGCCGCTATGCCGATTTCGTCGAGACCGAGGTGCTGCCGCGCGTCGAAAAAGAGGCGAACGTCAAGCTGACCAGGAACCCCGAAGGCCGCGCCACCATGGGCGGAAGCTCGGGAGGCTCCTGCGCGATGGCGATGGCCTGGTATCACCCGGAATGGTATCATCGCGTGCTCACTTACTCCGGCACTTATGTCAACCAGCAGTGGCCGCCGAATCCGGAGACGCCGCACGGCGCCTGGGAGTTCCACGAGCACCTCATCCCGCAAAGCCCCGTCAAGCCGCTGCGGATCTGGATGGAAGTGGGGGACCGCGATCTGCTCAACCCCAATGTCATGCGCGATAACATGCACGACTGGGTGCTGGCCAACGAGAAGATGGCGCACGCGCTCGCGGCCAAGGGTTACCACTACCAGTTCGTCTTCGCGCGCAACGCCGGCCACTCGGATCGCGCCGTGAAGCAGCAGACGCTCGCGGAAGCGCTCGAATATCTGTGGAAGGGCTACCCGCCGCCGGCGCAGACGGTGCGTCCGCCGCGGCCCCCCGCGCCCACGCGCGATCCGCACACGCCCGGCTATGTGGCGGCGAAGGAATTGCCGGACGGCGCGAACGCTCCGGCGGATCGGGACGGCAACTTCATTCTCGGTCCGACGCACGAGCCGGCGCCGGAGATGTCGGTTCGCGAGGGCGTGCCGCAGGGGACGCTTTACGAATTCACCATGGAGTCGAAGGATAGCAAGATCTATCCGGGCATCGCGCGCGATCCCGGTACCTTTGCCCGCCCCGATCCGAACGACCCCACGAAGCTCATGGTTTCCAGCCATCCCGCGCCGTACACACGCAAGGTGGCGGTGTATGTCCCCAAGCAATACGTTCCTGGGACCGCCGCGCCGTTCATCGTCGGCGCCGACGGGCCGGACAAGATGCTCTTCACCGCGCTGGACAACCTGATCGCGGAGCATAAGGTGCCCGTGCAGATCGCAATTTCGATCGGCAACGGCGGCGGCGATGCGCAGGGCAGCGAGCGCGGCCTAGAGTACGACACCATGTCCGGGCTGTACGCCGAGTGGGTGGAAAAAGAGGTGCTGCCACTGGTCGAGAAGCAGTACAACGTGACGCTGACGAAGGACCCGGAAGGCCGCGCGACGATGGGCGGAAGTTCGGGCGGCTCCTGCGCCATGGCGATGGCTTGGTATCACCCGGAGTGGTATCACCGTGTCCTGACTTACTCCGGAACTTATGTCAATCAGCAGTGGCCGTATAACCCCGAAACGCCGCATGGCGCCTGGGAGTTCCACGAGCACCTGATCCCCGCGAGCGCGCGGAAGCCGATCCGCATCTGGATGGAGGTCGGGGACCGCGACAACCTGACCCGGCAGGACGGCTATCACGATTGGGTCCTGGCCAACGAGAAGATGGCGCAGGCGCTGGCGGCGAAGGGCTACCACTACCAGTTCATCTTCGCGAAGAATGCCGGGCACACCGACCGTGCCGTGAAGCAGCAGACGCTGCCCGAAGCGCTGGAATACGTGTGGAAGGGGTATAAGGGACCGAAAGGTTAGCCCGCGCCCGCATCACCCGCCGTGCTAAGCCGATCCACCACGACCGCCGGGCGCCGGCGGCCTCCACCGGCGCGATATCCGAAAGGCTCTGTGTTGATGCCGGGATTCTACGCCCGTGGCGCGCAGAGCTTTGCGATATCCTATACCCCATGACACCCGTGCCGGTTCATCAACAGCAGGCCCTCGTTTCGCGCCTCATGCAGGCGTGCGGCGGCGCATATTCGCCGGAGACCCGCCGCAAATATTTCATCTCCGGTCCCCAGTGGGCCGCGGCTTACCAGGGCCAGGCCCTCTTCCACGCGCCGACCCGTCCGGCCATCGGCTTCGAAGAAATCATCCGCAAGTACGGCGAGATCGGCATCGGCTACTGGACCACCCACGATACCGACGTGATCCCCACCGACGCCCTGGGCAAGGACCAGCAGCAGGAGATCGTTGCCCGCATCCGCCGCGCGCTGGATGAAAACGGCGTGAAATGCTCCATGGTCACGACCGAGACGTTCCACCACGCCGTGTGGGCCGCCAGCCCAGCGGCCGAGGCGCCGGAGGTGCGCGAGTACGCGAAATTCCGCGTGTGCAACACGGTCGATATCGGGCACGAATTGGGGGCGAGTTTCGCCGTGTATTGGCCCGGCTCGCTCGGCTATTATGTACAGGGCGCGATCGATGAGACGGACACGCTGCGCTGGTATGCGGCCGCTCTGAACGCCGCCTGCGAGCACGATCTTGCCGCCGCGAAGCGCCGCGGACGCGCGCCGCTCAAGCACTGTCTCGAAGCCAAGCCCTTCGAGCCGCAGGCGGAAATCCTGTTGCCCACGAGCGACGCCATGTTGGCCTTCATCGCGAGCGGTCTGCTGACGCATCCGGAAATGGTGGGCCTCAATCCCGAATACCTGCACGAGCTGATGTGGGGCGCCGCGCCGCGCGCCGCTCTGGCCCGCGCGCTGCTCGCCGGCAAGCTCTTCCATTTCGATATCAACGACGGATACCGGCTGAAGCATGACGTCGATATCGGCGTGGCGCTGGTGAATCCGCTCGACTGGCTGAACGTGCTCGTGCTGCTGCGCAGCCACGGATACAACGGCCCGTTCAATCTGGATTACAAACCGCCGCGCACCACCAGCCAGTTCGGCGTATTCGAGGTCAGCTTCCCTACCGCCGTCGACCGCTTCATCACGCTGTGGGAGATGGCGGGCGAGGTGATCTCCGACCCGATCATCAAGGAAGCCACCGACGCCCTCAAGACCGGCGGCGGCGTGGCCGACCCGCGCGATGTCGATGCGATCGTGCGCGCCAATCAGGAGTTGTTGACGCTGCATGAGTTGATCGCGCACCGGCTGGTGCAGATCCTGCTCGGGCTGCATCGCGGGCGCACGTTCGCCTAGAGCGATCGCCCTGCGCCATACTGAAGGTATGGCCTCGGTCGGGCGCATGCTGATCGCACTCGGGCTGGCTCTGGCGGGCTTCGGCATTCTGCTGACATTCGCGGGACGGCTGCGGCTGCCGTTCCGCCTGGGGCGCCTCCCCGGCGACATTTTCATCCAGGGCAAGAACTCCACCTTCTACTTTCCGGTGGTTACCTGCCTCATACTGAGCGCGCTGTTTTCGCTGGTGCTCTGGCTCTTCCGGCGATAGCGGAACCAGGCCCGCCGGGTCATTTTTGCGGCGCGGTGCGGCGGAGCATCTCTTGCACGCGGTCGAGCAGCATGGGCGCCGTGAACGGCTTTTGTAGGAACGACGCGATCGGGCGGCCGCCGAAGATCCGCTCGGCCTCCATTTCGCTGTAGCCGCTCATCAGCATCAGTTTGAGTTGGGGGTAGGTGCGCGCCAGAATCTCCGCTACCTCCTCGCCGCCCATCTCCGGCATCACGAGGTCCAGGAGCACCAGGTCGATGGATTGGCCATGCGTGGCGACCGCTTCCACCGCCTCGCGGCCGTTCTCCGCGGTGAGCACGCGGTATCCTCCACGCTCCAGGGCCGCGCGCATGAAGTCGCGGACGAAGCTCTCGTCATCCACCACCAGGATCGTGCCTGAGCCTTGGCCCTGCGCCGGCCGCGCCGCATTGCCGTGTTCGGGTTCGCGGCCGTCGGCGCAGGGCAGGCAGACGCGGAACGTGCTGCCCTGGCCGGGCGCGGTCGCCAGCTGGACAGCGCCGTGGTGTGCGCGCACGATGCCCGCCAGCGCCGGCAGCCCTAGTCCCCGGCCCGTGAACTTGGTCGAAAAGAACGGATCGAAGATGTGGGCGCGCACGGCGCTGTCCATGCCGATCCCGGTGTCCTGGACCTCCAGGCAAACGTACCGGCCCGGCGCAATCGGCGCGTGCGTCAGCTCGTCCGTGTCCGCGCTGCCGGGCCCGATCTCCGCAGTGGCCGTGCGGACAATCACCTTGCCCGGCTGATTCTCTGGGATCGCCTCCGCCGCGTTCAGCACCAGATTCATCACGATCTGGTGGATCTGGCCGGGGTCGGCTTCGACCGGCGGCAAGTCCGGCGCGAGATGCTGTTCGATGGCGACCTTGCGCGGGATGGAGGCGTGCAGGAGTTCGGTCATGCCCCGCACCGCCGTCGAAATGTCAATCTTCTGCAGCACGAAGCGGCCTTTGCCCGCATAAGCCAGCAATTGCCGCGTTAGCTCGGCCGCGCGCTCGCTCGCCCCCACGATCGCCGCGGCCATCGGCACGCTCTGCTCCGGCAGTTCGTCCTGTAGGATGCTGGCGTTCCCCATGATGCTGGCCAGCAGGTTGTTGAAATCGTGCGCCACGCCGGCCGCCAGCAGGCCGATGCTTTCGAGCTTCTGCGTCTGCCGGAGCTGCTCTTCCATGCGCTTGCTCTCGGTAATGTCGCGCGTGACGCCGACGAAGCGCACAGCACGGCCCTCCGCGTCGAAGTGTACGCGGCCCCAGGCGCTGATGTGCCGCTCCCTTCCGTCCTCGATGCCGACGGTGCGATACTCCGCGGCGTACTTGCCCCCGCTCTCCGGCCGCATCACCTCATCGAGCGCGCGGCGCATGCGCTCGCGGTCGTCGGGATGCAGACCCATGAGGAAGGTTTCGTATGTCACCGGCGCATCCGGCGGCAGGCCGAAGTGGCGCTTGGTCGCGGCGTTCCATTCGACCTTGTGCTCCTGCGGGTCGGCATCGAACATCCCGAGCTCGGTCGATTCGATCACCAGCGAGAGCTTCTCCTGGCTGCGCCGCAGTTCCTCTTCGATGCGCTTGCGTCCGGTGATCTCCTCGGCCGAGGCGCTGACGCCGGTCACCGCGCCACGCTCGTCTTTGAGCGGCACCCAGTTCTCGCTCCAGGTGCGCACCATGCCGGGATCGGCCGGCGTGGTGCCGCTGAGTTCGACATCGAAACGCGGCTCTCCCGTCTCAATCAGGTGGCGCAGCGGCTCCTCCACAATGTCGGCAATCACCGGCACCACGTCCCGGATGGTCCTGCCGATATGCGCCTCCGCCGGAACACCGTTCATCTCCGCCAGGCGGCGGTTGATGCGTGCGAAGCGGAGCTCGCGGTCGAGTACGCACAGCCCGACGGGCGCGGATTCGTAGACCGCCTCGATCACGGACAGCCGGTGCCGCGCCTGCCCTTCGCTCTCGCGGAGCGATTGGATCAGTGTTTCGCGCTCCTGCTCGTAGCGCTTGCGGGCTCCGATGTCGCGGAAGAAAAAGACCAGACCGCCCCGGTCCGGGTAGGCATGCACCTCGAACCAGGTCTGGAGCGGCTCGTAGTAGCCCTCGAAGTGCTCCGTGCGTTGCGCGGCCATGGCCGCCCGGCAGCGGCTCTCGAAGGGCGTCCCCTGCGCCTCCGGAAATGCCTCCCAGTAGATCTGCCCCGTCAGGTCGCGGCCGTGCGCCGCGGACTCCTGCGCGCGGCGGTTCATGTAGGTGATGCACCAGTCGGAATCGACCGCCATCACGCTGTCGGAGGTAGCCTCCAGGTAGGCGCGCTTGCGCTCCAGCCGCTCGCGCAGCCGGGCACGTTCCAGTGCGGCGCCGCACTGGCGCCCGATGGCATCGAGCAGATGCCGGTCCCTCTCGGGGCTCCCGGCCGGATCGAAGCGCAAGAGCGCGACGGCCAGCACCGCGCCATCGCCGCCGCAAAGGGGAACGGCAGCGGCGTCTTCAAGAAACTGCGTGTGGCCGGATTCCGGGATCGGGCCGAACCGCTGCGTCTCCGGCATGTGGCCCCAATTTTCAATGCCGCAGACCTCGACGTCCCGCGTTCCCGGAACCTGCCGCAGCCTGGCGCGGGCGATCTCCAGCACGTCCGCCGCGGCCTGCGCGCCGGCAAGATCTGCTGCCAGCCCGCAGAAAAGATCCAGATAAATTCCCGAAGGGGCGGTTTCCTCACCGTGAGTGGCGGCGCGACTCCGCATAGTTTCCGGAGACCGCTTTTATATTCGCGCAACCCGCCGCGCGACCGCTACCGCACTCGTCCGATCTTATCCAGGGGCCAGTACACGAACACCGCTTTGCCGTAAATGTTCTCTCGCGGCACGTAGCCCCACATACGGCTGTCGCTCGACTGGTTGCGGTGGTCGCCCAGAACGAAGTAGCGGCCCTCCGGCACCACCTGCTCCTGGCCGTCATGCCAGGAGCTGTAGTCCCGGTAGTCCTGCGGCACGTAGTCTTCGACCAGCGCCTGTCCATTGACGTACACCTGTCCCTGGTCGACGCGGATGCGGTCGCCCGGAATGCCGATCACGCGCTTGATGTACGATTTGCTCGTGTCGCCCGGATACCAGAAGACCACCGTATCGCCGCGCTCGATGCCGCCGAGGCCGAAGCGGTAGGTGAATTTGTTGATGAAGATGCGCTCTTCGTTGGTGAGCGTGGGCATCATGCTGGTGCCCTCGACCTTCACCGGCTGATAGATGAAGACGATCATCACGATCGCGATCAGGACCGAAAACACCAGATCGCGGAACCAGGTAACCGCATTCGCAACCGCGGAGCGCAGCGGACTCGGCGGGGCCGGCGCGGGTTCGGGTGGCAACATGGCCGGGCTGCTGTCCTGTTCCTGCATCCCTGTCTCTGATTATAGACGGGCATGCAACTTCCGGGGTTGCCGCGCGTTGCCGCGCGTTGCCGCAGGGCAGGTCCATCAATTGCCCAGGGTCCGCGGCCTGGGAAAGCTATTCCAGCAGTTTGGCCAAAGCCGGCAGCGGCACAGCGCCCTGTTTCAATGCCGTGTCGTGGAACGCCGCCAGGCTGAACGCGGCGCCCTTCGCTTTCCGGTAATCATCCCTCGCCCGCAGCCATCCCCGCCACCCGACAAAGTACGTCGGCAGTTGCGCGCTCGAAAGCTTGGCGCGCAGCAGCTTGCCCTCCGCCTCCTCAGGTTCCTGGAACGTCTGCTTCTCCATCAGATCCAGGGCCTCCTGGTCCGTCATCCCCAGCATCTGCAGGCGCACATCCAGGATGGCGTTCGCCACCACACGCAGCTCCTCCTTGGCGAAGGTCAGGGCCATTTCGGGAGAGCCATCCAGGAAGCCGCTGTCGAGCATGGTCTGCTCGGCGTACTGCGCCCAGCCTTCGATGTACGGACCGTTGCCGTAGATCGACCGCAGCAGCCGGCGCGGCGGCGGCTCCACCCCGTTCGAGATCTGCATCTGCACGTAATGCCCGGGCATGGCCTCGTGGATCGTGAGCAGCTTCAATTTATCGAAATTGTACTCGCGCAGCTTGGATTCGGCCCGCTCCGGCGGCCAGTCCGGGGAGATCGGCGTGACCCAGTAGAAGGCGCCGAGCTGCGGCTCGAGCGGCGGCGCCGGGTTGAAACCGCCCACCGAATAGATGCCGCGCATGAAGACCGGCGTCGGGATCACCTGCAGATTGCTGTTGCCGGGCAGCGTGAGGAGCCGCTTCTGCGCGACGAATGCGCGCGCCTCGTCCAGATCCCTGCGCGCTTCCTCCATGTAGGAGTCGCGTGTAGCGTGGCGTTCCGCAATCTTCGCCAGCACCTCGCCGACTACAGCGTTCACGCGCGCGTCGCCGGAAAGGTCGGCATGATCCTTGTGGGCCGGAAACATCTCGCGGTGCAGCGGCAGCGCCAACTCCAGCATATGCCCGCGGACCACCTGCAGCCGGTTGCTGGCTTGGTCCAGTACCGTATCGGCCTCGATCCCGCTTTCGAGCTGGTAGCGAAACTTGCGGGTGTACCGGTCCTGGCCGAGCCGCCAGTCGAAGTCCGTGCGCGCGGAAAGACTGTTCTTCAGGTAATCCTGGAACTTGCGCATGGCATCGAGCGCGGGGCGCGCCGCGCGCGCGTAGGATTCGCGCAGGTTCTCCGGTACTTGGGCGCGAATGGTTTTGTCCACCAGGTCGATGTTTCCCTGATTCTCCTCCGCAGCGACCTGCGTCCAGATGGCCGGCGCGGAGGTCAGGTTGGTGCCGGCCTGGTCGAGGTAGAGCGGAATCTTTTGCAGGCGCGCGATGATGCTCTGGATCCGCTGCGGGAGCGGCGCGTACTCGAGAACGAACGGGCTGAACAGGGCGTTCCCGAGTGTCTCGACGTAAACCGTCGGGTTGTGGAACGCGCTGTGGGTCTCCCGGAGGTCAAGCAGCGCGAGCGAAGTCTGGTCATCGAGAATGGTGTAATCGGCGCGATCTTCCGGCGTCAGTTTGTCCACCGGCAAACGGTGCAGTCGGGCCTGAAAGTCTTCATAGAAATGCCGCTGGCGGTCGAGGTTGGCGGGGTTGAAATCGTCCAGCAGGTTGTCCAGATTCTGCTTCTGGTACTGGTGCAGACCCACGCTGGTCGAATTGGCGGGAGAAAACGAGAGCGTGGTGTAAACGAACTCTTCAGTCAGCCGGGAGAGTTTTTCTGAGGGATTGGACCTGCAGCCTGCCGCAGCCAGCAGCAGCGCCGCGAGCACAGCGCGTTTCGCCATTGTTGCCTATTGTACAACGCGCGAAAAAATTACCCTGCGGTGACGCGCGGATGGAAAGGAATCAGCGGGGAGGGCGTGGAAACCGGCAGCGGACGCCAGCGCTGCTGCAGGATCTGCTGCCGGCGCAGCACCTGCTCGAAATCCTGCTGCGCCGAGCGCCGTTCGATGCGCTCGCCGATCAAGCAGCCCCAAAGGAGGGCGACCGAAAACGCAATCGCTGCCAAACCCTGTCCGGTAATTTTGGCGATCGGCATCCGTCCGCTCCTCCTTGCGGCCTCACTTTGCATTCCGGCTGCCAGTGAGCGGGTTCCTCTAAATAGGTCCGCTCCAATCAGTTGGTTGCGGGCATACAGGCTGCAGGTGTGGCCGGGCGGCACACCTGGCTCCCCGGCCTGCGGTTTGCGGCGCCCGTTCATTTGCCGGTATAGCTCAGGCGCCAGATGCGGTTGTTGCCATCCTCGGAGATCAGCAGGCTGCCATCGGCAAGCTGGAGCAGCGCGACCGGGCGCCCCCAGACGTCCGCCTTCTCGGGCGAAAGCATCCAGCCGGTGACGACCTCGCGCGGCGGGCCGGCGGGTTGGGCATTCTGGAACGGGACGAACGCGATGGCGTACCCGACTCGCTTCGAACGGTTCCACGAGCCGTGCCAGGCGAGGAACGCGCCGCCCTGGTATTCGGCCGGAAACTGCTTCCCGGTGTAGAAGACGAAATCGAGAACTGCGACGTGCGCCGGGAGTAGCACATCCGGCACGAGCGTATTCTTCACCAGATTTGGCGCGAGGCCCTTGTTGTTCGGGTCTTCATGCGGGCCGATGTAGGCGTAAGGCCAGCCGTAGAAGCCGCCCTGCTGGACGCGGGTGAAGTAGTCAGGCACGAGGTCGTCGCCCAGGTCGTCGCGCTCCTGCACTGCCGCCCAAAGCGTGTCGGTCCCGGGATACCAGTGGATGCCGATCGGGTTGCGCAGGCCCGAGGCGAAGATTTCATGTCCGGTGCCGTCCAGGTTATAGCGGTTGATGGCGGCGCGGCGCGGATCCTCACCTGGAGTATCGTTGGAGCCGGAACCGGCACCCACGTAGATCTTCTGCCCCGCGCGGTCGATGAGCAGGCTGCGGGTCCAGTGGTGCTGATCGATCCCTTTCATCGAGATGATCTCGGTTCCGGGACCGGCGGTTGTGGTTTTCGGGTCGTATTTGTACCGCTTGACGGAATCGGATTCGGCTACGTAGAGATACCCGTCGTGGTAGGCGAGGCCGTAGGGCTGATAGAGGCCTTCGATGAGCTTTTTGCGTGTTTTTCCGCGGAAAACGTAGACGGTTCCGTGCGGTTTGGGGGCCGCGTCCGCGACGATGACCTCGTTTTCGGGGCCAAGCAGCATGTAGCGCGGACGCCGGAAACCCTCCGCCCAGACCTCCATGTGAAAACCCGGCGGCATGTGGAGCCGGGCGCCCGGCGGTTCGGGGATGACCCGCGGCGGGTTACGCACGGACGGCGTGGCAAACGGCGGCGGTAGTTTCGGGAGCGGCGCCGCGAGGAAGACAGCCGCGGCCGCCACGCTTACGGCCCCGCCCAGCACGATTCCTCTGACCTGCATACAACCATGATGTGCGCGGGGAGCGGCGCGGCCGCAAGTCAATATGGTTGTGCCATACCGGTATGGCCTAATCGCCTGGATGAAAAAGACCCTGAATATCGATCCAAAATTGCTCGCCGAGACGAAGGAGGCGTGCGGCGCCGCCGCCGCCCGGAGACAATCCGGCTGGGATAGGAGGCGCTGGTGCGCCATGCCGCTTACCAGCGGGCGCGTGCGCTGATCGGTTCGGAGCCGGACGCTCGAGATGTACCGCGGCGCCGCGAAATGCCGGTACGGAAGCGGCGGGTCGCGTAAATGGTCCTGGTGGGTCCGTCCGTTCGGATTCGCGCGCTGGCGAACCGTGCGCCGTTCGCCGCGCAGTTGCATCGCCTGCTGGAAGCCGACTCCGCCGTGGGGCACGAATTGGTCTTCGGCGAATTTTTGGCGGGGGATTCTGGCGGCCGCCGGCGAGTCGCACGGCCGTAAGTTGCACGGCCGCGGAGTCCCGATAGCCCCTGGAGGAACTGGCCGCGGCATTCGCCGTCCGTTACGTCCCAGAACACTCGGACCGGCGTGCCCGGTGGAAAAGCAAAAGGCCGGAGTCCCGCGGGAGCTCCGGCCTGGAGGGTTACGAGCTGGTGACGTTTACCGGGCGGCCATCAGGGCGCGCAGGCGGCGGGCCCGTTCGGGAGCGCGCAACTGGCGAAGCGCTTTGGCCTCGATTTGGCGGATGCGCTCCCGGGTTACGTCGAACTCCTGGCCGATCTCTTCGAGCGTATGCTCGCGCTCGCAGCCGATACCGAAGCGCATGCGGATCACCTTCTCCTCCTTGGGAGAAAGCGTCTTCAGGATACCGGCGGTCTCGTCCCGTACGTTGGATTCGATCACGGCATCGACCGGCGAGCCGACCCAGCGGTCCTCGATGAGGTCGCCCAGAGCGGATTCGCCGTCGCGGCCGACCGGCGTTTCGAGCGAAACGGGGTCGCGGGAGATGGTTTTGAGCTTCTGGACTTTCTCCACGGGGATGTCCATCCGGCGCCCAATTTCGTCATTTGTAGGAGTCCGTCCCAGTTCCTTCTCGAGCTCGCGCGTCGCGCGCAGGAACTTGTTCATGCTCTCGTTCATGTGGACCGGAATACGGATGGTCCGGGACTGGTCGGCGATGGCGCGCGTGATGGCCTGGCGGATCCACCACGTGGCGTAGGTTGAAAATTTGAAACCTTTGTCCGGGTCGAACTTCTCAACGGCACGCAAGAGCCCGGTGTTACCTTCCTGAATGAGATCGAGTAGGTCCAGGCCGCGGCCAACGTAGCGTTTGGCAATCGACACCACCAGACGCATGTTGGCTTCGGCCATTTTGTCCTTAGCGTCTTTGTCGCCAGCGGTTACGCGGCGGGCGAGTGCTAATTCTTCTTCGGCATTGAGGAGTGGGATTTTACCGATCTCGCGCAGATATAAGCGTACCGAGTCGTCGGCCACGTCATCTTCGAGGTAGCCGCTCGTTTCGGGCAACGCTTCTTCCTCGTTCTCATCCAGCACCCATTCGTCGGTGAAGTGCTCGGCGTCAGGCTCGGTCATGACCATCTCAACATTGTTGTCGGCGAGCTCGGTGTAGAAAGCATCGAGCGCTTCGGCATTCTCCGGCGTCTCGGGGATAATCGCAAAAATTTCTTTCTGATCGATATGGCCAGCCTTCTTGGCAGTAGCCAGCAGCTGCGCGCGCTTGGCAGCGAGATCGTCAGTTTTAGGTGTTTTCTTATCGTCTGGCATAGAGCTTAGCTTCCTCCGGTTACCTGTCGTAAT
>DATGMB010000114.1:0-29507 GCA_035293845.1 Bryobacteraceae bacterium
CAGGCGATCGACAAACTGAAGTACGACAAGGCGGCGATTCCCGCCGAGGAGTACAAGAAACAGCTCACGGCGCTGCTGCTCGAACTGGCGCGGATTCAGGAGGCGCTCGAAAAGTGAGCCTGGGGCTTTCGCCGATCCGCCCGCGCGGGCGTGTGCCGCTTCTATTGCTGTGCGCCGGCTCGCTGTGCGCGCAGACCCTGCAGCAGGCCGAAACACTCCGCAAGGCGCGGCGGTTCGAGGAAGCCAACGAAGTCTTCAAGGCGCTGACCGAGCGCGAGCCGAAGAACGCCGAATACCGCGAGCGGTGGGGCCGGCTTTATTACGACGTCGGGCAGGAAGACGAAGCCGCCAACCTGTTCAACGAGGCGCTCGGCATCGACAAGAACAACGCGCGCGCGCTGGCGGGCTTGGCGCTGATCGCGAGCGAGACCTACGAGAGCAAGGCCGGCGAACTGGCGCGGCGCGCGCTGGCTGCCGATCCCAAACTGGTGGAGGCGCAGGAACTCCTGGCGCGGCTGGCGCTCGAGGACAACAACGAGGCCAAGGCCGCCGAAGAGGCGAAAAAGGCGCTGGCGATCGATCCCAATTCCGAGCAGGGCAAGGCGATCCTCGCCACGATCGACTGGCTGGCGGATAAGAAGGAGACCCCGTGGGATCCGCACACCGCGGGCGGCTATGCGACGGCCGGTCACTTCATGACCCTGAACCGGCGTTACGACGAAGCGATTGCATATTACCGCAAGGCGCTCGAGCTCGACCCCGGCCTCAACCGCGCGCGCAGCGAGCTGGGCATCAACCTCATGCGCGTGGGCCAGGACCAGGAAGCGTACCAGCAGCTCGAAACCTGCTTCAACAATGGGTTTCGCGATTCCGCGACGAAGAACTCGCTGAAGCTGATGGATAGCTACAAGAACTTCGTCACGTTCCGCAACGGGCAGACGATTCTCAAGCTGCACAAGAAGGAAGCGGAGCTGCTGCGTCCGTATTTCGAAGCCGAAATGGAGCGGTGCATCGCGGCGTACGAGAAGAAATACCGGATGAAGCTGGAGCACCCCGTGCAGGTGGAGGTGTATCCGGACCACGAGGATTTCGCGGTCCGCACGCTCGGTATGCCCGGCCTCGGCGCGCTGGGCGTGACCTTCGGCTACGCGATCGCGATGGACAGTCCGTCGAGCCGCAAGCCGGGCAGCTTCCACTGGGGCACCACCCTGTGGCACGAAATGAGCCACGTCTTCACGCTGACGATGACCAACCATCGCGTGCCGCGCTGGTTCACCGAAGGTGTCGCGGTGCACGAGGAGACGGCGGTTTCGCCGGAATGGGGCGACCGGCTCGGACCGGATGAGATCGAGGCCATCAAGAACCACCAACTGCTGCCGGTTGCGGAATTGGATCGCGGTTTCATTCATCCCACGCGGCCGCAGCAGGTGATCGTGAGCTACTTCCAGGCGGGCAAGATCTGCGACTACATCACGGCAAAGTGGGGATGGGACACGATCCTTGCCATGCTCAAGGATTTCGGCAACGACGAGGATACGGCGTCGGTCATCCGCAAGGAGCTGAAGATCGAGCCCGCCGAATTCGACAAGCAGTTTCTCGCGCACCTCGAAGCCGAGACGAAGCCGACGCTCGATCATTTCGACGAGTGGAAGAAGCGCGTCAAGACGCTGTACGAGCTGACGCAGAAGAAGGATTGGGACGGCGCGATCAAAGAGGGCGCCGCGATCCGCGACTTCTATCCCGATTACGTGGAGGAGCACAGCGTCTACGAGCTGCTGGCCCAGGCGTATCTCGCCAAGGGCGACAAGGCGGCGGCGATGGCGGAACTGCAGCGCTACGTGAAGGCGGGCGGCCGGGAGCCCGCGACCCTCGAACAGGACGCGAAGCTGCTGCGCGAGGCCGGAAAACAGGCCGAAGCCGCGGCGGTCCTGGAGCGGCTGAATTATATTTATCCGATGGATAACGAGGCGCACCAGCAACTGGGCGAGCTCGATCTCGCGCTCGGCAAGACGGCCGGCGCGGTGCGCGAATTCCACGCCGTCGTCGCCCACAGCCCGATCGATCCGGCGCAGGCGCATTACGAGCTGGCGCGCGCGTATCAACTGAACCATCAGACCGACAAGGCCAAGGATGAGGTGCTGGCGGCGCTGGAGACCGCCCCGGGCTACCGGCAGGCCCAGAAATTATTGCTGGAACTGAGCGCCGATACTGGAACTCAGCCGAATACCGTTAAGAAATAAGATTGGAATCCGCATGTCGACTACCGTGACGCAATTGGAGCCCGATGTTTTGAAGGGGCGCATCGAACGCTTCCGCCAGGTGCAGTCCGAGATCGTGACGCAGGTGCGCCGCGTGATCGTCGGGCAGGAAGAGGTCCTGGAGCAGGTGATGATTTCGCTGTTCGTCGGCGGCCACTGCCTGATCACCGGCCTCCCCGGCACGGCGAAAACGCTGCTGGTCCGGACCATGGCCCAGACGCTCGGCCTCGTGTTCAAACGCATCCAGTTCACGCCGGACCTGATGCCGAGCGACATCACCGGGACGGACATCATCGAAGAGGACCCCTCCAACGGACGCCGCACCTGGACCTTCGTGCCGGGGCCGATCTTCGGCAACGTGCTGCTGGCCGACGAAATCAACCGCACGCCGCCCAAGACGCAGAGCGCGCTGCTCGAGGCCATGCAGGAGCTGAGCTGCACGGTGCGGGGCAACATGTACAAGCTGCCGAAGCCGTTCTTCGTGCTGGCCACGCAGAACCCGATCGAGCTCGAGGGCACCTACCCGCTGCCCGAGGCGCAGCTCGACCGCTTCCTCTTCAATACGGTGCTCGATTATCTGAACGCCGATGAAGAGCTGAAGGTCGTGGACCTGACCACGGTAACGGCGATTCCGCAGGCCGATCCCGTGACCAACGCCGAGGAGATCGTCGATTTCCAGCAATTGGTCCGGATGGTGCCGATCGGCGAAAGCGTGGCGCGCCACGCCGTGGACCTGGTGCGGGCGACGCGTCCGAGAGAGGCCGAAGCGCCGGACTTCGTGCAAAAGTACGTGAACTACGGCGCCAGCGTGCGCGCCGCGCAGTTCCTGGTGCTGGCCGCGAAGGCGCGGGCGCTGATGAAGGGCCGCTACCATGTAACGTTCGAGGACGTGCGCGCGCTGTACATCCCCGTGTTGCGCCACCGCATCCTGCTGAACTTCCACGCCGAAAGCGACCGCCTGCGGCAGGACGACATTTTGAAGCGCGTGCTGGAGTGGAAGGCGAGCCCGAGGGAGTAGATGTTTGTTAACCGCCGAGACGCAGAGGCGCCGAGGTTTATGGAGATGGATGCGATCACGGAACAAATCATCGGTGCTGCGATCGAAGTCCATCGCCATCTCGGGCCTGGTTTGCTTGAGTCGGCATACGAGCAATGCTTATGTTTTGAATTGAGCCAGCTCGGACTGCAATTTGCGAGGCAGGTGGATCTGCCGGTTTCATACAAGGGCGTCAAACTGGATTGCGGCTACAGACTGGATCTGGTGGTCGAGGGCGAGGTCATTGTGGAACTAAAAGCGGTTGAGGAACTCGCGCCAGTACATTCTGCTCAACTGCTCACGTACTTGAAGCTCTCGGGCAAAAAGGTCGGCCTGCTAATGAACTTTAATGAGCCAGTGTTGCGGCGGGGCCTCAAGCGGCTCGTCAATGATTTTTCAGTGGAGCCTCGGCGTCTCGGCGTCTCGGCGGTCAAATAATATGCTCCAGCGCTTTCTCGATCCCGCGACCCTCGCTTCCATCTCCGGCCTGGACCTCGTCGCGAAGACCGTGGTCGATGGCTTCGTCGCGGGGCGGCATCGCTCGCCGGATTTCGGGTTCTCGCAGGAATTCGCGGAATACCGCGCCTACTCGCAGGGCGACGATCTGCGCCATGTCGACTGGAACGTCTTCGCGCGCACGGATAAGTGCTTCCTCAAGCGCTACCGCGGCGAGACCAACACACAGCTTCTGATTCTGCTCGATACCTCGGCTTCCATGGCCTACGGGTCGCATCCGGTATCGAAACTCGATTACGCGCGCTTCGTCGCTGCATCGCTCTGCTACATGGCCAACCTGCAGCGCGACGCCGCTGGGCTCATCATCTTCGATGAAGACGTCGCCAACTACGTCCAGCCCTCGACGCGCCAGGGGCAGCTCTTCCGCCTGCTGCACGCCATCGAAAAGGCCGAGCCGGGAACGCGGACCGACTTCGTGAAGCCGTTCGTCCACTTCCAGAACTTTCTGCATCGGCGCGGCATCGTCGTCGTGCTTTCCGATTTTTACGAGCAGCCCGACGTGATCGTGAAAACGGTCGAGCCGCTGCGCTACAAGGGCAACGAGATCGTGTTGTTCCACGTGCTCGATCCGCAGGAGATCCGGCCGAAATTTCGCGACCCGGTGCTGCTGGTCGATATGGAGGACGCGCACGAAGCGCTGGAGGTCTCGCCGGAATACGCGAAACACGAGTACCGGCGGCGCATCGACGCGCACATCGAATCGCTCGCTTCGAAGGCGCGGGGGGCGGGCATGGACTATTTCCTCATGAATACCGGGCGGCCCCTCGATGAGGGCTTGCGCGAATACCTGGCCATCCGCAGGGGGAAGCTCTAAATGGGATTTTTCGCGCCATGGTTTCTCGCAGGCATCGCGGCGGTCGGGCTGCCGGTGTGGCTGCACCTGCTGCGCAAGCACAAGAGCCAGCCCCTGCCGTTCAGCTCGCTCATGTTCTTCGAGCAGCACACACAAAGCTCCATCAAGCACCGGCGCCTGCGTTATCTGCTGCTGTTTGCGCTGCGCACGGCGCTGGTGGCGCTGCTCGCGCTGGCATTCGCGGGGCCGTACGTCGAGCAGCGGGTGCTGCCCTCGCAGCGCACCAACCAGGTCACGGTCGTCGCGATCGATAACTCGCTGAGCATGCGTGCGGGCAACCGGCTGTCGGACGCGAAGCGCCAGGCCAAATCGCTCATCGCCGGCCTGCGGCCGGGCCAGCGCGCGGAAGTGCTGGCGTTCGGCCAGCGCGTGCAGGTGATGAGCGAAGTCACCGACGACCATTCCCCGCTGAACGCGGCGGTCGACGCCGTCGAGGCATCGGACGCGCGGACGTCCTACGCGGAGCTCTCTCGCGCGCTGCGGTCCATCGCGCAGTCGCTGCGGCTGCCGCTCGATGTGCATCTCTATTCGGACATGCAGCAGTCCGGCATGCCGGCCAACTTCAACGACCTGCGGCTGAACGCGGACGTGCGGCTCGAGCCGCATCCGCTCCTGCCGAAGCCCGAGGCGAATTTCGCGGTCGAGAACGTGGTCGCGCCGCGGCGCGTGTACGACGCGAAGAAGACGCGTGTGCTCGCGACCGTCGCCGGGTTTCATAACTCGAAGAGCACGCACAACGTTTCGCTGTGGCTGAACGGGCGCACCGTCGAAACCAAGCCGGTGGAAGTGCCGGCCGATGGCCGCGCCACCGTGGAATTTCTCTCGCTCGAAGTGCCGTACGGGCGCAACAAGGGCGAGGTGAAGATCGATTCCGGCGACGCGCTCCCGGCCGATGACACCTTCTACTTTTCCGTCGAGCGCAGCGATCCCCGCCACGCGCTGTTCGTGCATGAGGCGGACAATACGCGCGGGCTGCTCTATTTCCAGGCGGCGCTCGAAGCCTCCGGGCAGTCGGCGTTCGCGATCGATCCGGTGACCGTGGAGCAGACGGCGAACCTCAACCCGCAGAAGTACGCATTCGTGGTGCTCTCGGATGTCGGCTCGCTGCCCGGCGGTTTTGAGAACGAGCTGCGCAGCTACGTGCGCGGCGGCGGATCCGTGCTGGTTGCGCTGGGCCGGATGTCGGTCGCGAGCACGAAGGTCCCCGTTTCGGATGATCGCGTGGAAGGCACGCACTACGCCGGCCGTGAAGGCGCCATGTACCAGACCGTCGCCTGGCAGGACACGGCGCATCCCGTGATGCTGAAGGATGACCGCTGGGACGACGTGAAATTCTACCAGGCGATCAAAGTGGCGCCGGGCGGGGCGCGCGTCGTGGCGCGCCTGACGGATCAGACGCCGCTGCTGCTCGATCAATCCGTCGGCAGCGGGCACATCCTGCTGTTCACGTCCACCTTCGACAACATCGCCAACGATTTTCCTCTCCATCCGTCGTTCGTGCCGTTCATCGACCGCACGGCGCGCTATCTCGGCCATTTCGACGCGGGCGCGCCCAGTGTGCCGGTCGGATCGTTCGAGGAATTGCGCGACGCCAGGGAGACAGGCTCGGCCGTCGATGTGGTCGATCCCAAAGGCGATCGCGTGTTTTCGCTCGAAGAGGCGACGCGCGCGCAGAACATCCAGTTCACGCTGGCGGGCTTTTACGATATCCGCCGGCCGAACGGGCGCAACGAGCTGGTGGCCGTGAACGCGGACCGGCAGGAATCCGACCTGGCGCCGGCCGCCCCGGAGACCCTCGCGCTGTGGCAGAATACAGCCACGGGAGCATCCGGGAACACGGAAGGCCCCTCGCAGGATCAGCACAAGCCGGTGTCGCTCTGGTGGTACGTGATGCTGGCGGTGCTGGTGCTGGCGGCGGCGGAATCCATTCTGGGCAATCAACATCTCGCGGTGGACAAAGAGGCGGCATGAAACCTTTGGATCGCTTGTCCGAATATCTGGGCGCCATCGAGCGCCGTTTGCGTCTGGTGGCACTGACGCGCGGCGCGGCGGTGACGGCACTGGCGGCGCTGGTTCTGACGGTAGTGGCCGTGGCCGTGGCCAACCGGTTCGCGTTCTCGAATGGCAGCGTGGTGGGCGCGCGCGTCTTCCTGTTCCTCGGGTTGGCGTACGCGCTGGCGGCCGCACTGATCGTGCCGCTCGTCCGCCTCAACCGCCGCCGCGCGGCCCGCGAAGTCGAGCGCCGCTTCCCGCACTTCGAGGAGCGGCTCCTGACCTTCCAGGAGCGCATGGAACAGCGCCCCAACGATCCGTTCCTCAGTTTGCTGGCGGAAGACGCCCTGTCGCTCGCCGAGCGGGCGGAGCCGGCGCAGGTGGCGCGCGGCTCGATGATCTTCAGCTTCTCCTCGGCCGCGCTCGTCTCGCTGCTGGCGCTCCTTTGGCTCGGCTTGTACGGGCCGGACTGGCTCGGCTACGGCACGTCGCTGCTCTGGGGCGGCATTCCCAAGGGCGAAGTCAAGCCGTACTACGCCATCCGCGTGGAGCCCGGCAATAAGACGATCCGCAAGCGCAGCGACCTCATGATTACCGCCACGCTCAGCGGCTTCCAGGCGCCCAAAGTGCGCTTCTTCGGCAAATACGCCAGTACCTCGCAATGGGAGCAGGCGGAGATGCGGACCGAGCCCGGCGGCAGCGCGTATCAGTTTCTGATTGCGGGCGTGCCGGAGTCGCTCGATTACTACGTCGAGGCCGGCGGCGTGCGCTCCCAGACGTATCACCTCAACGTGGTCGACCTGCCGTCGGTGAAGCGCATCCGCGTCACGTATCATTTCCCCGCCTGGAGCGGGATGAAAGACGCCGTGGAGGACCCCGGCGGCGACCTGCGCGCCGTGGAAGGCACCGATGCCGAAGTGGCGGTCCAGACCGACCGCCCGCTGGCGAGCGGCGCGCTGCTGCTCGATGACGGAACCAAAATCCCGCTGCGCAGCGGTCCCGGCGGCCTGCTCGTCGCCAGCGTGCCAATCCGCAAGGACGGCCTGTACCACGTCGCCGCCATCGAAAACGGCGAGGACGTGCGGCTCACGGAAGATTACTTCATCGAGGCGCAGAAGGACCAGCCGCCCGAGGTGAAGATCACGCGTCCCGGCCGCGATTTCCGCGCCACGCCCATCGAGGAAGTCACGGTCGCCGTCGAAGCAAAGGACGATTTCGGCCTCAAGGAAGTGACCCTGCACTACGCGGTGAACGGCGGCGCGGAGAAGACGGTATCGCTGCTGAATGCGAAGGATGCGAAGAGCGCTTCGGGAACCACGACTCTCTCGCTCGAGGACTTCAAGGTGCAGCCGGGCGATATCGTGAGCCTGTATGCCACCGCGAAGGACGCGCGCAAGACGGTCAACACCGACATGTTCTTCATCGAGGCGCAGCCGTTTGAGCGCAACTTCACGCAGTCCCAGCAGGATGGCGGCGGCGGTGGCGGCGGAGACGACGCCAACCAGCAGAACGAGATTTCGGAGCGGCAAAAAGAGATCATCACCGCCACCTGGAACCAGTTGAAGGGCCAGGGCGCGCGCGGCACGGACGCGGAAAATGCCTCATTCCTGGCGGGCGTGCAGTCGAAGCTGCGCGATCAGGCGAAGTCGCTCTCCGATCGCATGAAAGCGCGGCAGCTCGAAGGCGCCGGCGATGCGTTCAAGACCTTCGTGGAGGATATGGACAAGGCGGTGGAGGCCATGGCTCCGGCCGCTGATAAGCTGAAGGGCGCGCACTGGCAGGACGCGCTGGCGCCGGAGCAGAAGGCGCTGCAATACCTGCTGCGCGCCGAAAGCACCTTCCGCGATATCCAGGTCGCTTTCGGCAACCGCGGCGGCGGTGGCGGCGGCGGGGGAGGCGCGTCGCGCGATATGCAGGGGCTGTTCGATCTGGAACTCGACACCGAGAAGAACCAGTACGAATCCGCGCGCTCCACGCCGCAATCGGCGGATAAGCAACAGCAGCAGATCGATGAGGCGCTGCAGAAGCTGAAGGATCTCGCGCGGCGCCAGCAGGAACTCGCCGAGCAGCAGCGCAACGGCCAGCAGACGCCGCAGCAGCGGTGGGAGCAGGAGCTGCTGCGCCGCGAAGCGGAGAAGCTCCAGCAGCAATTGCAGCAGATGCAGCAACAGCAGCAGAGCCAGCAGGGCATGCTGAGCCGCAATGGGCAGCAATCGCAGCAGGGGCAGCAGGGACAAGGCAACCAGTCCAGTCAGGGCGGCCAGCAGGGCCAGCAGCAACAGCAGGCACAGTCGCAGGGACAGGGCGGCGGCCAGCAGCAGGCGTCCTCGCGCGCCTCGGCGCAGCAGCAGATGCAGCAGATGCGCAACCAGGGCCAGCAGGATGGCCGCCTGAGCCAGGCCAACGCGCAGCAGTTGCAGCAGATGCTCGACCGCCTGAAGCAGGCGACCGACGATATGCGCGCGGCGGCGTCTTCGCAGCAGAACGGCACGCCCCAGGGCGAAGCGCAGGCGCGGCGCGCGGCCGACCGGCTCCGCGAGGCCGAACAGCTCCTTTCCGGCCTGCAGAGCCAGCAGGCCGGCAATGAGGTGGAAAGCCTGGCCAAACAGGCCGACGACCTCGCGCGCCGGCAGCAGGATTTCGAGGGCCAGATGCGGCGCGCCTACGGCGAGAATTCGCGCGGCGTCACGCGCGACCAGGCCGAGCAGTTGGCGGAACAGAAGGAAAGCGAGCTCGGCGAGCTCAAGAAGCTGGAGCAGGGACTGCAGAACGCCGTGCGCAATCTGCAGAGCACCAACCGCCAGGCGTCTTCGAAGCTGCGCAATGCGCTCGGCGACATGCAGCAGCAGGAGATCGCGCGCGATATGCAGCGCAATGCCGATTGGATCCGCCGCGGTCTCGGCCAGTACGCCGCCATCTCGGAAGCGCAGACCACCGCCGGCTTGAACGAGCTGCGCGACCAGGTCAAGCAGGTGCAGCAGGCGCTCGCGGCCGGCGCCAAGGACGGCAAGGACGGCCAGAACGACAAGGCCGTCGAACAGGCGCTGGACAAGGTGCAACAGCTCCGCCAGCAGCTCGAGCGGTTGCAGGCTCAAAGCGGACAGCAGGGCCGCTCCGGCCAGCCGCGCGGACAGCAGGGGCTGCTCTCGCGCGGGCAGCATGCCGGCCAGCAGCAGAACGGACAACAGGCCGGCCAGCAGCAGAACGGCCAGCAAGCCGGTCAGCAACAAGGCGGCCAGCAAGGCGGTCAACAGGCCGGCGGGCAGCAAGGCGGCCAGCAGCAGGGAGGCCAGCAGGCCAATGCGCAAGGCGGCGGTCAAATGGGCGGCAACTCGCCCAATGGCGGCCCTCGCAACAATCCGGGCGGCGGCGCCTGGGGCGCCTACGGCGGCCGGGACAATGGCGGCAACTGGGGCAACTGGGCGGACGGCCCTTGGAATCCGCAGCAGTTCCAGCAGAGCTACCGCGATGCCGTCCAGAGTCTCCAGCAGCTCCAGCAGGGCATGCGCGATGACCCCGGCACGCAGCGCGATATCCAGAGCGCCATCCGCGATCTGCGCCAGTTCGATCCCTTCGCTCTCTCCAACGATCCAATGCTCGCCCAGCGCATCGCGGCCGCGCTCGCCGGCGTCGAGCAGGTCGAGATGGAGCTGCGCCGCAAGGTGGAAGACACGGCCGGCGGCGGCAGCGTCCGCAGCCCCGGCGGCGAAAAAGTGCCCCAAGGCTACCAGGACCAGGTCGCGGATTACTACCGCAAACTCGGCAAATCCAAGTAGGGGCCGGGCATGCCCGGCCCGCTACACTGATTTCATGGAGCGCGTCAAAGGCGTAACCGATCGCGAAGCCGGCTGGCTCACGAAGCTGGTTTACGGCCGGCTCCGCAAGTGGATCGGCGTGCTGCCGAAATCCAAGACTCTCGCGGCCTACCATACGCCGTTGCTGCTCGCCTCCACCTGGATGGACGGCATCCACGCGGCAGCCCGCACCGTCCCGCACGCGCTCAAAGAGCTCGCGCAATTGAAAGTGGCGGCCATGGTGGGCTGCTCGTTTTGAATCGACCTCCACTCTGCCGTGGGCAGAAAGGCGGGTATCCGGGAAGAGCAGTTGCGGGACTTGGCGCAGTTCGAGTCGAGCCCGGCGTTTTCGCCCGCGGAAAAGCTGGTTTTGCGCCTTACGGCCGCGCTCACCCGCACGCCCGCCTCGGTGGACGATGCCCTCTTCGCCGAGCTCGCGCGCGAATTCACCGAGCCGCAACTGGCCGAGCTGGTGGCCGCCATCGCCTGGGAAAACAACCGCGCGCGCTTCAACCGCGCCTTCGCCATCGGCTCGGAAGGTTTTTCGCAAGGCGCATTCTGCCCGCTGCCGGAACGCTGACTTCGTGCCGCGCTTCTGCGTGCCCGCCGCATCCACCGTGTGGCAGATCGGGTCTTCTCCCGAGATCGCCGGGCCACACGTGTGAAATCCCGTGGCGCTAACTAACCCCCGCCCGGCTTCAACGTCCAACTTGGTTCGAGCGTCAGCCATTTGATACAGGTAGAACTATGAAGCTGCGAACCCTTCTGCTCGGCCTCTCCTCCGCGGCATGCGCTCTCGCGCAGTTGACGTCGTTTCCCAAGCCGGGTTACTTTCGCGAGACTTTCGCCCGCACGCAAGCGCACGTCGAGCTGCAGCCGCCGGTCAGGCTGAAGGATTTCGTGGCCGGCGGCAAGCTGGAGCTCTCGCTCAAGAACTATCTGGCGCTGGTGATGGCCAACAACACCGATGTCCAGATTCAGTTCGTCAGCCTGGATATTCCGCGCTACGGCATCCTCTCGGCGATGGGCGCCTGGGATCCCACGGCGCGCGCTTCGTTTTCCGCAACGCGCAGCACCGGCCTGCCTTCGAGCGCGCTCGATGCGCTGAGCGCCGCGGCCATCACCAAATCGCTCACGCAGCCTTATAGCCTGTCCTATTCCCAGACGCTCGATACCGGAACCAGTTACTCGGTCGGGTTCAGCGGCTCTAAAACCTCGCAGACCAACTCATTCCTGAGTTATAACCCGTCGATCACCGCCAACCTCCAGTTCGGCATTCAGCAGCCGCTGATCCGCAACCGCAGCCGCTACGTCAACCGCCTGCCCCTGATGATCGCGCAGGGCAACTATAAGGTGGCGGACTTCAACATGCGGGGTAACCTGCTCGGTCTGGTGAACAACGCCGAAAACGCGTACTGGAACGTGGTCTCGGCGCGCGAGACCCTGCGCGTGCAGGAGAGCGCCCGCGACACCGCCAAGGCCTATCTCGAATACATGCAGCAGCAGTTGGACCTCGGCGCGATCTCCCCGCTCGATATCTACAATCCCAAGGCGAGCCTGGCGGCCGCGGAGGTATCCGTCTCGACGGCGCGCTATGCGCTCGCCCAGGCGGAGGACGCCCTGCGCCACCAGATCGGCGCCGACCTCGACCCCGAGGTCCGGAAGCTGCCCGTCGTCCTCACCGAACCGGCCGATCCCGGCTCGACCGACCGCTTCACTTACGATCGCGAGGAAGAAGTGAAGAAAGCGCTGGCTATCAATCCCAACATGAAGCTGGCGCTCGGGAAGATGGATGTGGACGACCTCGGCATTCAATCCGCTAAGAACGGCCTGCTGCCCAATTTGATGTTCAACGCTTCCTATACCGCGCAGGGCCGCGGCGGCATTTTTTATCCCGGAAGCTCCAGCCTGCTGGGGGATGGCACGGCTGCGCCGCCCGTTCCCGGCGGCATCTCGGACGCCCTCGGGCAGTTATTTGGCTTCGGCTACCCGACCTACCAGGCCGGCCTGAGCCTGACGCTGCCCATCCGCTCGAAGGCCGCATCGGCGCAAATGGGCACCGCCGTGGCCCAGAAGAAGCTGGACGCCCTTGCCCTGCGCAACCAGGAGCAGAATATCCGGCTCCAGATCCTGAACGCGGTGACCTCCGTCGATGGCGCCAAGGAGCAGCTCAAGCTCGCCATCGTGGAGCGCGATTTCGCCAAGCTGAACCTCGACGCCGAAAACCAGAAATACCAGCTCGGCACGGAGACCAACCAGAACGTCATCCTGGCGCAGCAGCAATTGGCCTCCGCCGAGTTGACGCTGGTCAATGCCCAGATCAGCCTGCGCAAGAGCGTCCTCAACCTGCTCACGCAGACCGGCGAACTGCTGGATGAGCGCGGGATCGTGATCCGCTAGGTCCTGCGGAGGTGGCGCGCCGCGCCCGCCAGAAGAAGCAGGCCGCCGCCGCAGATCGCGAAACTGGCGGGCTCCGGCGTCCCCAGGATTTCGAAGCTGTTGGAAGTTACCGGCGAAAGCGACACGCCCCCTTGCCAGGCCTGCGATGGCCGGTTGCTCGTGCACCACAGATCGGCGGCATTCGGCGCGGTGCCGCTGTCGAACTCGAACCAATAAGTCCCGGCGCTCAGGGGTACGTTGACGTCGAAACTCGCCTGGTAAGTCGATTGGGGATCGTTGAAATGGATGAGCGTGCCGGAAAGCGGCGAGGTGCCACCAGCATAAAGAGTTCCGCCGAACGGCGCGCTGGTGATCTCCGATGATGCGCCCAAGGCGCTCAGGTACTAAGTGTAACAAAGGTCCTATAGGAAAATCGGATTACGGCCTTGGCCGGGCCGGGTTGCCTCCTGGTTGTGGTCGAATAGAACCAGATGGAAATCGGCGTCCTCGGGCTACTCCTCGCGGCGGTCCTGGCGTTCTTCGCGCCGGCCGTGCAGAACGCATTGCGCCGCGTTTTGGCCGCCCATCCTCGCGCGATTTGGCTGGCTCCCGCTCTGCTCGCAGCCGTCTTCGCCGGCGCGGCGGCACTGGCGAACGCCTTCAGGATTGGGCTGATTCTGCTCGTCTTCGCTTACCTCTCGCTGCCCGTAATCTGCCTCGCCATTCCCCGCGCCGGCATGCCCAAACGGCCTGGTTGGGCCGATTTCGCCGCGATCCTGGCGCTATGGCTGCCGCTCGAATTCGCCGCCGGCGCGCCGCTTGTGCCGCGGCATGCGCAAGGTTTCCTCCATAGCGTCGCGTACGGTATCGCCATTCTGCTGGGCCTGACGCTCTGGCTCGGCTTCCGGCCTTTCCCCGGAATGAAATACAACCTGCCGCGCCGGCCGCGCGATTGGTGGCTGCCGGCCGTGGGATTCGCAGCCGTCGCGCCGGCGCTGATCGTGGTGGGCATCGCGATCGGGTTCATCCCGGCGCCGCACCTGCCGAACCGCGCCCCCGGCACGATGGCCGCGGCGGCCGGCATCATCTTCGCCGGAACGGCGCTCCCCGAAGAGATCCTCTTCCGCGCTCTGATCCAGAACTTTCTCATGCTGCGCTTCGGCGGCGGCTGGCGGACGCTCCTCGCCGCCAGCGTGATCTTCGGTGCGGCCCACCTGGATAACGGCCCCCAGACGCTTCCGAACTGGCGCTACATGATCGAGGCCACCATTGCCGGCATCGCGTATGGCCGCGTTTTCCAGCAATCGTCGAGCGTCACCTCCTCCGCCATGCTGCACATGGCGGTGGATTGGACCAAGCACTTCTTCTTCTAGCGGACAGGCGGTTTGGGCTGATTCCAGCAGCGCAGGAGTTCCGAGAGCGTCCAGCGCGGCTCGCTCGCGCAGATCACCTCATCGAGCAGCCATCTGCCGCCCATGCGCCGGAACTCGAAACGGATCTCCTGGGGCTCCCCGAGGATGAATTTAGCGGCCACCGTCCGCCGGTTCGGATCGCTTTCCGGCAGGCTGCTGATCCGGATGTCCCGAATTCCCTGCGGGTCCTGGCTGTTCGTCCAGACATCGAAATCGAGGCACCCGACCTCGCCCTTGGCGCGGCGCGTGTCTTCGGCCATCAGAGCCCGGATGCGCGGCGTGTAGATATCGCGCGGAGGCGCGTACTCGCTCGGCCGCGCTTCGATCGAGCGGTATACCCGCCGCACGAAAGCTTCCGGATCGGCGATGCGGGTCGCGGCGGCGGCGAGCGCGGCCAAGGCAATCAGGCACGCAAACGGTCTCATCGCGCGGCCAGGTCTTCCAGGAAAATGGTCCGCGCCGCGCGGTACTCCTCCGGCTGCATCGGCCCGAGCTTGGCCCACTGTCCGGCGGCGGCGCGCTCTTCGGCGAAGATTCCATCGACCGTGTGGAAAGCGATCGCGCATGCTTCCACCAGCTCGCTGGCATACGATTCGGCGGCGTCGATCAGCCGGTTGGTTCGCGTCAGGATCTCCTCGGCCGCCCGCACCCGCTCCGGCGCATGCTCCGCAATCCCCGGCCGCTCGGCCAGCCGCACATGCAGGCCGAATGCTGCCGCCGCTGAGTTCCAACGGTCGAGCACGATCAGCGCGCCGTAGCGATGCGCGTCCAGCTCCATTTCGTAGGCGAATGCCGCACCCTTGCCCTTTCCTTCGAGCCGCCGCAGCGCGATGAGAGCCGCGTTGAGCTCGCCCGTGAGCGAATCGATAAATGCGGCGGCGCAGCCCAGAAACTGGTGCTCGGAAACGCTCGGAAGGCGGAGGATGCGCACGATCAGGCCATGTGCTCGCCGAGCGCCCGCTCGACTTCCTGCGGGTCGATGCGCTCGCCGCTATTCAGCCGGGCCAGAATGCCGTCGATGATTTCCTTGGCCTCGTCCTTGCGGAAGTTCTTGATGAACCCGTCGAAATAGTGCTCGCCGGCCAGCGCGTGGTTGATTTCGGTTTCCTTATTGTGGTCCTGCAGTTCGGTAAAGTAGACTACGCGGTAGCGGCCGGTATACTCGGTCTCGCGATAGATTTCGAACATCACCTTGTCGGACTCGAACAGCATGATTTCGAGCGTATCACAGGGCTAGTGCATGGTGGCCGCGACGATCCAGCACAGCCCCAGCGCCACGGCCCCAGCCAGAATCGCCGCCGCCACGTTCCGCTCCCCGACAATCTCGCGCCGCAGGTCCACGTTCGCGGCCTTCAGCAGGATCGCGAAAGCGGCCGCGAAAATGGCGATGCCGGCCGCCGCGAAAATCAGCCCGTTGAGCAGGGGAACATCGGTCACCCTTTCTATGTAGCACAGCGATGGTAAAATGAAAATCTACCCTGGGCGGGAGTAACTCAGTGGTAGAGTCACAGCCTTCCAAGCTGTTGGTCGCGGGTTCGATCCCCGTCTCCCGCTCCATCGTCATTCCCAGGCACCTTTGATTCGCGCTCACCCGCACGCACCGCCGCGGCGGCGGCTGGACAAAGCACGCTTGCGCCCTGCATGCGCCCTCGGACGCCGGTAGCCTGAGTGCAGGACAATCGGCAACGTCAATCCGGCAATCGAGGTTCCCCCATATGTCTTTGCAAACCGACGAACTGCCTGTTGCGCTTCCGACGTCCGGCGTGCGTCCCTGTCTCTCCCTGTACCAGCCTACGCATCGGCGCCACCCCGATAACCAGCAGGACCCAATTCGTTTTCGGAACCTGGTCAGAACCCTGGAGCAGTCGCTCCGGCAGAAGTATCCGACCCGGGACGTGCGTTCTCTTCTTGAGCCGCTGAACGAGTTGGGGCGTCAGGATGAATTCTGGAACCGTACGCAAGACGGACTCGCCGTGCTTCGGTCGCCCGACCTGTTTCGTGTTTACAAACTGCAGCGGCCGGTGGCCGAACTGGCCATTGTGGCCGATAGCTTTCACGTCAAGCCGCTGCTCCGCATCACGCAGTCGGCCGATCGCTACCAAGTGCTTGCATTGAGCCGCGTAGCCATCCGGCTTTTCGAAGGAAACCGCGACGCGCTCGACGAGATCGACCTGGCCGCTGGCGTTCCGCGCACGATCGCGGAGGCGCTGGGTGATCAGCTGACCGAACCGCATCAGACCGTCAGGTCGATGGGTGGCGCCGCTGGATCCGGCGTAGCCATGCGCCACGGCCACGGCGGACGGAGTGATGAAGCGGAAATCGATACGGACCGGTTCTTCCGGGCCGTTGACCGCGCGATTATCGAGCATCACTCCCGCCCTTCCGGGCTTCCGCTGTTGCTGGCTGCCTTGCCGGAACACCAGAGCATCTTCCGCAAGATCAGCCGCAACCCGTTCCTGATGACAGATGGCCTGAAGATCGATCCCGAAGCCCTATCCATTGACGAGCTGCGCGACCGCACGTGGCGCGTGGTCGAGCCGCAATATCGGACTCGCCTGGCCCAACTGATCGACGAATTCGATCAGGCGAAGCCCAGAGGATTGGCCGCCGACGAACTCGCGCCGATCGCCTCCGCCGCGGCTTCCGGCCGCGTCAAAACCCTGCTGGTGGAAGCCGATCGCGAGATTCCGGGACATATCGACAAGTCGACTGGCCAGATCACGCCTGGCGACCTGCAACATCCCGAAATCGACGATCTGCTCGACGATCTGGCGGAGCTGGCTCTGAATCAAGGCGGCGAGGTGGTGATGGTGCCGGGAGAGCAGATGCCTACCCGCACGGGAGCGGCCGCGATTTACCGGTATTGATGCTGGCCTGCCCCTCCGCCAGCGCGGCGGAAGGACAGGCGCACTACCAACGCATTGCTCACACCAGATCGTAGCGATCCAGGTTCATCACCTTGTGCCATGCGGCCACGAAATCGTTCACGAACGTCTCCTTCGCGTCCTCGCAGGCATAGACTTCCGCGATGGCGCGGAGCTGAGAATTCGAGCCGAAGATCAGGTCCACGCGGGTGCCCGTCCACTTCACCTCGCCCGTCGCGCGATCGCGCCCTTCGTAGATGCCATCGGACGTGGAGGCCTGCCATTTCGTATTCATATCGAGCAGGTTGACGAAGAAATCGTTCGTCAGCGTGCCGGGACGGTCTGTGAAGACGCCGTGGTTCGTCTGGCCGAAGTTCGTGTTCAGCGCGCGCATGCCGCCGACCAGAACCGTCATCTCGGGAGCGCTGAGATTCATGAGTTGCGCCCGGTCGATCAGGAGCTCCTCCGCCGGCCTTGTCTCGCCTTTCCGGATGTAGTTGCGGAACCCGTCCGCCACCGGCTCCAGCACGGCGAACGAGTGCACGTCCGTCTGCTCCTGCGACGCGTCGGTGCGCCCCGGCGAGAAGGGGACCCTCACCTTGTGCCCGGCCTTTCGCGCCGCCTCCTCGACGGCTGCGCAGCCGCCCAGCACGATCAGGTCAGCCAGAGAAACCTTCTTGCCGTCCTTCTGCGAGCTGTTGAACTCCTTCTGGATCGCTTCCAGCTTCCCGATGACCTTCGCCAGTTCGGCCGGCTGATTCGCCTCCCAATCCTTTTGCGGCGCCAGGCGGATGCGCGCTCCGTTCGCGCCGCCGCGCTTGTCGGAACCGCGGAACGTCGCGGCCGATGCCCAGGCAGTCGTCACCAGTTGGGAGATCGACAGTCCGGAGGCAAGAATCTTTGCCTTCAGAGCCGCCACATCCTGCTCATCGATCAATGGATGATCGACCGCCGGAACCGGGTCCTGCCACAACTGGGGCTCCTTGGGAACCAGCGGCCCCAGGTACCGTGAAATCGGCCCCATATCGCGGTGCGTCAGCTTGAACCAGGCCTTGGCGAACGCATCGGCAAACTCCTGCGGGTTATCGCGGAAGCGCTTCGCGATCGGGCCGTAAATGGGGTCCATCCGCAAGGCGAGGTCCGTCGTGAACATGATCGGAGCGTGCCGCTTGTTGGGATCGTGCGCATCCGGAACCGTGCCCGCTCCGGCCCCGTTCTTCGGATACCACTGATAGGCTCCGGCCGGGCTCTTGCCGAGCTCCCACTCGTAATCGAAGAGATTTTCCAGGTAATTGTTATCCCACCGGATCGGGTTCGTGGTCCATGCGCCTTCGAGGCCGCTGCCGATCGTGTGGACGCCGTAGCCCTCGCCGAAGCTGTTCTTCCAGCCCAGGCCCATCTCTTCGAGGCTGGCGCCTTCGGGCTCGGGGCCGACGTACTTGCCCGGTTCGGCAGCGCCGTGCGCTTTGCCGAACGTGTGCCCGCCGGCGATCAGCGCGACCGTTTCCTCGTCATTCATCGCCATGCGGCCGAAAGTTTCGCGAATATCCCGCGCCGCGGCAACCGGGTCCGGCTTCTGATTGGGCCCTTCCGGATTGACGTAAATCAGGCCCATCTGCACCGCCCCGAACGGTTGCGCGAGCTCGCGATCACCGCTGTAGCGCTCGTCGGCCAGCCACTTGCCCTCGGGTCCCCAGAAGATATCTTCCGGCGGCTCCCAGACGTCCTCGCGCCCGCCGCCGAAACCGAATGTCTTGAATCCCATCGATTCCAGCGCGACGTTGCCGGCGAGAATCATGAGATCGGCCCAGGAAATTTTCCGGCCGTACTTCTGCTTGATCGGCCAGAGGAGCCGGCGCGCCTTATCGAGGTTCACATTGTCCGGCCAGCTATTGAGGGGAGCGAAGCGCTGCGTGCCGGAGCCGGCTCCGCCGCGCCCGTCGCCGATCCGGTACGTGCCCGCGCTGTGCCATGCCATCCGGATAAACAGCGGCCCATAGTGGCCGTAATCGGCCGGCCACCACGGCTGTGACGTGGTCATCAGGGCATGCAGATCCCGGATGACCGCATTGAGGTCGAGGCTTTGGAATTCCTTACGGTAATCGAATCCCTTCTCCATCGGACTGCACCGGGGAGAGTGCTGGTGCAGGATCTTCAGATTCAGTTGATTCGGCCACCAGTCCGCATTGGTCGGGGCGGCGGCGATCGTATGCCGGCGCACGCCGCCCGTTACCGGACACTTGGTCTCGGTGGCGGCGGTGCTCACTGTATTCTCCATGTTGCATCCTCCTTCGAATTCGCCAAACTCCGGCCCATACGGCCGCGCGCTCAACGCCCGTCGCGCCGCGGAGCGCACCTCGCGCAAAGCCCCCGGAAGATGACCTCGCATTCGCGAAGCACGCGTTTGCCGAGCGAGCCCGAGGCAGGCTTGGGCACCTCGTACCACTCCATGTCCTCGACGCTGCCGCAGCGGTCGCAGATGAAATGATGATGCCGCATCGTTTTCGCGTCGAATCGCGCGGCGCGGCCCTCGACGGCCACCTCGCGCACCAAACCCGCCTCCACCAGATCCCGCAGATTGTTGTAAGTCGTGGCTCTCGAAGAGCGCGGATCCGCGCGGTTCACCGCTTCGAAGATCTCCGCCGCGGTCGGATGCCCGGCATGTTCCAACAGGAACGCCATGACGGCGTAGCGCTGCGGCGTGCACCGCAATCCGTTCTCTTCCAACGCCTGCCTGATCGCCTCGGCGTCCATCAAGGATTTAGAATATGTCTAAAGTGAGACTCTGTCAAGAATCAAACGTGCGGGAAACCGCAAATTCGCATTCTTCGGTTCAATGGCCCGCGTTTCCGCCGTTCTTCAACCGCAGAAACTCCGCCCGCGCCTTTTCCGCGTCTTCCGTCCGGCCCAGCTTCGCGTAGGCAGAGGCGAGAGAGAAGTAGATCTGCGGACTGCCCGGTTCGAGCTGTTTGGCGGTTTCGAGCTCCCGCACGCCTTCGGCCGTGCGGTCGAGCGAAATCAGGACGCGGCCCAGGATGGCGTGTGCCGCGAAGTTATCCGGCTCGGCTGCGACGGCGCGCTGCGCGTACGGCAGAGCCTGGGAATATTGGGACTCGCGCTCCATCTCGTTGACGATGGCGAGCAGCGAAGGAACGTGCTTCGGGTCGCGCGCCAGCTCGCGCTGGAACTGTTCGAAGGCCGCCGCGGTATCGCCGTGCAGCAGCACCATGCCGTATAGGTAGTGGAGGTTGGGCTGGTCCGGGTGCGCTTCGAGCAGCGCGCGAAGGGCGGCGGTGGCCTCGGCTTCGGGAGCTGCCAAGGCGCGGCCGACGGCCAGCGCCATGTCCTTTTCCGCGGGGGTGAGGTCCTCGGGCAGTTTGGCGAGGCGCAGTCCGGTGAGGCCGATCGCCTCCAGGAGCGCCGGCGCCACGACCTTGTTTTCGGGCGCGCTCAGCAGCAGCCCGGCCGCGGCATCGTGCCGGCCCTGCCGGTTGAGCAGCACGGCCAGATAGTAGATGGCGGCATTCCCGAGCGGATTCGCTGGGCCGAGTCCGATGGTGTGCGCGGCATCAAGGTGCTCGAGGGCGGCATCGAAATCGCCGGTCTTGTATTCGCAAATGCCGAGCAGCGCCAGGCCCGCGACGGCCTTGGGATCGAGCGCGACCAGCTTGCGCAGCGCATCGCGCGCGGCGGCATAATTGTTGCGCTCGTATTCGATGGCGGCGACATTCCACCATCCATCGCCCCAACCCGGCTTGAGGTGTAGCGCCTGCTCGTAAAGCTGCAAGGCATCGCTGTCGCGGCCGGCTTTGCGGGCTGCGGCCGCGCGGGCTGCGAGGGAAGCCCACTGTGTCTGTGGCGTGGAGGAATGGGGGGCATCGCTGACGCGGCCGGTGGTGCGAGCCTGCGCCGAATCGGCGAAGGCAGTGCGGTCAACCAGTGGCGCGGCGGGTGGCAGCGCGTTGCTGTCGCGGACGGCGTTGGGTGCCTCCGCTGCGGAATCGGCGAGGCTGGGGCGGTGGGAGTAAGGCGCGGCGGGTTGCAGGGTGGCGCTGACGCGAACAGGCTGGCGTGCTTCTGCCGCGGAATCGGCGAGGGTGGTGCGGTGGGTCTGCGGGGCCGCGGCCTGCAGCAACGCCAATAAGAGGAGGGCGATCATTTCCGGTCCGAAGTCTTGTCGGATGGCTTGTCGGGCGGCTTGTCGGCCGGCTGCCCTTGGTCGCGGGCCTGCTGCTCCTGCTGCAGCTTGCGGACGACGGCGCGCACGCGGTCGCCGTCCTCGCGGCGGTTCAGCCGGTAATATACGGTGGCGAGCGAGACTTGCGCTTCGGTGAACGCGGGGTTCTGCTTGACCAGGCGCTCCAGTTCGGCCAGCGCCTGCTGGTTCTTTCCCTCCAGAATGTCGATGCTGGCGAGCTGGTAGAGCGCGCCGGGGTCGTCGGGTCGGACGTGCAGCGCGGTGGCGAGGTGCTGCCGCGCCTCGGCAAGATTGCCTTCCTGCTTCAGCAGCACGCTGAGCTCGAGGTTGGAAACGAAATCGTTGGGATAATGCGCCAGCTCGGCGCGGAATTCGGCGGTGGCCGCCGGCGTGTCGCCGGAGGCGCGGAGGGCGCGGCCGTAATAGGAATGCACTTCCGGCAGCGACGGGTTGAGCTCGACGGCGCGCCGGAAGTAGTCGATAGCGGAATTGAACTCTCGCGCCCGCAGCTTCATGGCGCCCAGCAGCAGTTGCGTCTCGGCGGATTCGCCGTCCCGGAGGATGCGGTCGAGAATCACCTGCGCGCGCGCGGTCTGCCCCTCGTTGAGCAGCGCGGTGCCGAGGAGGAACGCGACGCCGCGGTCGGCTCGCTTCTCGAACGGCGTCAGAATTTCGACCACGCGCGCGCTCTGGTTTTGCTGCATCAGGCAGGCGGAAAGCAGCAGCGCCAATTGCAGATTGTCCGGGAATTGCGGCTGAATCGGGCTGAGCAGCGCCACCACTTCGGGGTATTCGCCGGATTTATAGTGCGCCAGCGCCAGGTTGCCGATAATGGCCGGATTTCCCGGTTTGGCCTGCAAGGCCAGCTTGTATTCCTGGATCGCTTCCGGAAAATGCCCTTCCTCGACCAGCGCGGCGCCGATATTGGAATGGATTTCGCCGAGCTCGGGCCGCTGGCGGAGGACTTCGCGGTAAATGCGGATGGCGGTTTCGGGATCGCCGGATTTTTGCGCTGCGACCGCCCGTTCGAGCTGCGCCTGAATCGACTGGGCGCTCGCGGGGCACAGCCACAAAAACCACGCCCCAAGAAAAAGCAGCACGCCCCGCTTCATGAACATCGATTCTATCCGATCCGCCAATGGCGGCGCGGCGCCCGCGATCCCGCTCCAAAAACCGGACAGACTATCCGGTCCGGACACCCGCAAATCGCTGATTCTGCGCGCGGGCTTCGCGAAAAAACCGGACAAGCTGTCCGGTTTTCCCTACTGCGATTCGTCCAGCACTTCGACCGCGTAGAGCGAAGCGTAATTATGCACCGGAACGAACGAGACTTCCAGTTTGCCCTGCGCATTCGGGGTGAGCCCGTGAAATGTCTTGACCAGCGCCCGGTTCATACCGCCCGCGGTCTTGAGTATATCAAAATTCCGCAGCAGAGCAGTACCGTTACAGAATACGTCGAAGATGCGCGAGCCCACACCGCCGCCGCCTGGATTGCCCGGCCCGAAATACTCTTCGGCGAAATATAAGGATAGAGAATAGGTCCCCGCATCGACGGGAATCGCGTAGTCGAAGTGCCCGTAGCGCTCGCGTGCGTAGAGATCGGGGTCGGCGGTTCCGGTCAGCGGCACGTTGTGGGTGGCAGGCTGGCCGCCGTTGACGTAGGTGTCCGGGCTCCAGACGGCGCCGTTCGAGAGCGTGATGAAGTTCTCCTGCGCGACGAGGCGAATGGGGTTGAGGCGGTGCGGCAGCGCGGGCACGAGCTCGATGGTATTGACCAGCGCCGGGCCGCGGCGGCTGTGAAATTCCAGGTGCAGGAAGCCGTCGGGCGCCGGCGAAATGTCCTTGAAGGCGCGGGTGTCGGCGACGTTGGTGCCGTTGGCGTCGGAGAAGATGTCGAAATCATCCAGCAGCATCCGCCCGTTGGCCTTCACGTCGAACGTGCGGCTGTACTCGCCGCCGCCGGATGCGGTGCCCGGGCCGAAGGTGGTCTCGACGAAGCCGAGGTGCAGCTCGTAAACGCCTCTGGGCAAAGGAATCTGATAGGAAAAGTCGCCGCTGCGGCCGCTCTGGAAGAGCTTGGGATCGAACGCCCTGGGGAGGAACTGGCGGGGGGAATCGAACGGGGTGCCGCCTTCGAAGTAGCGGTCGGCCGCCCAGACTTGGCCGCCGCGATCGGTATACGGCATGGTGCGGCCGCAGGCGATCCGCACGGAATTACCGGCCGGCAGCGACGCGATCACCACCGGGCGGATGGTCACCGCCGCCGTAGGGGCCCCGGCCGCGATGCCGGGAACGGCGGGGGCGGTCCTGGCAGGCCTTCGGGCGAGGAACATTGCTCCAGCGGCTATCGCCAGGAGCAGCATGCCGCCAGCGATGGCAAATCCCCGCGGGAAAGGGCGCCTGGCCGGTGGCGCGATGTCCGCGACCACGTCGAAGCCCACGTCCGCCGGAGCTGGGGTGGGCGCTTGGTCCTCGGGGGCGGGGCAGGCGGATTCCGCGGCTGGATTCAGCTGGATGAGGGGCACATTCGGGATGAATGTGGGAACGTAGTGCCCCAGGGGAATCACGATCCGGAGTTTTCGCCCGGCGCCTTCGGATTCATAGAACTGCTGGAGGCGGCGGCGCAGGCGGTGGACTTCCACCCGCGCACCGGCATCGGTGGCCGGATCGAAGCTTGGGGGCCGCTGCAACACCTCGACCCCGATGCTGTACTCCTTGATCTGGTCGGCTTCCCCGTCCAGAAACTTGGTGCACAGGTAGCTCAATAAACGGCTCATGCGCGGAGACCGCGCGAATAGCGGCGACGCCAGTACGGCGTTCAACTCCGCGGTTGCCTCTTCCCTGGAGACATCCAACTTCAAGTCGGACACAGCGTCGAATTGTATCAGAAATGCGTTTGTAACGCCCGTACGAAATTGGTACGAAACGGAGATCCCGTAAAATTTGCCCTTGTAACGGTCGGAAACCTTCACAGCGTGGATGTGCCATAGTAGATTCCTATTAATTCAATCCGTGGCGGTGAAGCTCCGCAGCAGCGCCGCCGTGTAGATTCTCGGAAGATTAACGGAGAGGGTATATGAACAGGTCGCTTCAAAAGACGCTTGGACGCTGGGCCGCCGCCCTGGCCTTTACCGTGCCGCTATTGGCACAGCAGAACGGCGCGATTACGGGTATCGTGACCGACCCGAGCAATGCCGTGGTGTCCGGTGCCACCGTCACGCTCAAGAACGACCTGAGCAAGGACTCGCGCAAATCCGTCACCAACGCCGAAGGGTACTTCAATTTTGCCTCGGTCCCGGCCGGCACATATAGTGTTACGGTCGAAGCCAAAGGCTTCAAGACGCTGCAGCGCACCGGGATCGTGCTGAACCTGGGCGATCAGCTCACGCTGCCCAACCTGAAACTGGAGGTGGGCGCCACGGCCGAGGCGGTTACGGTATCGGCGGAGGCGGAGAGCGTTACTACCGTGGACTCGGGTGAAAAGTCGGCCGTCCTCAGCTTCAAGCAGATGGACAACGTCCCGATCGAGGGCCAGAACGCAGCCGATTTCATTAAGATCATGCCCGGCATGGCGATGGCGAGCGACGCCGCAGGCATGGTGCAGAATCAGGCCTCGTACACCGGTGAAAAGATGGGCGTCGGCGCCGGGCCGATCGGCAACTACTCGGCCAACGGGACGCGCACGGGCGCGATGGACATCATTTCCGACGGCGCGCACATCATCGATCCCGGCTGCAACTGCGGCCAGGCCACGACGATGATCACGGATTCCATGCAGGAAGTGAAGGTCATGACCTCCAACTTCAGCGCGGAAAACCAGAAGGGACCGGTTGTCGTGACCGGCGTGACCAAGGCGGGCGGCCAGAACTTCCACGGTGAAGTTTTCTTTTACGCGCGCAACTACAATCTGAACAGCAACGACTGGTACAACAACACGGCCGGTCTGCCCATTCCGCAATCGACCTACTACTACCCGGGTTTCAACCTGGGCGGCCCGGTGCTGGTCCCTGGGACGCGTTTCAACAAGCAGCGGAACAAGCTCTTCTTCTTTGTCAACTACGAGCACTACACGCAGAACATCGATAACGGCGCGCTGAAGGCCTTCGTGCCGACCCAGGCGATGCGGCAGGGCGATTTCAGCCCCGCTTCGCTCGCGGCCGCCGGCCTGAATCTGCCCTCCACCAGCGGCTGGTCGAATGTCAATGGTGGCATCAACGCGTCGACGTACCCCGGCGGCATCATCCCGCCCTCGGATTTCGATAAGACCGGCGCCGGCATCCTGAACCTGCTGCCGCTGCCGAACGCGAACCCGGCGCAGACCGGCGGGTATAATTTTGTTCAGGGCAACGTCACCTACGCCAACGGGTTCCAGATCGCGCCGCGCATCGATATCGCGATCAGCGAAAACACCAAACTGTATGTGTCGTACCGGTCGCAGCGGGAAAGCGGCAACCGCCGGACCACGCTCTGGTGGGGCAATACGCAGGACGTGCCGTATCCGAGCCAGATCATCGACACCAACAATTCCGACGTGGTGAGCGCGAACCTGACCCGGGTCTTCAGCCCGACGCTGACCAACGAATTTATCTTCACGTTCTCGAATCTCGACCTGCCCAACAGCTTCGCCGATCCTTCCAAGATCGACATGAATAAGCTGGGCATTTCCTACAAGAACATTTTCGGCAATCCCGAAACCGAGCTGCCGGAGTACACCGGTTGGGGCGGCGGCGTCGCGACGATGCTGAATCCCTCGGGCTTCCAGCTCACCGGCTCGCTCTATGCCAAGAAGAAGCTGCCGACGATCGCGGATAACGTTTCGAAGGTCTGGAACACCCACACCATCAAGGCGGGCTTCTACTGGGAGAAGACGGGCAATAACCAGCCCTCGGACAGCTCCGTAAACGGATCCATGGTGGTGGCGAGCTGGGGCAGCAACTCGCTGGGCAACGCCTATGCGGATACGCTGACCGGCCGCATCGCGCAGTACTCGGAGAGCAACAAAGACACCATTCTGGCCCTGGCGTACCACCCGATTTCCTTCTATGCGCAGGATTCCTGGAAAGTCAACCGGCGCCTGACCCTGGACTACGGAATTCGCTTCGACCACCTCAGCCCCTGGTATGACGAGAACGGCACCGGCCTCGCGATCTGGAATCCGGCCCTATACAATCCGAACGCGCCGGCGACGGCGCTGACCGGGCTCGATTGGCACGCCCGCGATCACAACGTTCCGCTTTCCGGCGTCCCTGCCCGAGCGTTGTTCTACAGTCCACGGTTCGGTATGGCGTGGGATATCTTCGGCACCGGCAAAACCGTGCTGCGCGGCGGCTGGGGCATGTACCGGTATCACGACGAGCAGAACGTGCAGGCTGCGGCGCTCTCGATCACTCAAGGCGCTTATACCTTCTGTGCGAATAACTGCAACGGCGTCATGATCAGCCAGATCGGGACGTTCCAGCCCTCGGCGGTGATTCCCGGCTCGATCGGCGCTTTGAAAATGGGGGATGACGAGCAGCCGCTGACCGAGACCTATTCGTTCACGATCTCTCAGCGGGCGCCGTGGAAGTCGACCTTCGAGGCATCGTATGTCGGGAACCAGTCGAGCCACTTGAACAACTGGAACACCAGCCTGTTCAACATCAATGCCATCCCGATCGGCGGCGAATTCGTGGGCGGGCAGTGGAGCAACGCTCCGAACACCCAGAGTTTCTATCCGTACCCGAATTACCAGACCGTCAGCATCGCGAGCCATGCGCTCTGGCAGAATTACAACGCGCTCCAGGTTTCCTGGAACAAGCAGAGCGGGCGGTTCAACTTCCTGACGAATTACACGTTCAGCAAGACGCTAGGTGTGCGGCTGTGGAGCAATGCGGCGAGCAACGTCGGGCTGAATAACGATTACGGCCCGATGGCATCCGACCGCACCCACCTGTTCAATCTGGCTTACGTCTACCGGTTGCCGGATGCGACCAAGAACCACGCGGTGGGTGCGCTGATCAACGGCTGGCAGATTTCCGGCGTCACGCAGGTTCAGAGCGGCTTGAACCTGCAGGCGTCCGTGAGCGCGAACATGAATTTCACGGGCGTGCTTCCTGCCGGAACGCTGCTGCCCAACGGGCAGACCCTCGCAGCCGATACCGGCATGAACAACCAGAACACGCTGGGCACGCCGGACGCACAGCTCGAACCGTTCGTCACCTGCAATCCCGCTTCGGGCCTGCACACGAAGCCGGGGACGTTCGGGCAGTACATCAATCCGAACTGCTTTGCGCCGCCGACCATCGGGCACAACGGCACGTACGAGTGGCCGTACATCAAGGGCCCCTGGTTCATGAACCACGACCTCTCGCTGTTCAAGAATTATCAGTTCACCGAACAGCGGCAGTTGCAATTCCGCTTCATGGCGTACAACTTCCTGAACCACCCGATGCCGTCGTTCCTGGGCGGCGATCCCGGCCTCAACCTGAACATGAATGCGGCAGGCCAGGTGACCAACCAGAACTTCGGGACGGTTACGGAGAAGCTGGGCCACCGGGTGATCGAGATGGCCGTGAAGTTCTACTTCTAGCGGTTTCACGAGTCACTCGTAAGTCAGTGGGCCGGCCCCGGATGCGTGATCCGGGCGCCGGCCCTTTTGCGTTTGGCAGGCCGAGATCTGCTCTAACCGCAGAGACGCAGAGGACGCAGAGACCTACGCAGAGAAAGACCAGGGTCTTTCTGGGCGTCGCTTCCTATTCACCGCGCGGACCATATTCACCGCCGAGGCGCAGAGACGCAGAGGTTTGCGTGGAGAAGAGCTGGATCTCTCTGCGCCGCCCCGCGCATGCTGCGTTTCTGCGGCCGATTATTCACCACAGAGGCGCGGAGGACGCGGAGGTTACGCAGAGACAACCAGGATCTCCCGGCGCCGCCCACAGAGGCGCGGAGGACGCGGAGGTTACGCAGAGACAACCAGGATCTCTCGGCGCCGCCCCCGCGCACGCTGCGTCTCTGCGGCCGCCCATTCACCGCGGAGGCGCGGAGGACGCGGAGATTACACGGAGAAAAACCCAGGATTTCTCTGCGCCGCCTCCGTGTACTCTGCGTCTCTGCGGTTAAAGGAGGGCTTCGGCTTTGGTAAGCGGCGGCTGGAGGGCGGTGGGAAATGGGGGCGTGCTGGTTGCCGCGCGCCCCGGGGGATGCTACTTTTCGACTTTGAAGGTGGCCTGCTCTTCGGCTGTCGCGGCGCCTTGCTTCACGACGGCACGGATGACGTAATCGCCGGCGGGCATGGACTCGGCCGAGGAAGACATGATGTAGGGAATCCGGCCCTTTGCGTCGGCGGCGGGCAGTTGCAGGCCGCCTTTCCCGATCGGTTTGCCGTCCTTTAGATACTCCAATTCGATCGTCGGCTTGGCCGGGTTGCCCGGCTCCGGGTAGACGATAAAGAACATGGAGAGCGTCGCGCCCTTAACTGCCTTGATGGTTGTGTTCAGCGTGGGGGTGATGCGGCCGCCCTGGTACTGGAAGGGTTCGTTGGGGTCAAGGTCCTTGGCGCCGGGGGCGAGCGAACGGACGAGGCTGATGTCGGAAATCGAGAGGCCTTTCGGCGCTTCGGCCACGTAGGAGCTGCGCAGCGTGCCGATCTTGTTGTTCACCCGGTCCATGACGGCGGCTTCCAGGGTGTAGCGGCCGGGCGGCAGCGTGAGGACATCCTTGTACACGAAGTTGCCCTGCTTGATGGCGGAGAGGTTCTCTTCGGTTGCCTGGATGGGCACATCGCGGGTGAACTTCTGCACTACCGCGCCGCTCTCGTTCTTTACCAGGGCGACCATGGAAAGGCGGGCGTCGAAGTGCTTGGACTGGTCGGGCTGGAATTCGAGGCCTTCGACCGGCACTTCGACGACGATCGCCGTACCGACGCCCTGCGGCTCTGGCTGAAAACGAAAGAGGCGGGCACGGATGGGCACGTCGTGGGCGGTGGCGCCATCGGCCAGGGCTTTCAGCAGCGGCGGCTCGAAGGGCAGCAGGCCGGAGGTGCGCAGCTCCGGCGGAAGGGCGAAGTAGCCGTTCCGGGCCTGCACAACGACGTCCTTGCGATCGACTTCGACCTTGACGCGGCGGAACGAGCCGTCATAGTTCGCAATGCCGGGGTTGTAGGACACCTCGTAATAGCTGGCGATTTCTTCGTTGATCTTGCGGACCGGCACGCGCAGGTCGTTGCTG
>DATGMB010000115.1:0-4601 GCA_035293845.1 Bryobacteraceae bacterium
GTCGTGCTCGATCTTCCAGGCGCCGCCCATCTGGTTATCGGTGTAGCCGGACATATACAACACCCGCGCCTCCGGCCGCATCTTCGCGACGGTTTTGGCAAGTTCCAGGCCGCTCGTGCCCGGCATGACGACATCGGTCAGAAGCAGATCGAGCCGGCCCTCGAACTTGCGCAGCATCTCCACCGCCTCGGCCGGATGCTCCGCTGCCAGCACGCGGTAGCCCTGCCGGGACAGCATGGCCTGGACCAGCGTCCGGATCTTCGGATCATCCTCGCACAGCAGGATCGTCTCGTTCCCGCGCGCCGCGAGGCTTGGCTCCAGCGGCGCCTTCTGCGGTAAAGGCGTCGTTGTCGGCAGATAGATTTTGAAAGTCGTCCCCTGGCCGGGCTCGCTGTAGACCAGGATGTCGCCGCCCGCCTGTTTCACGATTCCGTACACGATCGCGAGCCCGAGCCCGGTGCCCTTGCCCGCCTCCTTGGTGGTGAAGAACGGCTCGAAGAGCCGGCTGCGCGTTTCGGCGGACATGCCGATGCCGGTATCGCTGACCGCCAGCAGGCAGTAGGGGCCTGGCGCTACCCCGATGTGCCGTCCCACATAGTCCTCGTCGAGCCAGACATTCGAGGTCTCGATGATCAGCCGGCCGCCTTGCGGCATGGCGTCCCGCGCGTTCACCGCCAGGTTCATGATGACCTGATCGATGTGCACCGGATCGATCATCACTTTGCCCAGATCGGGCGCCAGGTTGGCAGTCACCTCGATATCCTCTCCGATGATCCGCCGCAGCATCTTCATCGAGTGGGTCACCACCTGGTTGAGGTCCAACACCTGCGGCTGGCTGATCTGGCGGCGGCTGAACGCCAGCAACTGGCTGGTCAGCGCGCTCGCTCGCTCCGCCGCATATTCGATCTCCCGCGCGTACTCCGTCATCGATGAAGAGTGCTCGGCTTCGATCAGGAGCATTTCGGTATAGCCCTGGATGATCGTCAGCAGGTTATTGAAATCGTGCGCCACGCCGCCGGCCAGCCGCCCCACTGCTTCGAGCTTTTGTGCCTGGCGGAACTGCTCCTCGAGCAGCTTGCGCTCGGAAACGTCGCTATCGATCGCAATGGTGCCCACGATCTGCCCCGAGCGGTCGCGCAGCGGCGCCGTCCAGATGGCCATATCGACGCGCGACCCGTCCTTGCGCAGCCGCGGGCGCTCTTTGCCCGAGATCATCTCGCCGCGCCGGAACCCCCGCAGCCACTCGGCATATTCGTCGCGGAGCTCCTCCGGTATGACGGGCAGCGGCTTGCCGACCACTTCCTCCGCCTTCCAGCCGAAGATCGCCTCCGCCGCCGGGTTCCAGAAACGCACCTTGCCATCCAGATCCGTGGCCCAGATGGCCAAGGGCGAGGAGTGCACTACCGCCTCCCGCACCTCGGTGGCTTCGCGCAACTCTTCGTTCGCTTTTTCGAGCTCCGCCGTGCGCTCGGCCACCCGCGCTTCCAACTCGCTCTGCGCCTTGCGAATCTGTTCGGATTGCAGCGCCAGTTGCTCGCTCGCTGCGATCAGCGTCCGCTCCAGTTGCGAAACTTCATCGTGTCCGGTAAGCCTGGCGGCGATCCGGCGCCCCGTCGCCACATCGCGCGCCTCCTGTTCGAGCACCCGCAGGCGGTCTCCGATGCTATGGCTGAACAGCAGGGCCCCGAGGATTCCGCCCAGCAGGCCGAGCGCGCCGCCGCCGAAAAAGGCCCAACGCAGCCGCTGCTCGGCGTGGGCCGCCTGCGCCGCCCGCCGTTCGAGCGCCTCCTGCTCGGCCGATTGGATTGCGTCCAGAAGCTGCCGCAGCTCGTCCATGGCGCTTTTGTCCCGCAGCAGATACGGAAGCTCCTGTTCGGGCTTCATCGGCGCGATGTGCCTGGACTCGTCGAGCGCCTGCAGGATCCGGCGCGTCAGCGCCTCCACCAGGTTCAACTGCGCTTTCTGCTCCGCCGGGGCCGTTTTCTGCAGTTCGACGAGCGTCTGCGGCAGCTCCCGCCTGGCCTTCTCGTACGGTTCCAGGAACTCCGGTTTTCCGGTCAGCAGGTACCCGCGAACGCCGGTTTCGGCGTTGATCACCTCGATCAGCAGGTTCCGCAGCTCGGACCGGGCCATGAAGGTCCGGTCGAGATCCGATTCCGCCAGCCGCAGACTGTTCTCAAACTGGTAAAAGACCACCATCGCGAGCAGCAGCGCGCAAACCGGCACCGCCACCACGAGGACTCCTTTAACCCCCAATGGAAGATCGGCCAGCCGGAATCGCCGCCGCTGCTGGTGATCGCTCGTCATATCCGGTGGTCCGGCGTTACTGTGCCGGCTCCCGTGTGGTTTCGGACAAGCCGCCGGAGGTCAGGCCCCCGATTGTGAGATCCACCAGCCGGTTCGCCTCGCGAGGCCGCGCCATCTCGACTTTCAGATAGTTATCCGTCAGCGCCGTGTTCCCTTCGTTGAGGGTGACCGCGGAGAGTGTCCGTCCGACCATGGCGCGGCGGAATTCGAGGTTTTTCGCCGCAGCCAGCTCCCGCAGCACGCGGTTCCGCTCCTTCCGCACCGCCATCGGGACCGGATCGCCGGCTTCGGCCGCGGGCGTCCCCGGCCGCTCGGAATAGGTGAAAACGTGCAGGTAGGTGAAGGGCATTTCGGCGATGAACCGCCGGCTCTCTTCGAACTCCGCGTCCGTCTCCCCGGGGAACCCCACCATGACATCGGCGCCGATGGCTGCATCCGGCATCAGACGCCGCGCCTGCCACACCCGGTCCGCATAGTGCCGCGGGCGGTACTTGCGGCGCATTCGCCGCAGAACGGAATCGCATCCCGATTGCAGCGGCGCGTGCACGTGCCGGGCGATGCGCGGCTCGGACGCCATCAGGCCCAGCAGGTCATCGGAAAAATCCATGGGCTCGACCGAGCTCAGCCGCAGCCGCTCCACCGTGGTCTCCGCCAGCAGCCGGCGGATCAGATCCGCGAGGCGCATGCGGCTGCCGGGTTCGCGCCCCCAGCGCCCGAGGTTGATGCCGCTCAGCACCACCTCTCGATACCGCCGCGCGAGGCCGCGCACCTGCTCGATGACCTGCTCCGCCGGCGCGCTCCGGCTCCTGCCGCGCACGAACGGGATGATGCAGAACGAACACCGGTTGTTGCATCCGTCCTGGATCTTGAGGTTGGGCCGCGTCCGGTCTCCCGCGGCATCCTCCACCGGCGCGGAAAGGAACTCCCGCTCGGCAAAGATATCTCCGACGAGAATGTTCCCGTGATAGACCTCATGCGGTGCAGGGGCCGCGGCGTTCAGGCTCACCAGCTCCGCCACCTTGGTCTTGTGCGAATTGCCGACCACCCATTCCACGCCCGGCATCGCCGCCAGTTCCGCGGGCGCACGCTGCGCGTAACAGCCCGTGACCAGGATGCGTGCCGCCGGGTTCTCACGATGCACGCGCCGGATGGTCTGCCGCACGTCGTCGTCGGCCGCGGCCGTGACCGTGCAGGTGTTGAGAATTACGACGTCCGCTGCCGTGCGTTCCGGCGCGGCATCCAATCCCCTGGCTTCCAGCAGAGCCTCGATCGCCGCTCCGTCCGCCTGCGCCGCGCGGCATCCGAAGTTCTGAACGAAGTACTTACCCACATTTCCAGCGTAACAGAGGCACCCTCAAACGAAGGGTGTTCCCGTTCCGCTCCGGTGGGAGAGCCGGCTCGACGGTCCGCGCTCCCGCGAACTGTGTTCCTTCGTACAGCGTGCGTGTCGCGCACCTTTTATTATTCACTACATGATCCGAATAATCGTAACGGTATGTACATTAGTTTGGTTGGCTGGATGCTCCTCGAATCCGGCCGCGCCGACCCAGACCGCGGCCGCACCGGATGCTACCGCACCCGGTCCCGCCCACGATCCGGATGCCGTGCACGAACACCACTACCATCCGCCCGCCTCGGCTATCACGTCGACCACATTTACCGTCCCTGCCGGAAGCGAGATCTCGGTGCGCACGGAAGAGACGATCGATTCCGCGCAGGCTGTCGAGGGACAGACGTACGCTGCCGAGGTGACGCAGGATGTCCGCGATGAATCCGGCAAGTGCGTAATCCCGCGGGGCGCCAACGCTCAGGTCGTAATCGTCTCGGCTGCGAAAGGAGGCCACTTCCGCGGCGCCTCCGACCTGGTGCTCGATCTCGGCTCGGTCTCCGTCGATGGCCGGCGCTACAGCGTCACCACCGATACAATCGCCGAGCGCGGCCACGAGGGCGTCGGAGCCAACAAGCGGACTCTCGAAATGGCGGGCGGCGGCGCGGCCATCGGTTCCATCATCGGCGCCATCGCCGGCCATGGCAAGGGAGCCGCCATCGGCGCGGGCGCGGGCGCGGGTGGCGGAGCGCTCGCCGAGATCCTCACCAAGGGATCCTCCATCAAGGTCCCCGCGGAAACCGTGATGACCTTCCGCCTGGAGCGGCCCCTGAGAATCGTCGAAGGTCAGTAAATCCGGGAAGGCGGGCGCTTACTTCTTCGTCAGCTCGGCGTAAGCGTCCCGCACCTGTCCCTTCAGCGCCCCTTCGGCAACCCAGTTCGATACGCTTTCCGGGAGCTGTACCGC
>DATGMB010000116.1:0-8862 GCA_035293845.1 Bryobacteraceae bacterium
GAGGAACTCACGACTAAATATTTCAAACGGCTACTCATATGGGTTTTTGGAAGCTCCGGGGGCCTTGATCCATTATACAGATCTACAACTTTTTAGACGCGCGCGGGGGAAATTGGGTTCTGGGATTGCGGCCGGGTACGCGATGGGCCAGGATGCCTGCCGGACCGCACTTCAGCGACGGTAACCGGGGAACAGGGGCGTCCGCTTCACGATGTATAGGCTACATCGCTCGAGCCATTGCTACCACCCCATCCGCGCCCGCAGACCCGTAATATGCGCCTCGTGATGCCGGCTGTGCCAGGCGTAAAGGGCCAGGTTCGCGTCGAGCGTCATCACGCCCAGCTCCGGATGCCGGAACGTGCGGGCGAAATCGGACGGCGCAAGGCTCGAGAGCAGCGCCACCCAGCGCACGTGCAGGCTTTCCAGCAGTTGCAGGGAAGGCTCGACCGGCAGCGTGCGGGCATCGTGCAGGCGCGCCCAGGCGGCCTCGTCATACGGCTTGATCACCGGCTCCGGCTCGGTCAGGGCCAGCCGGAAGCGCACGTAGGAATTCATGTGGCTATCGGGCACGTGGTGGATCACCTGGCGCACGGTCCAGCCGTCCGGGCGGTAGGGAGTATCGAGCTGTGCATCGGTGAGGCCGCGCACGGCTTCGCGGAAACGCGCAGGCGCGGCGGCCAGAGTCGCCACCCAAGCCTCGCGATCCCCGGCGGCCACGGTCTGCGGGCGCTCGAAGCGGCCGATCGGAAACTGAAGGTCCATTGGTTCAGTGTCTCACGTGCTTGATTTTGAGGCCCGGAGCACCCAGTCCGCCATGTCTTCCATGCGATCGACCAGCAGATCGGGAGCGGGATCGGCGAGGGTTTCGGGCTGGAACCCGTAGGTCACGCCGCAGCAGCGGATTCCGGCATTGCGCGCCGTCTGCACATCGACGGAGCTGTCGCCGACCATCAGCGCGCGGTCCTGGCCGACGCCGGCCTCCTCCATCAGCGTGCGGATTCCCACCGGGTTTGGCTTTTTGAATTCGAAGCTGTTGCCGCCGTAAACCTGGAAGAAATGGCCGGCTACGCCGAGGCCCTCGACAATCGTGCGGCTCATCCGCACCGGCTTGTTCGTCAGCACGGCCATGTGCTTGCCGGCCGCGCGGAGGCGGTCGATCGAGTCCCGCACGCCCGGATAGAGCGCCGTATGGTCGAGCATGTGCTGGCCGTAATATTCGAGAAAGAATTCGAGCGCTTCCTGCAGCTCCGCTTCGGTCGCCTGCTCGCCCAAAGCGCGCCGGATCAGCACGGGCGCGCCGTTACCGACATAGCCGTACACCCGCTCGTTGGAGAGCGGCTCCATGCCCATGTGGCGGCGGGTGGCGTTTACGGCGTTCGCCAAGTCGAGCCGCGAATCGATAAGTGTACCGTCGAGGTCGAAAATCAGGAGGTCCATGGGCGGGATAACGCCCATTTTAACCTGTGGCGCAGGCCGGCGGCCTGCAAGCGAGTGACGCTACGCGCCGGCAGCGGCCATCTGCCGCGACATGCTTTGTGCGAAGAGATAAATGGTGAACAGCGGCTTCGGGTCGCCCTTACCCCAGCGGTTGACCTGCCATTTCGCGCACAGATACCGCACCTCGGGGTGTTCGGAAAGATCGATTAGAATCTGGTAAGTGCCGCAATAGAATTTCTGCGGGAACGAAGCCAGCGGCTTGCTTCCCCACTGGGCGCCATCGGCCGAGCCCCAGATCGAAACATCGATGCTTTCCTGTTCGATGATTCGTGTGATTCCCAGGGTGATAATCAACGTGTCAGCCGGTTCATCCCCTAGGTAGATTTCAGCGCCCGTTCCGGCTTCCCGGACGGTGGTTTCCTGCAATAAAAACTGTGGAAGCATATCAGCTTTCCCCCGGGCCGGCCAGCATCCGGTCAGCGAGAATTCAGTTTTAACAGGTGGCGCCGAGCCAATTCCAGCGTCTCATATTTCTTACAAAAACAAAAGCGAACCTGCTGCGATCCGCCCGCCGCCTGTGAATAAAAGCTCGAACCGGGGACTGCGGCAACGCCCAGTGTTTCGATCAGATAACGAACGCACGCCACGTCATCGGTAAAGTTGAGCGGCGACATATCAGCCATTACGTAGTAAGCGCCCGCAGGGGCAGTGCAGCGGATGCCCACAGCGCGCAGGGTCTCCAGAAAATGGGAGCGGCGGCCGGCGTATTCGGCCGCTAGCGATGCGTAATATTCGTCCCCGAGCGCCAGCGCGACCGCCCCTGCCTCCTGCAGTGGAGCGGCGGCGCCCACCGTGAGGAAGTCGTGAACCTTGCGGATCGAATCGCTCAGATCGGGCGGCGCCAGCACCCAGCCCACGCGCCAGCCGGTCACCCCGTACGTCTTGCTCATGCTGTTGACGAGAATCGACCGCTCGCGCATGCCGGGCAGCGAGGCGATGGGCACGTGGACGGCGCCGTCGTACAGAATGTGCTCGTAAATCTCGTCGGTAATGGCGAGTACGTCGAACTCCCGGCACAGCCCGGCGATGGTTTCGAGCTCCCCGCGCGTGAACACCTTGCCGGTGGGATTGTTCGGCGAGTTGACGATGATGGCCTTGGTGCGGGGCGAAAACGCACGCCGGAGCTCCTCGGGATCGAACGTCCACTCCGGGCCATACAGGCGCACGTAGCGCACTTCGGCGCCGCAAAGCTGGGAATCGGGGCCGTAATTCTCGTAGAAGGGCTCGAACTGAATGATCTCGTCGCCCGGATCAATCACGGCCATCAGGGACGCGATCATGCCCTCCGTAGCCCCGCAGCAGACTGTAATTTCACGCTCCGGGTCGTAATCCATCGCGTAAGTGCGGCGGTACTTCCCCGCGATGGCATTGCGCAGCGACCGCGAGCCCCAGGTGATCGCGTACTGGTTGATGTCCCGTGCGATCGCATCCGCGGCGGCCTCTTTGAGCACGGCGGGGGCGGGAAAATCGGGAAATCCCTGCGCCAGGTTGATGGCGCCGTGCTGCATGGCGAGCCGCGTCATTTCGCGGATCACCGATTCGGTGAACCTCTCAATGCGACGGCTGCGAAACCGGGGGCGTAGGACCGTTGTGGTGGAAGGCACCAGAAGAGGATATCAAAGGCGAGCCGGCAGGTGCGCCGGGGGCAGCATTCGAGCCGAACTGCACGATGCGGTCGACAATCATGCGGTCGCCGCGAATCCAGCCCTTCAGCTCGACCTGCGGCTTGAAACCGGGGGCCTGGCCGTTCAGCATGGCGCGCCCCTGCGGGTCGCTCAGTACGGCCTGCGAGGCGAACGTATTGCCGCCCTCATCCAGGTTCAGCAGCCGTCCCTCTTTGGTGACGATCGCGTAGGCATGGGTCGCGGAGGTGACCGCGCATTCCGGGCTCTCCTGCCGGGTGATGATGTCACGGCCGATAAAGCCGGTGATCTCCGGGCGCTCGTTCGCTACCACTTCGCCGCCGACGCTCACGCCGCCCGCCGTGACGGCGCCTTGCGCGGGCGGCTGATTCTGCGCCGCATTCGGCGGCTGGGCCGGCATCTCCGCCGCCAGCGGCGGCGGCGGCGCGGCGAGGTTGGCGGCCGTGCGGTCCTGGCAGCCGGCATCGATCAGGGTGCCCTGGAGGGTGAAGGCGTTCTCCGGCAGCATGGGCTGCGAGCCGAGGCGGCCGCGATCGATCGATTCGAGCGAATCCTGCACCGGCACCTGGCCGCGCGTCCTCACCATGTTCTCCTTGGCGGTCCGCTGCGGAAGCACAGTGCGAACCGCGAAGATGACGACGATCGTGATTGCCAGGATGAAGGCCAACGCCAGAGCTTTCATACCTGTATCGATGCAATCGGGGCTCCAGCGGCCCGGCGCGCGCGCGTTTACGATTCGGGCGCCCGTAGTCTGCCGTACATCTCGAGAAGCTGTTCGAGGCTGAGCTGTTCGGCGCGGCTGCCGGCCTCCGGCCAGCCGCCGATGCGCTCCTTGCCGTAGACCTCCGCCAGATTGTTACGGATAGTCTTTCGCTTGTGCCGGAAGCACAGGCCGGCAAAGCGCAGGAAATCCTCGGGATCGTCCACCGGGCACGGGCGCGGATCGAGCCGCACGACCGCGGAATCCACCTTGGGCGGCGGGTGAAACGCCGAGGGCTTCACTTCGAACAGCTTGCGGGCGTGCGCAAATAGTGCGGTTTCAACCGTCAGAAATCCGTAATCGCGGCTGCCGGGTTGCGCGGCAAGCCGGTCGGCCACTTCCTTCTGCACCAGCAGCACGGCACGGCGGAAGCCGGCGCGCAGCACCCGTTCGACAATCGGCGAGGTGATGTAATACGGCAGGTTGCCCGCGATCACCGCGGGCCCCCACTGCCCCAGCTCCGTGGCCAGAACGTCGGCCTCGACCACTTCGGCGGCGGAGCGTTCGCGCAGCAGGGTGGCCAGGTACGGATCGAGCTCGATGGCCACCACGCGGTCCGCGCGGTCGAGGAGCTTTGCCGTTAAAGCGCCGCGGCCCGGGCCGATCTCAATGACCAACGGCTCGCGCTGCGGGCACGCGGCGGCGGCGATGCGCTCGAGGATGGATCCCTTGATGAGGAAGTGCTGGCCGAGGCGTTGCGGCACTAACTGCGCACGCGAATCGGCGGCGTATGGACGTTGCGGATTTGCACGGCGCGAACCTTGCCCAGCGTCGGCACGCCCATATTCGTCGCGGGGCTGAACTGCCCGAACATGATGATGTTGGTGAGATCGGGCGTGAGCTCGCCGCGCTCGACGGTCCAGTCGCAGACCCGGCCGTTCTCATCGATAATCAGGTCGACCACGTTGGCGGCGTCCGGGATCGAGGCATCGGCGCGTTGGATCCACGGCGGATTCTCGGATTCTCCCGGCAGATAGCGGCCGGTCGGGGACTGCGCCACCACTTCGCCGTTCGGCGGCGTGAAGAACACCTGGTCGGCGAAGGCGTGCTGGAACGTCAGGCTGGGAATGACGAGGCCGAAGATCATCAGTGAAGAGATCAGCGCTCCGGCGAACGGGAACGCCAGCGGACGCATGAGATTGTCGAACGCGAGACTGAGGCGGTCCGACCAGTACCGCGCCCAACCCCGCCAATCGGCGCGGGCGCGCCGGCGCGACTGCTCGTGAGACGCGAGCACACGCAGCCTGGCCGTGAGCGCCGCCGGAACCGGCGGCCGGCTCATCTGGCGCACCGCGCGGCGGACACTTTCCAGGGATTCCCGATACGCGCTGCAGTCGCGGCAGGAGGCCATGTGCGCCGACACATGCTCCCGCTCCGCACTCGGGAGTTGTCCATCCACGAATGAAGAGATCCGTTCTTGCAGTTTTTCACAGCTCATAGTTCACTCTGCCGTCTTGGGCACCAACCGCAGCGCCGGCCGGCTCTCCAGGCTGCCTGCCAGTTGCTCCCGCAGGGCTTCGCGCCCCCGCAGGATGCGTGACTTCACCGTTCCCAGCGAAACGCCGAGAACCTCCGCCACCTCTTCGTAGCTGAGGTCCGCGATGTCCCGCAACACCACCGCCTCGCGGAAGACCGGGTTGATCTTCGCGAGCGCGGCTTCGATCATGACGTGCTGTTCGCCGTCGAACGCCACGTCGAACGGCGAGCGGCCGCCGTCCGCAATCGTCTCCTTCCAGTTGAGAGTTTCTTCGGGGCCGCAGTCGAGCTCCACCTCGCGCCGGCGATGGCGGAAAAACCAGCGCCGCGCGTTGTGGGCCTCGTTGACCGTGATGCGGTAAATCCAGGTTTTGAGCGTGCTCTGGCCGCGGAAGCTCCCGATGTTCCGGAAGACCTTGAGGAAGACTTCCTGCGCTACATCGCAGGCGTCCTGCTGGTCGTTCAGCAGCCGCAGCGCCAGCGTATATACGGGCTGCTGGAAACGGGCGATCAGTTCCTCGTAGGCCCGCTCGCTGCCGGTCCGCAAAGCCTCCACCAGGCGCAGATCTTCTGCATCCGCGCCGGCCTCCACCCGCTCGGCAATTAATTCCAGAATTGAGGTGGCCAAGGGCAGCCTCACAGTCGTCAGCCTGGCATCCAGGCTAACAGGAAATTCCAGACCTTGCAAAAGAGTAGACGCCGCCGGGCGCGGAAAGTTCCCGGCGGCGCGAGGGGCAGGAACCGGATGTCAGGGCCGGGGCCAGAAATGGCCCGGTCCCATCCAATCCCACCCGGCCCGGGCAGCGGCGTGGGCGTGGGCCGGAGGTGACCGGCGATCGTGGACAGCAGCCGGGCGGGTTAGCGGCAGGCCGCCGCAGAGAATAAATAACTTGCCCGTGTTTACTGGATGTTGAGGCAGGATGGGCACGTCCCGCCGCCGCCCGCATTCGCCTGCAGGACCGAGCAGATGTTCGTCATCTTCGTGATTTCTCCCGGGCTTAGGACCGCGGTCTGAAACTCCGTCTGCAGCAGCGACGGCGTACTGGTAGCCGGGTTCGACTGAACTGTCGTAGCCCACGCCCGTGTGCCGGGGGCAAGGTTCTGTGTGTCGAATGCAATTGCCGGATTGCAGACGGTGTTCGTGAATGGGCCGGCAACCGTGCCGTTGGACCCATTGGTGCCGGGCGTCGTGAAGTTCGGTCCGGGGACGGTGGTGAGCAGCTTGATGACAAAGCCCGCCGTCGGCGCTACGCGCCGGCCAGCACCAGGGACAAAATCCGACGATGGCAGGTGCGCGAGCGCGTTGGGCGAGACCAGGCACGAGCAGCATTGCAGTTCCTGCTGGTTGGCGGCGAAGGTATAGACATTCACGCAAACGTCGCCGACCGGCGGGACTACGCCCGGTCCGGTCGCCGAGGCGCCCAGGGCGCCGGTGTTGACGATATCGACAAAACCTTGGGCCGCGGCTCCTCCCGTGGGGCTCGGGAAGAAACCCACCTGGAAGGAGTCCAGAAAGATGCCCGGATTCACCACCCTGCCGGCGGGTCCGATAGCCGGTTGAGCGTACGCGGCCGCCGCCAGAGCGGCGGTCGAAAAGGCGAGCGCGAAAGGCCGTGCAAACAGCATCGCAATCCTCCCGCAGCGACACTACCATTCGGCCCCTCGCGGATCAATTCGCGGAACGGCGTAGCCCAAAGGATTATGGAATGCCCGCGCCTGTGCGGAATCGGCCTCTATCGCGCGGCGCGGGTCTTTGGCCTCTGTTCGACGCTTTCGCGGCTGACCAGCTTGTTGAAATTGCTCTTTTCGCCGCCCGCCGTCGTGTCCTGCACCATCAGAGCGAGGTCCTGCTGGTCGAATTTTTCGAACCACTGGTCCCAGGAGATCGGCTGCAGCGAACCCTCGCCCGAGTAGCCGGGGAAATCCAGGCGGATCATCCCGGTATCGCCGCGGCGGCCGGTGCCGCGCACACAGCTCGGCGTGGCGCCGCGCTCCTCGGCCCAGCGCCGGATCTCGTCATGGTCGATCAGCGGGTGCGCCGCTCCGCCGCCGCTGCGGCGCGATCGCGAGCCCGAGGCCGAGGCCGTGCGGCCCGCCGCCCGCCGCCCACCGGACTGCCGGGCGCCGCCCGCGCGCGAGTTGCCGGCCGCCCGAGCGTTACGGCGCGGCGCCGTTTCGCTCTCTGCGAACCGGGCCTGTGCAACGCCCTCTTTGGCAAGCCGCTTGGAGATTTGCGCCAGCAGCCGGTCGGCGTGCATCTCTTCCTGCAGCGTCTCCTGGAGCAGTTGCGCCGCATCCCGCATGCCGAGCTGCTGCGCCAGCGTCCGGGCGCTCTCATAAGCGGCGATTTCGTAGTGCTCTACCCGGCGCGCCGAGCCGGCGATCGCAGCATCCAGAATGGTTTCGCCCCGCTCCTCCTCGAGATGCTCCTGCCCTTCCGCGACGATACCCTGCATCCCGCGGCAGGGACGGCTGCGCGGCCGCATATCCATGCTGCCGAAAATCTCCTCGATCCGCTGCACCTGGCCGCGCGTCACTTCCAGGTGCTCCCGCAGCGCGCTCTCCAATTCCTCGTCCGTGGCCGATTTCGCCATCTTGGGCAGCGCCCGGACGAGTTGCTTTTCCGCATCGAAGAGGTCCTGAAGCTCCTCGACCAGAAGTTGCTCCAGACCCGCCTGCTTCGCCATGAGATTCCCTCCCTGAAGGGCGCTCGGCGCGCCCAGTTACAAGTGTCGCAATCGCTCGCGCCGGCCGATGTGCAGCAGCACACGCGCACCGTTTTCAGCGTGCGCTCGCTCGCACTCGCGCGCTTCGCCTGAACCCGCACGGCACTTGGGCTAACCTGGAGCTTATGCCCCTGATCTCTGCCCCGGAACTGACGTGCTTCGCCGACGCCATTTTGCGCGGCGCCGGCGTTCCGGCAACCAAAGCGCGCATCGCCGCCGAGTGCCTGGTCGCTGCCAACCTGCGCGGCGTCGATTCGCACGGGATGCAGTTGCTTCCCTTCTACGTCGAGCAGCTCCTCGCAGGAGAAATGGACGCCGCGGCGGAGGGCCGTGTGGCCTCCGAATCCGGCGCCTGCCTGGTGTTCGATGGCGAGAACGCGCTCGGCCAGTGGGTGGCGGAAACGTGTTGCGGCCACGCCGTGCGCCTCGCGCGGGAGCACGGCGCCGGCTGGGTGGTGGCGCGCGAATCCAACCATTTCGGCGCGGCGGCGTGGTGGGCGCAGAAGATCCGCGCGGCCGGCATGATCGGGATCGTGATGTGCAACGCGTCGCCGATCGTTCCGCCGTGGCAGGGGCGCGAAGGCCGCTTCGGAACCAACCCGATCTGCGTCGCGCTGCCCGGCCCGTGGCTGCTCGACATGGCCACGACGACCGTGGCCGCGGGCAAAATCTTCAAAGCCTACATCAACGGGCAGCCGGAAATCCCGGCGGGCTGGGCGTTCGACCGCGACGGTGTTCCCACCACCGATACCGCGGCGGC
>DATGMB010000117.1:0-25219 GCA_035293845.1 Bryobacteraceae bacterium
CACGGCGGTCCCCATCGGCCGCGACGCTTCTGCGTTATACACGTTGCGCTGGTGTATGCCCATTTTTTGCTCTCTACAGAGATCCAGCCCCCAAACCGGCGGGCGTCGGCCGCCGTGGTCACGCCTGTGAGAAATGCGGGCTAGAAGGCACTTACGCGAACAGCATCAACGCGGCAGGAGTGATCGCGGGGTCGTACTTTGACGCGAACGGATTCCAGCACGGCTTCCTCTTCCTGCCCAAATAGCGGCAGCCGGCGCTAAAGCGGGTTGCGGAGGAACGCCAGCTCTTCGACGATGCGCCCGCCGATCAGATGCTCCTGGATGATGCGCTCCAGAGCCTCGGGCGTGGCGGAGTGATACCAGACGCCTTCGGGGTAGACCAGCGCGATCGGGCCCTGCTCGCAGATGCGCAGGCAGTTGGCCTTGGTGCGATAGACGCGGTCGAGCAGGCCGAGCTCGGCGAGCCGCCGCTTCAGGTAGTCCCACGATTCCAGGCCGGCCTCTTTGGTGCAGCACTTGGGCTTGGTCTGGTCGCAGCAGAGGAAGATGTGCCGCCGGATGCCGGGAATCATCAATCCGGCGGCGATCTCGCGGAGGCGCCCGGTATCGGCCATGCTATTGGAGGGCAGCGGCGGTGTTGACCAACTCGCCGATTTCCGGGACCGCGATGGTCACGGTGTCGCCGGGGGCGAGCGCCGCCTCCTGCGGCACGATGATGCCGGTGCCGGTCAGGACCACGGTGCCGGCGGGCACGCGGTTGGCGCGGGTGAGAAATTCGATCAGCTCGTCGATGCGGCGGTGCAGGCGCGCGGTCGAGACGCTGCCGGAGAAGAGCGTCCGGCCGTCGCGGACGATGGTGCAGGTCATCTCGAGGTGGTAGGGGTCGGGCAGTTCGTCCGCCGTGACGATCACGGGGCCGAGGGCGCAGCAGCCGTCGTAAAACTTGGATTGCGGGAGGTAGAGAGCATTTTCGCGCTCGATATCCCACGCGGAGACATCGTTGGCGAGCGTGTACCCGGCGACACGGCCGCCGCGGCCCAGCACCACCGCGAGCTCGGGCTCGGCGGCGGTGAATTTCGAGTCCGGGCGGATGCCGATACACTGGCCGGTCGCCACGCAGACCCGCGAAGTGCCTTTGAAGAAGATCTCCGGGCGGGCTTCGCGGTAGACGTGCGCGTACATGCCTTCGCGCGTGCCGTGCTCGGCGTCGCGGAAGGCGGCGCTGGCTTCATAGGTGCAGCCGCATCCCCAGACTTCGGGCGGACAGATGGGCAGCACCGGGGGGCGTTCCTCGCCGTGCCGGCTCGCGAGCTGCGCGGCAAGCTGCGAGAGCGGCTCGCCCTGAGTCTCCGCGCGCCGGATCAGGTCCAGCATATTATGCGCGGGGATGGGGCGGGCGCGCCCGCCTTCGAACACCGCGGCGATGATTCCGTTTTCGGTTTTGATTTGGCCAAGATGCATAAATGAAGAAGTCAGGAGTCAGGAGACAGAAGTCAGAATGCAAACGCACGCGGCGCGCTCCTGACTCCTGTCTCCCTAGTATTTCAGATAAACCGTCTTGTAATCGCTATAAAACTCCAGGGCGGCGGGGCCCTGTTCCTTGGGGCCGAAGCTCGAGTCTTTCGTGCCGCCGAACGGGAGCTGGTATTCGACGCCGGCGCTCGGCAGGTTCACCGTCAGCAGGCCGGCTTCGGCGCGGTAGATGTATTCGAAGGCGCGCGAAAGATTCGTCGTTTGGATGGACGACGAGAGGCCGAAGGGGATGGCGTTGGCGATGCGCATGGCGTCCTCGAAATCGCGAGCGCGCATGATCGCGAGCACCGGGCCGAAGATCTCTTCCCGAGCGATGGTGTGGTCCTCCGTGACATCGGCGAAAACCGTTGGCTCGACGAACCAGCCCTTGGCGAGGCCGTTTTCGGACAGGCGCCGGCCGCCGCACTTCGGTTCGCCCGATTCCTTGCGGCCGATTTCGATATAGCGAAGCACGGTCTCCATCTGCCCGCGGTCGACGCACGGCCCGATTTCGATGCCGGGCTGCATGCCGTCGCCGACTTTCAGACGCCGCGCGCGCTCGGCCACGGCCTCGACGAAGCGGTCGTAGATGGCGTCCTCGACTATGGCCCGGCTGGTGGCGGTGCACTTCTGGCCGGTCGAGAAAAACGCCGCATTGACCACGTTTTCGACCGCGCGGGGGAAATCGGCGTCGGCGAGCACGATGGTGGGATTTTTGCCGCCCATTTCGAGTTGGATGCGCAGGCGGCGGCGCGAGGCCTCGCCGTGCAGCCAGTTGCCGATATCGCAGGAGCCGGTGAAGGAAACCGCGCGCAGCGGCGCAGCGTTGACCAGCGCGCTGCCGAGCTCGCCGCCGGGGCCGGCCACAAAATTGACGACGCCCTTGGGGATGCCCGCTTCGTGCAGCGCTTCGACGATGCGCCACGCGCTGAGCGGCGCGGCGGAGGCGGGCTTCAGCACCACCGTGTTGCCGCAAATCAGCGCGGGCGCGAGTTTCCAGGCGGGAATGGCGCTCGGGAAATTCCACGGCGTGACCAGACCCACGACGCCGATCGGCTTGCGGATGGCGAACATGTGGACGCGGTCGCGCTCGGAAGGCGCGAGCAGGCCGGGAAGCCGCGAGCCCTCGCCGGCAAAGTAGCGGAAGATGTTGATCGAGCGGCGCACCTCGCCCTTGGCTTCGGGCAGCGTCTTGCCTTCCTCGCGCGTCATTTCGGCGGCGATCTGCTCGAAGCGGCTGTCGAGGATGGCGGCGGCTTTGAAAAGGATCTCGCCGCGCCCGGGGGCGCTCATCGCGCTCCAGGACGGCAGAGCCGCGGCGGCCGCGGCCGCGGCATCTTCCACGTCGCGCGCCGCCCCGCGCACGAAGCAGCCGATCACCTCATCGGTGTTCGCGGGGTTGCGATTTTCGAATGTCTCGGGGCGTTTGATCCATTCGCCCCCGATGTAGTTGGCAAAGATCGGTGTCATAGTCATTTTCCGGTTGCGGTGGGGAGATAAGCGTCATCGCGGCTGAAGCCGGCGATGGCGGCCACGATATTGTCCGGGAAGTGCTGGATCGCGGCGTTGTAGTGCTCGAGCATTTCGTTGTAGCGGCGGCGCTCGACATCGATGCGGTCCTCGGCATCGGAAAGGCGCTGCCGCGTGGCGGCGGGCTCGCTGCGGGGCAGCCGGTCCAACAGCGCCGAGAGCCGCTCGTTGGCGCGGATTTTATCGGCGGGCGTGGCGGCGGCTTCGAGCGCCGCGGCGGCGGCGTGGAGCTGCTTCCAGAGAGCCGCATCGGCAGCGGTCGCAGGCTGCAGGCTGGTGACAAGGTCGGCGCGGCCTTCGAGGGCCAGATCCACCTGCGCCCATTCCGAGGCGATGGCCTCGCGCTGGCGCACCAGCCGCTCCCGCGCGGAACGGAACGTAGTCCAGAAGGCGATGGCGAGCACGCAGACAACGAAAATGAGGATGACGGCGATCCTCACGGCAGGCCTCCGGTCGCACGGCGCCGCACGCTACTTCTCCAGCCGGTCCACGGCATCGATCACGGCTCCGATGCCGGCGAGGTAGGCATCGAGCAGACCCACGGGGTCGATGTCCCGCGGTTTGGCGCGCTCCTCCCGCAGATCCAGCAGGCGGTCGAACGCGCCGGAATCGACGCCGAACAGCGCCGAGACGGAGGCCACCACGTCGCGCTTGCGGGCCGGCGGCTCGACGCCGTGCAGGGCCAGGGCGTGGCGGAACAGCACGCAGAATGTGCCCACGGAATCGGCCAGCAGGCGGCGCAACTGGTCGGGCTCGGAGAGGGCGCCCGCGGCTTTCTGCCGGAGGCGCAGCAGCTTGGCGCGGAGGTCATGCTCCACCTGCGCGCGGTAGAAGGCATCGCTGACCGCGAGGCCGGCGGTGACATCCTTGCCGAACAGGATGCGATGGTGCCGCAGGATGTCGCGGATTTCGATGGCGAAGCAATCGCCGGAACGCGCCAGCTCGGCCTCGGTGAGCAGCAGAGGCGAAGGGCTGTCGTGCCCGCGCCACCATTGGAAGACCGGTTCGCTCGCCGCCAGCTCGCGGCGGGTGATTTCGGTGAGGACGCAGAGGACGTTGTAGTCCGAGAACTTCGCCTGGCGGTCGCCGGCGGCGGCCGAGCCGTAGAGGACCACGGAAACCAGGCGCTCGCCGAAGGCGCGCTGCAGTTTGGCCACCAGTTGTTCGAGAACCTTATCCATATGCATCGGAAGCCGCGCTCACGGCCGCGGCTTGAGGCCTACCAATCGCCGGATGCGCCTCCGCCGCCGAAATCGCCGCCGCCGAAACCGCCGAAGCTGTCGCCGGAATCGTAGCCGCCGAAACCACCCGAGCCGCGGCTTCCCCAGGTCGAGCGACCCATCATGCTGCCGAGGATGAGCCAGGGGAGGAATCCGCCGCCGCCCCATCCGCCGCCGCCGTATCCGCGCGGAGCGCCCGAAAAGAGCAGCCACACCAGCAGCAGCGCGCCGCCCACCAGGACGGGCCACGGCAGCCAGTCCCAAACGCTGCGCTGGACCCGGTGCGGCAGAGCCGGAGCCTGGATCGTGACGTGCCGAGCTTTTGCGATGGTGTTGCCGATGGTGGAGGCGGCGGCCATCAGGGCATCGCCATAGCGCTCGCGCCTCAGGGCGGGGCGCATCTCCGAGAGGATATCGCCGGCCATCGAATCCGGCAGGACGGACTGCAGCCCGGAACCGACCTCCAGGCGCGAGCGGCGGTCCTGGATCGCGAGCAGCAGCAGCACGCCGTCGTTTTCGCCCTTTCGGCCGACGCCCCAGGCGCGCGCCATATCGTAGGCGACGTCCGCGATCGGCTCGCCTTCGAGCGACGGCACGGTCACCAGCGCGATCTGCGCTTTCGTCGCGTGTTCGACCGCGGCGCAGTAGGCATTCAGTTGGGCGCGGCTGGCGGGGTCGATCACTTTGGCGAAATCGCTGACGTAGCCTTCTGGTTTGTAGGCCGTCCAGTCGACGGCCGATCCGGCCGCGGCGCATAAGAGAAGGCATGCACCCCGGCGGAGCAGGTTCTTCATCTCGAAGATTCAGTGTACTACGCGCTGAAAGAGATTCGGCGAGCCGGGCCTGCCCGGTGGGTATGGTGCCGGGCGGGGCTGTTCTGGTAAAATTGAGTTTGCGTTGGGACGTCGTCTAACGGTAAGACTGCAGACTCTGGATCTGCGTATCGGGGTTCGAATCCCTGCGTCCCAGCCAAACATTCCTCGGCAGTTGCTGAGTTTCCTGAAAATCTGAACCCGAGCTTTGTTGCGGCTGTACCGGATCCTGAGGCGCTATGGCCGATGAATCGCCTCCACAGCCAGGCGTGGCTCGTGCGCGATGATGCGCAAAAGGGCGGCCGCCGGTCCCGTCGGGCGGCGACGGTCCTGCTCCCAGTTCTGCAAGGTCTTCACGCTGACACCAATCAGCCGCGCGAACTCCGACTGTGAGAGGCTGGTACGTTCGCGGATGGCCCGGATACCCGAGGACCCGACTTCAAATCGGCGCGAAGCTTTCCTCCGACCGCGGAGAATCGCACCCCCTTCGCGCACGCTTCCCAGCAGTTCTTCAAACATTTTCGGCTTCATCCCTGAACTCCTCTTTGACGACCTTGGCAAGCTGGGCCGCCTGCGTTGGCGTCAAATCGGCCGACACGTTCTTCGCGTAGGCAAAAAGCAAAAGAATCACGTTTTTCCGGACCGCCCAGTAATAGATTACGCGCGCACCGCCGCGCTTGCCACGCGATCCAACTGCCACGCGAATCTTTCTTACTCCGCCGCCACCTTTGATGAGAGCGCCGAGACCCGGGTTCGCTGCGAGCCGGGACTGAAATGCCCCATACTCTTCATCGCTGAGCAGAGCCGTGATCTGCCTCGTAAAGGTGGAAGTCTCGATGAGCTCCACCTACCCCATTATCCGCCATTGGCGGATAGCGGTCAAGGCAGCGCGTCCTCCTCGGTGGCCAATGCGCGATTGTCGCTATTGCGGGCTGTGTGGTACGCGGTTCGAATCTCTGCGTCCCAGCCAACCCTTCCTCAGGCCTACCCAACGCTAAGACAGATCCAGATTCAGTAAGCGGTGCGGAGGCTCCTCTTCGAATCGCAATGGCCGCCACTGCAGCGGCCGCCGCTGCCCCTACACCGCCAGCCCGGCACGCCACAGGATGTACCCGATGGCCTGCTTGAAATAGTTCCAGTGCTCGCGGATCGGCTCCACGTGGAGCTCCGGGCGGGGGGAGCCGTAGACGGCCAGACCGCGGTTTTCGAGCATCTTCTTGACGCGGTAGATGTGATAGCCGTCGCTGACCACGATCACCGAATGCAGACCCATGCGCTGCATGATCTCGCCCGCCATTGCCAGCGATTCGACCGTGCTGGCGCTTTCGTTCTCGACCACGATCGCCTCTGACGGCACGCCGTGCGCGATAAGATACGAGCGCCCGACGCCCCCCTCCGTGAAAACAGGATCGCCGCCCGCGCCGCCGGTGGTCATGATCCGGGGAGCCAGCCCGCGCTGGTAAAGCAGCAGCGCGTGGTCGAGGCGGGCGCGCAGCACCGGCGAGGGCCGCCCCCGGTATTCCGCCGCGCCGAGGACCAGAATCACATCCGACTGCCGCGCCTCATCCTGCGCCGATTGCTGCTCGATGCGCACGGCAAAGTAGGCCACCGAGACGAGCGCCACGATGGCCGCGATGCCCGCGGCATTCCAGATGAAGCGTTTCATGAGAAGCTATCAGCTTGCGGGCCGGGCATCCGCATGACCACCTTGCCGGCCTGAATTTATTATGCCGCCGAAGCCCGAGACCATCACCAGCGCCGCCAATCCGCTGCTCAAGGACGTGCGCCGGGCGATCGTCCGCGGGTCGCTGACGCACGAGGGCCTGTGCGTCGCCGAGACATTCCACCTGCTCGAAGAGGCGCTGCGCAGCGATTGCGACGTCAAGACCGTGCTGGCGGCGGAATCGGTGCGCTCGGCGGCGGAAGCGCACGTGCGGCGGCTGGCGGGCGTCAAGGTGGCGATCCTGCCGGACCGGCTGTTCCAGAGCCTCGCGGGCACGGAGACCAGCCAGGGCGTGATGGCGCTGGTGCGGCCGCCGGTGTGGACGCTCGAGCAGCTCTTTCGCGGCCGCGCGCTGGTGGTCGTGCTCGATGGCGTGCAGGACCCCGGCAACGCCGGCACCATCGTCCGCGCCGCGGAGGCCTTCGGCGCGACCGGCGCTCTGTTCCTCAAGGGGACCGTGAGCCCGCACAATCCCAAGGCGCTGCGCGCTTCGGCGGGCTCGCTATTCCGGCTGCCGTACCTCGCGGGCGTGGACGCGGCGCTGGCGCGGGCCGCGCTGCGGCAGCACCGCATCGAGCTGTACGCCGGCGTGCCGGCGCGGCCGGGGAATGCGACACGGCCGCTGGCCGATGTCGACTTCACCGCGCCCTGCGGTCTCATCATCGGCAACGAAGCGCACGGCGTAAGCAGCGAGCTGCGATCGGCGGCCATGGACATGTCGATTCCGACAATCGGCGTCGAATCCCTGAACGCCGCGGTGGCGGCGGGAATTCTGCTGTACGAAGCGCGGCGGCAAAGGACGCTGCGGGCATGAGCCTGTTCGATACCAGTCCGCCCGATGAACCGCAGCGCGGGCGCGCGGCCGCCGAGGCCGGCAAGCGTCCGCTGGCCGAGCGGATGCGGCCCGAGCGTCTCGATGATTACATCGGGCAGGAGCACATCCTGGGGCCGGACAAGCCGCTCCGCCGGCAGATCGAGCGCGACGAGCTCACATCGATCATTCTTTGGGGACCGCCTGGGACGGGCAAAACGACGCTTGCCAAGCTCATCGCGCGGCATACGCGGTGCGAGTTCATTCCCTTCAGCGCGGTGCTGAGCGGCATCAAGGAAATCAAAGCGGTGATGGCGGATGCCGAGCGGCTGCGGCGCGCGGGCCGGCGGACCATCCTGTTCGTCGACGAGATCCATCGTTTCAACAAGGCGCAGCAGGACGCGTTCCTTCCGTACGTGGAACGCGGCGACATTATCCTGATCGGCGCGACGACCGAGAACCCCTCGTTCGAGGTGATCGCGGCATTGCTTTCGCGGTCCCGCGTGTATGCGCTGCGCGGGCTGACCGTGCCGGAGATCCAGACGCTGCTGCGCCGCGCCCTGCCCGCGATCGGCATCACGGCGGAGGACGCGCTGCTCGAGCAGATCGCGATCTACGCCAATGGCGACGCGCGGCAGGCGTACAACACGCTGGAGGCGGCGGCCGCCGCGTCCGAGGGCGGCGCGCTGACGGAACACGGCGTCCAGGACGCGATGCAGCGCAAGGTGCTGCTCTACGACAAGAGCGGCGAGGAGCACTTCAACCTCATTTCGGCACTACACAAATCGGTGCGCTCGAGCGATGTGGATGCCGCGCTTTACTGGCTGGTGCGGATGCTGGAGGCCGGCGAGGACCGGCTGTACATCGCGCGGCGGCTGATGCGCATGGCCATCGAGGACATCGGCCTGGCCGACCCGCGCGCGCTCGAACAGGCGGTGGCGGCCAAGGAGGCCGTGCACTTTCTCGGCATTCCGGAAGGCGATCTGGCGCTGGCGCAGGCGGCGATCTACCTGTGCGTCGCCCCGAAATCGGACGCGAGCTACCGGGCCATGGGCGCGGTGCAGGAAGACGTACAGAAGACGATCGCCGAACCCGTGCCGATGAATCTGCGCAACGCGGCTACCCGCGCGATGAAGGCGTGGGGCTATGGCGAAGGCTATCAGCACGCGCACCAATTCGCGGATGCCGTGCCCGGGATGGAATGCCTGCCCGAGTCCCTCGCCGGCCGGCAGTATTATTTCCCGACCGATCGCGGCGTGGAGAAGCGCATCGCCGAGCGGCTGGAGGAGATCCGAAGACTCAAGGAGCGGGCCCGGGAGGGAAATCGCGAGTGAGGGCGTTCGCCTTGGCGGACCGGCTCACTCATTGCGCAGCGCCGCCATCGGATCGATGCGGGCGGCGCGGCGCGCTGGAAAGTACGCGGCAGCCGCTCCGGCGGACATCAACGCCAGCAAGACCGCCGCTAACGTCACAGGATCGCTCGCCGGAACTCCATACAGCAGGCTCTCGAGCGAACGGCTGAGTGCGGCTGCGCCTGCGAGGCCCAGAGCGAGCCCCGTCGCAAGCGGAGCGCCGGCCTGGCGTCCGATCAGCCGGAGCACATCCGCCGGCCGCGCTCCCATCGCCATGCGAACTCCGATCTCCGGCGTCCGCTGTGCCACGAATTGCCAGAGCACGCCGTACAGCCCGACCGACGCCAGCAGCAGGGCGAAAATGGCGAACGCGGCCAATACAACCGCGCGGAAACGGGGATATGCCAGGATTTTGGCAACGCTCGCCGGAACGGGCTCGATTTCGCCAACAGAAACTTCGGGATCGATCGCTGCGAACGTCCGCTGAATCTCTCTGGCGGCCGACGTGCCGCCCCACCGCGCGCGGACGATCAGGGTGGCGGCGAGCGGCGAATTCTGATCCCAGGCATGGTAGATTACAGGCACATCGTCCCAGCTCATCTCATTGGATATGGCGGTGCGCTTCTCGTCCGCCACTACGCCCACCACCCGGAGCCACGGCTGCTGGCTCGCTCCGCCGGATTCGCGAATCTGCCTGCCGATCGGATTTTCGTTCGGGAAATAGCGCGACACCAGCGCCTCGTTCACGATCGCAACCGGCTCGCCGCTCTCGTGATCCCGTTCGTCGAAATAGCGTCCGGCTTTCAGCGGAATCCGCATCACTCGAAAATAATCCGGACTGACGGTCTGCCGGCCGACATCCAGCATGTGATTGGAAGGCGGCTCGGGACGCCCCTCGACCGCCAGCGAACTGACCGGCCCGGTGCCCTGAGTGGGGGACGCCGTCGTCAGCGCCGCGCCCTCGAAGCCTGCCTGCGCCTGCAGTTCCGCCAGTGCGCTGCGATAAAACCGCGCGCGCCGCTCCGGTTTCCCGTAGGAATTTTGCGGCAACTCAAGCCGGGTGGCCAGCAACCCTTCGGGCGTAAATCCCAGGGGCGCGGAGGTGAAATTCCGGACGCTCCGGATCAGCAGGCCCGCCCCCACCAGCAAAACCACCGTGAGCGCGACTTCCGCCACGATCAGAGCCTGCCCGAACCGATGACGGGCTGCATCCTGAGACAAAGCCTGCCCGCCCGCCTTCAACGCACCGATGAGATTGCTCCGTGAAATGTGGAATGCGGACGCCAGACCGAACAGCCCGGCCGTCGCGATACTGAGCGCCAGCGTGAACGCCAGGACATGTGCGTTCATCGAAACGACGGCCGCCGGGGGAAGCTCGATGGGATTGGCATTGCGAAAGTACGCGACGGCGCCCGCCGCGATGGCCACTCCCAAAACCGAAGCGGCCGCCGATAACGACAGACTCTCCGTGATCAACTGCCGCAGCACGCGGCTGCGCCCGGAACCCAATGCGGCGCGAATGGCCATTTCCCGCTGCCGCGCCAGAGAGCGGCTCAACAGTAAGTTGGCGACGTTGATGCAGCAAATGGAAAGCACGGCGGTGACGGCAGCAAACAGGGCGATGAGACTGATCCGCAGGTTGCGGCCGGTTAGCCACGTGAATTCGGACTGGAGCCCGTAAATCGCGGGTTCCACGAGGCTGCCCCACCGGTCGTGCTGGTGGATCTGGCGGTGCAAAGCCAGAATCTCCGCTTCGGCCGCGGCCATGGAAACGCCCGGCTTCAGACGGCCGATCACGAAGACGCCGAATTGATCCGGCCGCTTCGGCGGCGGCATCAGCACCCAGAGCAGCGAATCCGGATTCGGATACGAAGCAAACTCGGGCGGCATCACGCCCAGCACCGTGCAAGCCTGATCATCGAGCTGTAACGACTGGCCGATGGCGCCGGATTGGCCTCCGAACGTGGCCTGCCAAAATTTATGAGACAGCACGACACGGCAGCCGTTTCCGGCATCGGCGGGCTGGAAGGTACGGCCCAGCATCGCGGGAACGCCGAGCAACGGGAAGAAATCGGCCGTAACGGGCAGGGCCGCGACGCTCCGCGCCGGTCCACGGCCCGTCATGATGCGTCCCAATCCGCCTGCCCAGCTCATGGCAGCGAATCCCTGAAACAGGCGGCTGTTCCTGCTCCAGTTCTCGTAATCGCTGTACAGATCGAAGAATACTGCGCGTCCGCCGGCGCGGATTTCGCGGTCCAGAACCGATACTAACTGGCCTGGTGAGCGATACGGCAGCGGGCGCAGCAAGACCGCATCGAGAATGCTGAAAACCGCCGTATTGGCGCCGATTCCCAATGCCAGCGTCACGATCGCGGTGAGCGTGAATCCCGGCGTCCGGCGGAACATGCGCCACGCATAGCGCACATCCTGCAGGAGCGCGTCCAGGAAAGCGTATCGCCAGGCATCGAGCGTCCGCTCCTGGATCAATGTAGAGTTCCCAAAATCGTGCCGCGCTCGCGCGCGAGCGAGCTCCGGCGGTATGCCGGACTCCATCAGGCGCTGCTCGAGCATGGAGAGGTGGAATTGCACCTCTTCATCGGCCCGCGCCCGGAGTGCGTGCCGCCGGAACACCGCAGCAAGCCGAACTCGCACGTCGATCCAGAGCTGCTGCAGCATTACGGCACCAGAGGGTCGATGACCTGGTTGACCGCCTGAACCATGCGGCGCCAATGGGAGACCTCGATCGCGATCTGCCGGCGCCCGCGCGGCGTGAGACGGTAAAATCGCGCGCGCCGTTTGTTCTCGGAAAGTCCCCACTCGGAATCGATCAGGCCTTGCGATTCGAGCCGGTGGAGCGCCGGATAAAGAGATCCTTCTTCCACGTGGAAAGCGTCCGAGACTCCGTGCAGATATTCCGCGATGCCGAATCCGTGCATCGCGCCGCGAGCCAGGCGGGAAAGGATGAGCAGATCCAACGTTCCGATCCCTTCAGCGCCAGGTTTTTGCGGCCTTCCCATAGATTTTTGATATGAGTATGCGCCGCCCTGCCGCGCGTGTCAAGGGGACCGCGGGTGAGTCAATAATATAAATATGCCGGCGGAAGAACACTTCATCGAATCGTACCGGAAGGGCACGCCCCCCTGGGACATCGGCAAGCCCGACTTCAACCTGGTCCACACCGTCACGACGGCGCCGATCGCTCCCTGTAAGGCGCTGGAGATCGGGTGCGGCACCGGCGACAACGCGATATGGCTCGCGCAACAGGGTTTCGAGGTGACCGGCATCGATATTTCGGATATCGCGATCGGCAAGGCCAAAGAGAAAGCGGCCCAAGCCGGCGCCCGGTGTACCTTCGCGGTCCGGAACTTCCTCAATGGCGACGTCGACGGCGCGCCGTTCGGCTTCGTGTTCGACCGCGGCTGCTTCCACACGGTGGATTCCGCCAGTGACCGGGACAGCTTTGCCGAAAGAGTCCACCGCGATCTGGCGGAGAACGGCCTGTGGCTCAGTTTGATCGGCAGCGCTGACGAACAACACCTGACGGAAGGCCCTCCGAAATGGACTGCGAGAGAGGCCGTTGGGGTTGTCGAACCGCGCTTCGAGATTCTGTCGCTGGTTTCCAGCCATTTCGAGGCTCACCTTCCCGCTCCGCCGAGAGCGTGGGTGTGCCTGATGCGCAAAAGGCCGCATCCTGCGCGCCCGTGACAGCAAGAAAAAATCTTTGTTGGACTTATTTTCAAGCGGTTACAAAGACCCGCGGCTCGCCGGCGCGGCTCCCCGTGTTACTGTCGTAACCGAAAAAGAGCTGCTCGCTGGGCGAGATGCAGCCCGTTTCGGAACTACGTCCGATGCCCAACATGGCCAGGGCAAACTAAGTTCGGACCCACGTAGTCAACGTTCGCCAGCCTGCCGACTAGGAGATCTCCTTACAGCCCGGCCGATTTCGAGCCGGAAGGAAGCAACAGGACAGGAAAAACAAACCAATCGCGCTGGGAATCGTCGATGACGGGCCCCACGGGCAGCCTGCCCAGGCGACCCGTCTGCCTGACCCGTCACACCAATCCGTTTGCCCGCGCGAACTGCAGCGCCTCGATCGCCGCCCCGCGGGCGCCCGCGGTGTCCCCATTGGGCATGATGTAGATCGGAATATCCGCCTGTTCGACGCGCTGCGGCCGCATGCGCGAGTTGGATCTCCTTCATGCTGGAGTTCGCGACCCATTGCAGTTGTGTCACCGGCACCAGGTCCGGGCGTCGGGAGGGCGAAATTACCGGTAGGCACCGAAATGGAATGGCCCTACGCTCGTCTTACAATGTACGTTGACTTGGAAAGGCAGGTTATGGCATCGCACGGGAAGCCGGTTCCAAAGAAGCTCAAAAACGATGCAATTGTCGAGGCGATCTTCGAGATGCGCTTCGACACGTCGATCATTCCGGAAATTCTGTTTGGGCGGCTCGCAGATTATGGACCTTGGAAGAATCTCAGACAAGGACGATTGCCTTCCTATGAAATACCGTTGCCGATTCGCCAAGCCGACCCGAACCTTCGCTTTCAGCCGGTTTTTGAGTTGACCGGCGATCATCGGACGATCCGTGTCGGTCCACAAGTCATCTCGTATCATCGGGTGGCGCCATATATTGGCTGGCAACGATTCCTGCAGGAGTTGATCGAGACCATCACCGGTGTTTTTGAGAAAGCCAACGGACTCATCGTTCGGAGACTGGGACTACGATATCTGAATGCTTTACGGCCGGATCTGCATGGCATCCGGTCCGTCTCAGACCTGGACCTCAAAATTGAAGTGGCGTCCCGTCCTGTAGTCGGGAACGTCAACATCAATTTTACCGTCGACCCTGGAGCAGCAACCGGCTGCACCGTGCGCATTGCCACGAGGGAATTTGTTTACGGAGCGCTGCCACCGAACACTTCCGTTTACGTCGATGTGGATGTTTTCACGCCCGAGGGGTTCGAGGCCGACGAAAGGAACGCCGTGGTTGCTTGGGTGACAGAGGCTCACAGCAAGGAAAAGGAGCAGTTTTTTCGCTTGCTGACCGATGAAAGCATTGATAAGCTTGAGGAGAGATAACGTGCGTTTTGCAACCGCTGCGGCTGTCGCCACGCTCCACATTCCAGCGATCTACAGACCCAGACCCGATGAAGCCGCCGAATACGATCGGCAGGTGGACCACTGGCTCGCTCAACAACGCGTCGCACGGTTGTCAGACACCAGGCCCGAGAGTCAAATCCTCAGCCCAACGGCAACGGGGTGGTCGCCAATTCCCAGCAATGTCTTTGCGGATGAATTGCTTGACTGGGATGTCGCCATTGAAGCTGCTCCCATACGGCCTTCCGGAACGCTAGCGGCAAGACTGGAATATGCCGGCCGTGCTACGCCGACGCCGACCACTGAGCCTTGGGACTGAAAGCCATCCTGAGGCGGCTGAGGTTTTTTGCCGTCGAACCAGACGCGGATAGGATTGCGGAGGCTCAGGTGCCCGGTATCCCAGACTACCCCTGGTACGGTGTCATTGAAGGCGACCATATTGAACAGGGCGACATTGTTGAAAGCTGTCCGATTTTTCTACCGCCAGATAACCTGGTGATCGACGCGGGCGGTAAGCCGTCAAGCGCAACATTCAAGTGGAAGGAACAGGACCTCATTGTGATGTCGCAGAGCTGCGACTTGGTCAAGGGGCGAGAGAAGGTGGACGACATCCTCCTGTGCGCCATCTGGAGGCGTTCAGAGCTCGCGATCGACCCGCACTTGGGAAAGGACTCAGGAATGGAGGATGCGCGCAAAGGCCGCATGCCGGCATTCCATGTGTTAGCGTCGTGCGTCATTCCGGGATTTGAGCGGGAAGTGCGCGTCGTCGACTTCCGAAGGGTATACTCGCTGCCCGTTGCCTTCGTGCGAAGCCGAACTCGCCTTTCAGAACGGTTGCGCCTACTCCCGCCATATCGAGAACACTTATCGCAGTCCTTCGCGCGTTTCTTCATGCGCGTAGGCTTGCCAATTGACATCCCGCCATTTACAGCAAAGAAGGCGTGATTCGACGGTGAGAATTCGGGATAGACAGCCGGCTCTTGTGTGAGCGCGGAGTCAAGGCGAGCGTCCCCCGACCCCTCACACCAATCCGTTTGCCCGCGCGAACTGCAGCGCCTCGATCGCCGCTCCGCGGGCGCCCGCGGTGTCCCCGTTCGGCATGATGTAGATCGGGATATCCGCCTGCTCGACCCGCTGCGGGGGCATGCCCTGGCGGATTTCCTCGAGAAACCACTGCTGAAATTCGGGGCCGGTTTCGATCGCTCCGCCGCCGACGATCAGGGCGTCGGGGTCAAAGGTATTGATCATCTCATCGAAAAACAAGCCGAGCGCATGGGCCTGCACACGGAAGATTTCACGGCACATCGCGTCTCCCTTTTCGGCCATGCCGCGGACCAGTTTCGCGCCGGAATGCAGGTCCATCGCGGCGAGCGGGTGGCCGGGGTTGCGGCAGAGGAAATGCGGCAGCAGCGAGCGCTCGATGGCCGTGAGCGAGCAAAGCGATTCCAGATCGCCCGTGCGGCCGCAATTGCAGAGCGGGTGCAGGCCGTCGATCCCGCGAATCGATTGATAGGGCAGCAGCACGTGGCCGCATTCGCCGCCGAAGCCGCCGCGGCCCTTAACGACACGGCCCTCGACGATCACACCCCCGCCCAGGCCGGTGCCGATAATCGCGGAAATGGAGGTAGCCGGGCGCTCCGAGCCGAAGATCGTGAAGTGGCCCCAAAGGGCTCCGGCGTTGCCGTCATTGAGATACAGCACGGGGCGGCCGAGGCGGGCTTCGAGGCCTTCGCGGATATCGTAACCGGCCCAATCCGCGTGCACGAAGTTGGTCGAGCCGCGAGCGCTGAGGCGGCCGGTGGCGCTGGCGGGCCCCGGCGTATCGAGGCCGATGGCGACGATGTGGGCAGGCTCGACGCCGGCGCGGGCGGCAGCGATCGCCAGGCCCTCCTCGATTTGCGCCAGACAGACCGCCGGCCCCTCTTTGGAGCGGGCGGGGTGCTCGCACAGCCCCTCGATCAGAAATTTTTCCTCGGTATCGATCAGGGTGTAATTGATGGCGGTTCCGCCGAGATCGACACCAGCGACAAGATGCACGGTTCCCTCCAGAAGGTACAGATTAGCAGGGGATCGGCCGGCGAGGCCGGATTACGCTCGCGGCTCGGATGCCGTCCGGCGGGGCTCGCGGACGTAGAAGCGCCGCCCGCAGGTGCGGCATTGCTTGGGAAGGCGGCCCCAGCCGCGCATAATCTCGTCCCAGAAATGGCGGGGAAGCGACGCGACCACGTCGCGGCCGTTGCACGACGGGCAGCGCAGGCCCCCATCACCGTCCGGATTCGTCTTCGTTCCCAAACTCGCAGTCTAGCAAACCATGGCAGGGCTTGGCCGGAGTGCACGGCGCGTCCGCAGGCACAGGCCGGCCGGCCGCGGGATGCTAGGCTGGTGGTGGTGCGCAGGCTCTTGCTCTTCCTCTCCAGCCGCAAGTCCTTGCGGAAATGGCTGGAGACCTCCTCCGCCGCGCGGCGGCTCGCTACCCGGTTCGTAGCGGGAGAAACGCTCGAGGACGCCCTCGCGGTGGCCCGGCGGCTACGCGACGAGCGGATCGCCGTCACCCTCGATCACCTGGGCGAAAGCGTCACCAACCTCGAAGAAGCGGCGGCCGCCCGCGATGTCTACTTGCGCACGTTGAACGCCATGCACGCGGCCGGCCTCGAGGCAAACGTTTCCCTGAAGCTCACGCAGTTCGGCCTGGACATCTCTTATGACCAGTGCCGCGCCAACTTGGATCAACTGGTGACGTGCGCGGCGGCGCGGGGAGCCTTCGTCCGCGTCGACATGGAATCAAGCGCGTACACGGACCGCACCCTGCAACTGGCCGGAGAACTGCACGCGCGGCATCCCAACGTGGGGGTCGTCATTCAGGCGTATCTGTACCGCAGCAAGGCGGATATCGAGGCGCTGTGCGAGCGGCGCATCCGCGTGCGGCTGTGCAAGGGCGCGTACCTCGAGCCGGCTACGCTGGCGTTCCCGGCCAAGCGCGACGTGGACGCGAATTTCATCGCCCTGATGCAGTTTCTGCTGGACCATGGCGAGTATCCGGCGATCGCCACGCACGATGAAAAAATGATCGCCGCGACGAAGGAATACGCCGCGGCGCGCGGCGTGCCGCGGGATGCGTTCGAGTTCCAGATGCTCTACGGCATCCGCCGGGATTTGCAGCGCCAGCTCGTGGCGGAGGGATACCGCCTGCGGCTGTACGTGCCGTTCGGCCAGGCCTGGTATCCCTACTACATGCGGCGGCTGGCCGAGCGGCCGGCGAACGTGCTGTTTATTTTGAGGAACCTGGTCCGGAGCTGAGCGGCTCGGGAAGGCGAAAGAGGAACTCCCCGGCTTCCCCGCCCGGCGTCGCCGCCGCTATTTCCGCCGGATGTCCGCTTGCTTTTCCGCACCGGAGTTTGGAAACTAAATGACAGCACGGTGAGTCTAACGGGTATGCGCTACTGGTCTTATCTGGCGGCAAAGATCGTAGTGGCAACCGGGGTGTTTTTGGGACTGCTGGCGCTCCTGAACTGGTGGTGGCCCGCGGAGGCGCACGTGATCCGCGACACTCTCGCCCATCAACAGATCACTTATATTCCGCCGCGCTTCGGATGGGACCTGGGCTACACATCCCTGGCATTGGTGCTGTTCCTGCTGTGGACGGTCAGCCTGAATTTCATCTGGCGCGACCAGAAGCACCGCTGCCGGGTATGCCTGCGCAAGCTGCGGATGCCGGTTGCGACGGGTTCCTGGCATCGCATGCTGCTCTTCGGCCGGCCGCGCATCGAATACATCTGCCCGTACGGGCACGGCACACTCAAAGAGGACGAGCTGCAGATCTCCGGCCTGGCCGACCCGGAATGGACCCCGCATTCGGGCGATATCTGGGAGGACCTGGCCGCCGCTTCCGCCAAGGAGAGCGACGAGCGGCCGTGAATCGGGTCCCGCGGTGGCGCGTCGCGCTCGGAATCGCGGTGCTGGGCGGCATGGCGTATCTGCTGGCTTCCTTTGCGCCGATCTATTTCCGGAATCTCGAGCTCCAGCATTACGTGTCAGATTTGACACACTCTTCGGCAAGCTCCCAGCAATCCGACGACTTACTGCGCACGCGGGTGCTGACCAGGGCGCGGCAACTCGACCTTCCCGTAATGGAAGATAACGTGCGTATCGTGCACTCCCAGGATGGGATGCGCATCGATGTCCGGTATTTCGTGCGGGTGGACCTGCCAGGTTACACGGTGGACCTGCATTTTTACCCGGGCGCCGGAAGCCAGTAAGCAGGCCGGGGCCGGGCAAGCGGCCGGGGGCAGTGGAGCGCTTCATGAGACAATCACAGGTAGTGGCACGAACCGCAAGTAAACCTTCGAAGCGGGAAGTGAAGGTCCGGGTTCCCCGCACATCGCGGCTCGCCCGATTCTTCCTCAGCCGTTTCGGACGCTTCCTGATTGTCTCGTTCAGCCTGGTGATCATCGCCGGGTTTGGCGCCTTCGCTTACTTCTATTCGCATTATGCCCGGCTGTTCGATGAAAAGTTGAAGGCGGGGCTGTTCGCCAATTCGGCCAAGATTTTCGCGGCGCCGGAATCGGTGAGCGTGGGGGATGCCGGCTCGCCCTCGGACATCGCGGCCGAGCTGCGGCGGAGCGGGTACACCGAATCGCGCGGCAACCCGATCGGATATTACGAAATCCAGCCGACCGCGATCGAGATTTTCCCGGGGCCGGACTCGTACTTCGAGCAGGAAGCCGGGGTCATCCGGTTTTCCGGCGGGAAGATTTCCGCGATCGTCTCGCTGCGCGACAATACGCCGCGGCCGCAGTACCAGCTCGAGCCGCAGCTCATCACGAACCTTTCGGGCCCCAGCCGGGAAAAGCGGCGGTTCGTGAAGTTCCGGGACATCCCGCGCGTGCTGGTCGAGGCCGTGACTTCGGCGGAGGACAAGCGCTTCTTCCAGCACTCCGGCTTCGACCCGATGCGCATCATCAAGGCCGCTTATACGGACGTGAGGGAGCACCGCCGCGGGCAGGGCGCCTCGACCCTGACCATGCAACTGGCGCGCATGTTCTGGCTGGACCAGGGCAAGCGCATGGGCCGGAAGCTGGCGGAAATGATGCTGACGCTGCAGCTCGAGCAGCGCTTTTCGAAAGAGCAGATTTTCGAGGATTACGCCAACGAAGTCGACCTGGGATACCGCGGGACGTTCAATATCCGGGGCTTCGGGCAGGCCTCGGAAGTGTACCTGGGCAAGGACCTGAGCCAGATCACGCTGCCCGAGGCGGCGGAGCTGGCGGGAATGATCCAGCGGCCGGGCATTTTCGACCCCTACCGCCATCCGGATAAATGCAAGGAGCGCCGCGACCTGGTGCTGCGGCTCATGCGGGAGAACGGCTTCATCAACGACCGCGAGTACGCCGTGGCGGCCGAAACGCCGGTGCCGGTGCCGAAGGGATCGCTGCAATCGCTCGAAGCGCCGTATTTCGTGGACATGGTCAACGATACGCTGCAGTCGACGTTCCAGGAATCCGACTTCGGCAATAGCGGGCTGCGGGTCTATACGACGCTCGATCTGAACCTGCAGCGGGCGGCAAGCGAGGCCATCCGGAACGGGATGGAGCTGGTGGACCAGCAGATCCGGAAGCAGCGGCGGTTCAAGGGGAAGAAGCCGCCGGAGGCGCAGGTGGCGCTGGTGGCGATCGACCCCCATACGGGCGAGGTGAAGGCGCTGGCGGGCGGGCGCAACTACGGCGTCAGCCAGTTGAACCACGTGCTGGCCAAGCGGCCGCCGGGGTCGATCTTCAAGCCGTTCGTCTACGCGGCGGCGCTCAATACCGCCATCGAAGGCGGGCCGAAGATCATCACCCCCAGCACCATGGTGGTGGACGAGCCGACCACGTTCTGGTTCGACGGCAAGCCGTACGAGCCGGGCAATTTCGAGCACGAGTTTTACGGCAACGTGACGCTGCGCGAGGCGCTGGCGCATTCGATGAACGTGGCCACTGTGAAAATCGCGGAGCAGGTGGGGTACAACCGCGTGGTCGAGATGGCGCGGCGCGCCGGCATGAACGAGGAGATTCAGGCCACGCCGGCGGTGGCGTTGGGGTCGTACGTCATCACGCCGCTCGAAGCCGTGGGCGCGTATACCCTGTTCGCCAACCAGGGCGTGTACGTGAAGCCGAATTTCCTGCGGCTGGTGCGGTCAAGCGACGGCAAAATGCTGTACAAGAACAAGCCGGAGACCAAGGCCGCGCTGGACCCGCGGGTGGCGTACCTGATGACCAACCTGATGCAGGAGGTGCTGCGGTCCGGCACGGCGGCGGGCGTCAGGGCGCAGTACAAGATCGACTACCCGGCGGCGGGCAAGACCGGCACGTCGCACGATGGATGGTTCGCCGGCTACACCAGCCAGTTGCTGTGCGTGGTGTGGGTCGGGCTGGACGATTACCAGCAGCTCGACCTGCAGGGCGCGCATTCGGCGGCGCCGATCTGGGCGCAGTTCATGAACGCGGCGATGCAGTATCCGCAGTACCGCGACACGAAGCAGTTCCCGGCTCCGGACGGGATCGTTTCGATCGATATCGACCCGCAGTCCGGCATGCCGGCCACGCCGCTATGCCCCACGCGGCGAAGCGAGGTCTACATCGCCGGGACGCAGCCGGTCGGGATGTGCCCGCTGCACGGCGGAGGCCGCAACATCACGAACGTCACCGGTTGGGAGGTCGCGCCCGATCCGGTGGAGCCGCCGGCGGCCGATACGGCGCCGCGCGTTACGGGGACGGGCGGCGACGGACAGGCGGCGCCCGCGCCGGCGGTGCGGCGCGCCGCGCGCCAGGACGCTCCACCCGCGCCCGCCGCCGCCCCGGACGCGGCGCCGGCCCAGCCGAAGAAAGAGGAGAAGAAGAGCCTTTTCCGCCGCCTCATCGGTGTGTTTAAATAGTCCAAAGGGGTGAGGCCCCAATGTCCGTTCGATGGCTGACTCTAATGTTTGCGGCCTGCGCCATGGCGCAGGAGGCGAAGCCTGTCCTCACACCGGAAACCCGCGGGGATATCTACATGGCCCGCAAGATGTACCGCGAGGCCATCGAGAGCTTCCGCGAAGGCTCTCCCAAAGACCCGGTTCTGCTGAATAAGACCGGGATCGCCTACCACCAGATGATGCAGCTCGATACCGCCCGTAAGTATTACGAACAGGCGATCAAGCTGAAGCCCGATTACACCGAAGCAATCAACAACATCGGCACCGTGTATTACGCCAAAAAGAGCTTCCGCCGCGCGATCACATGGTATAAGCGCGCGCTGAAGTTCGCGCCGGACGATCCGAAATCGGCCTCGATCTATATGAATCTGGGGACGGCGGAGTTCGCGCGGAAACAGTATCAGCGGGCCACCGCGGACTACCAGACCGCGATGCGGCTGGACCCGAACGTCTTCGAGCACCACAGCAGCACGGGCATCCTGCTCGAAGAGCGGAGCGTGGAAGAGCGCGCCAAGTTCCATTTCTACGTGGCGAAGCTCTACGCCAAGACGGGGCGCAACGATCTGGCGATTCAGTATCTGCGGAAATCGCTCGAAGAAGGGTTCAAGGATAAAAAGAAGCTGGAAGACGAGCCGGACTTCGCGGGAATCAAGGAGCTGCCGGAGTTTAAGGAGCTGATGGCCAGGGAGCAGCGTGTCCTTTAGCCGGCGGTGGGCCGGGGCGATTGCCGGGACGGTCCTGCTGCTCGCCGGCTGCGCGCGCCGGCCCGAGCCGGGCGTCCAGCGGCTGGCGATTCTGCGCTTCGAAAACCTGGGGCCGGACCCGTCGACGGACTGGATGGGGCGCGCGTTCGCGGAAGCGATCGCGAGCGAATTGGCGGGCGCGCCGCAGATCTACGCCATTCCAGGGGCGAGGCTGCACACGCTCCAGCGCGAGCTCGGCGCCCGGCCGATCTCCGCGCCGGGCATTTCGGCCGAGGCGCCGCTGGCCGCCGCGGCGGGCGCGAGCCGGATCGCCTATGGGCAATATAGCGTCGAGCGCGGCGCGATTCGGGCGCGCATGGTCATCGAAGATCCGCAGTCGCGGCGCGTGGTTCAGATCCTGCAGCCGGTGAGCGCCAAGGATCCGGATGTAGCGGCGGCGGCCACCCTGCTGGCGCGGCAGATCTGGCCGCAGGCGCCGCTCTACAGCGCGCACAATCCGGCGGCGCTGCGGGCCTACACGGAGGCGGAGGAGGCCGGCGACGCCGAAGCCGCGGAGCGGGCTACGCAGCGGGCGATTGCGGACGATCCGGATTTCGGAGCGCCCTACCTGATGCTGGCGGAAATCGAAGGTCAACGGAACGACCGCGCCGGGATGACCGCCACCCTGCAAGCTGCCGCCGCGCGCGGCACGGCGCTCGCGCAGGTGGACCGGGCCAGGCTCGAAAACCTCGCGGCCGGTCTGAGCGGCGACCTGGCGGCGCGCGAGCGGGCGCTGGCCACGCTGGCGAAGCTGACGCCCAGCGATCCCGGCGCGTGGCGCGGCCTGGCGGAAATCGCGCAAAACCGGCATGAATATCCTCAGGCCGTGCAGGCGTTCGAGCGGGCGCTGGCCATCGAGCCCGCGGATTCGACGTCCTGGAACACGCTGGCGTACGCGGCAGCCCAAAGCGGAAACCTGACGGTGGCGATGAGCGCGCTGCGCCGCTACCAGGCGCTGCAGCCGACCAACCCCAACGCGCTCGATTCCATGGGCGACGTCAACCTGATCTGCGGGCGGCTCCAGGAAGCCGAGCAGTTTTATCTGCAGTCCCTCAAGATGGCTCCCGGTTTTTACGGCGGTGTCGATGCGTTCAAGGCCGCCATGGCGCGCCTGATGAGTGGCGACGTGGCCGGCGCGGACGCGATCTGGCGGCAATACCCGGCGGCCGCGACACACCAGGCGGAATGGCTGTGGCTGAGCGGACGGCGGCGGCAGGGCTACGAGGCGCTGGCGGGGCAAGCGCCGAAGTTCGCGAGCCGCGACGCGCAGGCGGTGGCCTATGCGGAGCTGGCGATCTGGTCCGCGATGGAAGGCGACCACGGAGCTGCGGCGGCCATGGCGCAAAAAGCGGGAGAGGCGGCGGGGACGGCCTCTTCGGGAATTGCGGCGCTGGCGCGCTTCTTCGCCGCCCCGCAGCGGCTCTCTGCCGCGGAGTGGACGGCGCGCGCGCAGCAGTTCTTTCCCGGTGCAACCGGCATGGCGGCGACGGGGCGCGATGCCGCGCTGGGAGCGGCGCTGCTGATCGATGGCGAGTTTGCGCCGGCCGCGGAGGTGCTGCGGCGGGCTTATGAGGGATCCGGGGCCGCGCCGGACGGTGCGATTGCGGCGGAGTTCGGCGCGGCGCTCGCGGAATGCGGCCGGGCGCAGGAGGCGGCCGGCCTCCTGCGGAATAATCCGGTGCCTCCGACGGCGGGACCGGGGCCCATCCTGGCGCTTTACTGGCCGCGGATTTTCCACGCCCGCGCGCTGGCGGCGGAGAAGCTGGGGAAGGCTGAAGAGGCGCGCGTCAACGCGAAGCTTTTCGAGACGCTGGCGGGCGGGGCGAAGCAGTAGGTCGAGGCCGGGTCGGCCTCGGCGGATCGTGAAATCACCCGCGCAGGCGAAGCACGAACCAGACCATCCCGAAGACCAGCAGCGCGGACGCGCAGACCTCGACGGGACGCAGGGCCTGCAAGCGGGGCAGCAGGCGCGAGAAGATCAGCGCGAGCACCGCGACCGCCGCCAGTTCCGCCGCCGCGGCGCCCGCCAACACCCAGCCGGGCGAGTAGCCGGAATCCTGCAGGAACAGGTGGAAGTAGAGTCCGTGAAACGCGCCGAGCGCGCCCGCGATGAGCCGGCGCGCGGGAGCAATAGAAGCTCGACCGCGAGATAGGCGAGCGTCAGCGCCGCGGCGGCTTCGACAAAGCGCGGCGCCGGCTGCCAGGCGGCATGGCGCATCGCCAGGACGGCGGCCACCTCGCCGGCCACGAACATGCCGGCGAGCGCGGTCAACTCGCGGCGGCTGCGCGCCGCCAGCGCCAGCGCGGCCAGGAAGAGGATCTGTACCGGGCCGCCCAGCGCGCGCATCATCCCGGCGATGGACTGTTCGACCGCGATCTCGGCCGCGGCCGGCGGGCGGAAGCGGAGAGTGGCGCGCGGAAAGCCGATGTCGAAGACGGCCTCATCGCGCCGGCCGTCCATTTCCCCGTGCAGCATGTGGACGTGGCTGGGCACGGTGATGGAGGCGAGGGTGCATTCGATTTCGATTTGCCGCGGCGGGTTCGGGAAGGCATACTCGGCGCGGCAGATGTACAGGCCGCGCGAAGGAGCGGGGGCGCAGCTTTGGAAGAGCGTCGCGGCGCCCAGAAAGCGGACGTGGGCCAGGAGGGCACGGGCGGGATCGGACACGTGGCCGATTTCGTACAAGGGCATGCGTAGCTCGTAACGGGCGTGCGCGCCTTCGACGGTGAGATCCCCGGAGCTGAGGCTGACGACGTGGGCGAGCGCGGGCGCGGCAATAATGAGCAGCGCAAGCAGGGACTTCATCGCGGAACCGGCTCGGCGGGCCGCAACTGCGAGCTCAGGCGGGCCTTGCGCACACGGCGGTAGACGATACGCACCAGCGCCAGCACGGGCACGGAGAGAAAGGTGCCGGGGATGCCCGCAAGCTCGGCGCCGGCGAAGACGCCGAACAGAACGAGCAGCGGATGGACCTCGACCCCCTGCCCCATCACGTGCGGGGAGAGGATGTAGTCCTGAAACAAACGGAACGCGATCAAGAAGATGATGATCGGGACGACATTCGACCCGGCCACGCCGGCGACGATGACGATCAGGATTCCGGCGGTGAGCGGGCCGAGCATGGGGATGAATTCGAGAATGCCGCCGATGGCCGCGAGCAGGACGCTGTAGTGCACGCCCATGATGAAGAATGTGATCGAGAACGCGGTGAATGCCGAAAGCGAGAGCAGCACGAGCGCGCGCATGTAGTGGGCCAGGAGCAGGTGCACGTCCGCGAGGAGGTCGTCGAGCAGCACGCGCGGCGGGCCGGCGTCGACCAGATCGAGGATGTGCTCGCGCATGAGGTGGCCGTCCTTGAGGAAGAAGAACGCGAGGATGGGGACGATGATGATGTAAACGACGTCGCTGGCCAGAGTGAGGAACTTGAGGCCGGCCTGGGCGACATCGGTGAGGAGCTCGGTGGA
>DATGMB010000118.1:0-6068 GCA_035293845.1 Bryobacteraceae bacterium
GCCAACAACGGCACGGCCATGCGCTACAACATCCGGGGCATCCCCACCCTGCTGCTGTTCCGCGGCGGCCAGGTGGTGGAGCAGCGGGTCGGCGCGATCGGCAAAGCCGAAGTCCAGAAGATGCTGGAAGGGCACGTTTAAGGGAGCCGGGAGCTGAGGAGTTAGGAGTTGAGGACGCGCGGCCGGGGTCAGCTGCGCGCCATGGACTGCGGCGTCCTCTCCTAGCCCCTTAGCCCCCTTCCCGATATTCCCCAAAGACTCCCCGCAACCTATCCGCGATCTCGCCCAGAGTAGCGTACGCTTCGGCGGCGGCGAGGATCGCCGGCATAACGTTCTCCGTCCCGCGGGCGGCACGCTCCAGCGCGGCGAGCTTCTCCTTTACTTTCGATGCGTCCCGACCGGCGCGGATCTCGCGCAAGCGCGCGACCTGGGCGGCTTCGAGCGCAGGGTCCAGGCGGAAAGTCGCGGCCGGCCCGCCTTCGTCCTGCTGGAAGCGGTTCACCCCGACCACGATGCGCTCGCCGCTTTCGACCGCGCGCTGCCAGGCGTAGGCGGCGTTCTGAATCTCGTTCTGGATATAGCCGGTCTCGATCGCCCGCAAGGTGCCGCCCATGGCATCGATGCGCTCCAGGTATTCCGTCACGCCGCGCTCGATCTCATCCGTCAGCGACTCGATATACTCGCTGCCGCCCACCGGATCGGCGGTATTCGCGACGCCCGTCTCATAAGCGATGATCTGCTGCGTGCGCAGCGCGATGCGCGCGGATTCCTCGGTGGGGAGCGAAAGCGCCTCGTCGCGCGAGTTGGTGTGCAGGGATTGCGCGCCGCCGAGCACGGCCGAAAGCGCCTGGATCGCCGTGCGGACGATGTTCACATCGGGCTGCTGCGCGGTGAGCGTCGAGCCCGCGGTCTGCACATGGAAGCGCAGCATTTGCGAGCGCGCGTCGCGGGCGCCGAAGCGGTCCCGCATCATCCGCGCGTAGATGCGCCGGGCGGCGCGGAACTTGGCGATCTCCTCGAGAAAATCGCTGTGCGCGTTGAAGAAGAACGAGAGCCGCGGCGCGAAGGCATCGATGGCGAGCCCCGCGGCCAGCGCCGCTTCGATGTACGCGATGGCGTCCGCGAAGGTGAACGCGAGCTCCTGCACGGCGCTCGATCCGGCCTCCCGGATGTGGTACCCGCTGATCGAAATGGTGTTCCACTCCGGCATCTCGCGGCCGGCCCACGCGAAGATATCGGTGATGATCCGCATGGCGGGCCGGGGCGGATAAATGTAGGTGCCGCGCGCGATGTATTCCTTCAGGATGTCGTTCTGAATGGTGCCCGAGAGCTTGCGGCGATCGGCCCCCTGGCGCTCCGCCACCAGCGCGTAAAAAGCGAGCAGGATGGCGGCCGTCGAATTGATCGTCATGGAGGTCGAAACCCGGTCGAGCGGGATTTCGCGGAACAGGACTTCCATATCGGCCAGCGACGAAATCGCCACGCCCACGCGTCCGACCTCGCCCGCGGCCATCGGGTGGTCGGAATCGAGCCCCATCTGCGTCGGCAGATCGAAGGCGACGGAGAGGCCCGTCGTGCCGTGTTCGAGCAGGTAGCGGTAGCGGCGGTTGCTCTCCTCGGCGGTGCCGAAGCCGGCGTACTGCCGCATCGTCCAGAGACGGCCGCGGTACATCTCGCGGTAAATTCCGCGGGTGAACGGGAATTCGCCGGGTGCCTCCGCGCCGGAGCTCATGAACGCGAAATGCGGCGCGCGCGCAGGAAGGAATGCAGGCCGAACCAGCCCATCACTACCGTGCAGAAAAGGGCGAAGCCCAGACGCACGTGATCGCCGGCCATCCAGTAGCGCACCGCCTTGAATCCGAACGGCACGGCGAAACACAAGAAAATAAACCCGATGACTTCATTCCAGAGGGTACGGGCCGGCTTTACGACGGCGGGGCCGACATGCTTGACGAATTCGCGCCCATGCCGGATATACTGCCGCCCCTGCCGGACGGCCACGCGCTGCCACATCGCCTCTATCGTACCAAAAGGTTCACAATGGGGAACTTACCGCTAACGAGCGGCGGGAAAATTGCCGATCAAATCATGGGGGTTCCGCTTGTGAACCGGAAGCGGCTCCACTACAATCGGAACGGGTGGATGCACGGCCCGGTAGTGGAACGCCGGTAGGGGACGGCGCATCCGCTAAGAGGGAGTATCTGTGGAAGAGCCTTTGAAGCACCTCATGCAGGAACTGGGGAACGCGATCAACGATTCCCTTTCCGAGTCCGACCGGATCGCGGAGGCGATCGGCGAGATCAAGCGAGCAGGGTACGATGTCTTCCTGGTGCTTGAGGCGACGATTGGCTTTAACCGTCGCGATGAGAACGAAGAAGAAGAGGAAGAGCAGGAGCAGGTCGAACTCGCAGAGGAGCAACCCAAGCGCAATTTTGAAACCACCGGCAAAATCAAGTTCACTTCCCAGGATCACCGCTTTTTGCGGGCACTGAAGATCGCGGTAGACGAAGAGAACCGCTGATAGACGTCCCAGGTTTGGCGGACTGCCTTTTCCCACGTGAATAAGGCAGTCCGCTCCCGCCCTTTTTGAATCAATTCCCTACGTAAATTTTCATCGGCAGCCAGGCGGCGTAGCGCGCCGGCCAGCGCATCGGAATCGCGCGGATCGACCAGGAGCGCCGCATCCCCCGCTACTTCCGGCAGCGCCGAGCAGTTCGAAGTAACTACCGGCACGCCGGCGGCCATTGCTTCGAGCAGCGGCATGCCGAAGCCTTCATCGAGCGAGGGAAACGCAAAAATGGATGCGCGCGCGTACCAGGCGGCCAAATCCTCTGGCGGGACGTAGCCGAGCACCGCGATCCGGCCGCGCGCAGCGCTGGACTCGATCCGGCTGCGGATCTCCTCCGCTCCGTAGCCGAACGAGCCCGCCAGGACCAGACGCCACGCCTGGTCCATCGATTCAAAAGCCGCGATCAGGCGGGCCACATTCTTGCGGGCCTGAATGGCGCCGACGTGCAGAACGAGCTTTTCTCGCGGGAGCGGCGGATAGGCAAGCGGCCGCGTTCCGTGGTGCACGACGAAAACGCGATCGGCGGGATACCCGAGCAGGTCGATCACCTGCCGGCGCGTAAATCCCGAGACCGCGATGATGACGTCGGCGCGGCGGGCGGCCTCGCGCGCCTGGGCGGTGAAGCGGGCGCGAAACTCGGGGGTGGAATACTCGCCGGTCATCACGAACAGATCGTGGAACGTGGCGATGGCGCGCCGCAGCGGGATCTTCGGCAGCCGCTGATTCAGGCCGTGAAAGAGATCCGCGCGCCAGGGGCCGAGCGGCGGCAGCAGAAGCCGGCGGCGGACGTTTGCCGGAACCGGCTCCGCTTCCCTGCCCCGCCGCGGCCGGTAACAGAACTCGAACCGCGCTTCGGGATGCGCCGCCGCCAGTCCAAACAGAATCTCGCGCGAGTAGAGCCCGACGCCGGAAAGGCTGTCTCCCTGGCTGTAAGTAGCGTCGAGCGCGATGGTCATAGCTGGGGTTGGGGATTAGGGATTGGGGATTGGGGAGCCGGCCGCGCAGCCTGCCGCCGCGCTCCCCAATCCCTAACCCCCAATCCCCTCCATCCCATATTCCTTCATTCGACGGTACAACGTCGTCCGGCTGATCTTCAGCAGCTCCGCCGCCTGGCTGCGGCTGCCTCCGGTGCTGCGGAGGGCATGGGCGATGGCCTGTTTCTCGGCTTCGGGAATCGGCACCACGGGCAGAGGATTCGCCGGAGGGCGAATCACCGGAGATTTTCCGGCGTACTGAAACAGCGGCATCTGCTCCGGCGCGGCGTCCGTAGACGGCTCGGCGTCCGCCACGTGCGAGGCCAACTGCTCCAGAGCATTGGCGGCGAGATGGTTTTGCAACGAAGAGGGCACATCCGCCAACCGCAACGCGCCTTCCGAGCGCATGGCGACCATCCGCTCGACGCAATGCTTCAGCTCGCGCACGTTGCCGGGCCAGTCGTAACCGCTAAAAGCGCGCAGGATCTCCGGTGTGAACAGATCCGCCGCCTCGCCCGCGAACGCCGCCGCCAGCAGCGGGATATCGCCGGGGCGCTCGCGGAGGGGAGGCAGGCGGATCGGGAACACGTTCAGCCGGTAGTAGAGATCCTGGCGGAAGCGGCCGGCCGCCACCTCGGCCTTAAGGTCGCGGTGGGTGGCGGCGATGATCCGGATGTCCACCTTGCGCCATTGCAGGGCGCCGACCGGGCGGAATTCGCGCTCCTGGATCAGGCGGAGGAGCTTGACCTGCAGGTCCAGCGCCAAGTCGCCGATCTCATCAAAGAAGGCTGTGCCTCCATCGGCGATCTCGACCAGGCCTTTTTTGTTCTTGACGGCGCCGCTGAAGGCCCCCTTGGTGTGGCCAAACAGCTCGCTTTCCATGAGGTTACCCACCAGAGAACCGCAGTCGATGGGCACGAACGCGCCGCGCGGTTCGGCCGCGTGGATGGCCCGCGCTGCCACCTCCTTGCCGGTGCCGGTCTCGCCGAGCAGGAGCACCGGCAGCCGGTGGCGGGCCGATTTTTCGATCAGCCGCCGGACCGCAATAATCCCCGGGGATTCGCCCAGCAGCCGGTGGCAGGCGGCAGACGTATCTTTGGCCATTACCGGATCTTTGGACACTAGGAGTCTAGTCGGACGACGAAGGCGTTTCTCTCACCTGTTTCGCTGCGAATCCGCGATTTTAATGTGCCGGCGGCGTCCTCCGTCTTCTCGCGGCCGACCAGCACGCGCCACAGGACCGGGTCGCCCGCGCGCTTCACCAGCCGGGCGGAGCCGTATTGGCGCTCCATGAGGGCACGCTCGCGCTCCGCGTTGGCGCGGTCGCGGAACGCGCCGACCTGCACCGCAAATAGCGCCGCCGGAACAAGATCCGGGAGTTTGATCACGTCCATCCGCACCTTCGCCGTGCCCGGCGCGACCATGTCGATCGCGACGGCGGCCGCGTGGGACAGGTCGATGATACGGCCATCCACGAACGGGCCGCGGTCGTTGATCCGCACATCGATCGATTTCTGGTTCTCCAGATTGGTGACGCGGACGACGGTATCGAAGGGGAGCGTACGGTGGGCAGCCGTCAGCTTCTCCATGTCGTAGATTTCGCCATTGGCGGCCGGACGGCCGTGATACGGATGGCCGTACCAGCTTGCGATGCCGGTTTCGGCGTACGGCTCGGGGATTCCCCCGAGGGCGGTGGCGCCCGGAGCAGCAACGGGGGCGCCGGCCGGCGCGGCGGTGCCCGGCGGCCCGGGGGCTGTCGCCGGCGGTGCGGTGTCGGACGCAGCGGTGGCCGGAGCGGTTGCCGCCGGGGGCGGCGGAGGCACGGGATAGCTCCGTGCGGTCCGGTGCGCGCAGCCGGAGAGGGCAAGCAACGCTCCCACCGCCAGCGCAATCGCGGATTTCATGGGTTTTGCACATTATGACACGGCTCGCAGCCGCCAATCGCTGCGGAAAAGAACCTTTAGGGACCAATGGGACTAAAGTTTGCCACCCTTCCGCCGATAAACCGGGTATGCAAGACCGGCGAAGTGAAGGGCGCCTGCTGTGCGCCGATATGGTCGAAGTCCATTGGAAGGAGCCTTCCGGGCGGCAGGGGCAGGCGATGGCGCTGCTGGAGGACATTTCTCCTTCCGGCGCGTGTCTGCAGACCGAGTTCGTACTTCCGGTAGGAAGCGACATCGAGTGGGACTCGCCGGCGCGCCGGTTTACCGGCCGGGTGCGCTACTGCGAGTACCGGGAAATCGGATATTTCGTCGGCGTCGAATTCGCGGACGGGTGCGAATGGTCGCCGGCGAGCTACCAGCCGGCGCATCTCTTGGATGTGAAAAAGCTGATGAGCTAGGGCCGTTTATAACCCGTGCCCGCTGCCGCAGACCGAGACTTCGATCCCCATTTCGCGGAACATGGCGGCTTTAGTGGCCAGCGCGCGGTTCGCGCCGGCTGCATCCGGGGCATAAGCCACCTGAACGTGATTCGATTTATGGCGCGCCATCATCTGGTCGCGCGTGACGCCGTAGAGGACGGTG
>DATGMB010000119.1:0-9907 GCA_035293845.1 Bryobacteraceae bacterium
AGATGCGGCCGAAATTGGTCTGCGCCGTTAACGGCAGGGCGCAAAAACAGAGCGCGAGAAACGCAAACAAACGTGGTAAGCGCGACATGGAAATCCTCTCATCGAACTGGTCGAAAAACCCCGTAGATGAACCGGATTGTAGCGCTATTTATGGGGATTTGCACTACGCCAGGTTTTCGAGATACTGCTACAGACGAGCGCACGCCTCGGCCTCACCACCCGAGAACTGGAGGCAAGAGGCCAACGTTGAAGGTATAATCCACTTCGGCACCGGTATATGAAGCGCGAGTCGAAGCGAGTTGTGCCGCCCGCCCCGCGAAGGTCCGCTTCCGGACCGCCCCCCGATGGCGTCTCGACCACGGCCACGCTGTCGCGGCTATCGGCGCGCGTGGGATTTCGGAATCTGCCTACGCAGCATTGCTCCTCCTGGTGACCGTGATCGCGTACCTGCCCGCCCTGAACGGCGGCTTGCTCTGGGACGATGGATGTACCGGAACGCGGAGACGCTCTATCGGGAAACGCTGCGGCGTAACCCGGAAAGCTGGATGGCGCATAATAATCTGGGCGTCATTCTGGCCGGCAGGCCGGGCCGATTGCGAATTCGAAGCGTCATTGCGGCTGAAGCCGGATAATCGTCAGGCACAGAATAATCTGGCAGGCGCCCTCCTGACCGTCGGCCGGATACCGGAAGCGATGCCCATTTGCAGGCTGCACTCGCTCTGAACCCTACCCTTGAAGAAACGCACTATAACCTGGCCCTGGCATTGTCGATGACCGGGAAAATCCCCGAAGCGATTGAGGAGTACAAGGCGGCGCTCCGGCTGAGACCCGACTACCCGGAAGCGCGTAACAATCTGGAGCACCTCCTCGCTAGAATTGGCGCCTCTGGCGCTCCACGGTAACTCTACCGGCTAAGCGGATCTTTCACCCACGGCGGCATCGCCCGGATCAGCCCCAGCTCGGGCTCGATCGCTCCATGCGGCACTTCATCTCCCAGGCGATGATCGAACTGGTCCAAAAACCGGTAGATGATCCGGGTGTTATGGGGATTTGCACGGGGGCTGGTGCTGAGTTCACGAGGGATATGAGTTTGACAACTTCTTCCTCCGTTTGTTACGTTGCGAAAAGCGCCACAGGGCGCAACCCGTCCGCGGAAAGGGATTATCCCACCTGATTCAGAATTGTTTTTTGAGCAACCTCTCTTCTGCCCGAATAGCGGACGCGGGCGACTGAGAAGGAGGTCGCATGTCCACAGAATTACCACCGAACGCAAACCTTGAGCATCTGAAGAAGGAAGCGAAGGCATTACTCGCTGAGTTGCGAGGGAAGGATCACGGGTCCGGGAGTCCCGGCCGGCCGAAGCTTTCCGATGCGCAAAACGCCGTCGCCCGCAAGTACGGCTTTGAGAATTGGCCGAAACTCAAGGAGCATGTCCAGTCGACAGCGGCGTTAACTCCGGAAATATTGCAGCGTGCGATGGCTGCGTTTCATGCTAACGACGCGGCTGCACTCGGCCGATTGCTCAAACGGCACCCCGCACTGAGAGCGAAAATCAACGAACCCATCGGGGATTTCGATTCGCCGCTCATCATTTGGGTCCGCAGCCGGGCGATGCTCGATGTCCTGCTGGACGCCGGCGCGGACGTGAATGCTCGCAGCCGCTGGTGGGCGGGTGGATTTGGATTGCTCGATCTCGCCAGTCCTGAGGTGTCGGCGGCTGCGATCCGGCGCGGCGCGCTGGTTACGGTCCATGCCGCGGCACGATTGGGAATGATTGAGAAATTAAAAGAACTGGTCGCGGCCGATCCAGCGCTGGTGCATGCGCGCGGCGGCGATGGTCAAACGCCGCTTCACTTCGCCTCGACCGTGGAGATCGCGGAGTACCTGCTGGACCACGGCGCCGGGATCGATGTCCGGGATGTGGATCACGAATCGACCCCGGCGCAGTACATGGTGCGATCGCGGCAGGAGGTCGCCAGATACCTGGTTCGTCGCGGCTGCAAGACGGATATCCTGATGGCCGCGGCTCTCGGAGATTTGCACTTGGTCCGCAAGCATCTCGACGCCGATCCGGAAAGCATTCGCACGCGCGTCAGCGAGGAATGGTTCCCGATGACTGGTTCATCGCGGGCAGGAGGAACGATCTACCAATGGGAACTCGGCTGGCATGTATCTGCGGCGCAGGTGGCCAAAGCGTTCGGGCATTCCGAAGTGTTCGATCTCTTGATGGAGCGGAGTCCTCTGGAAGAGAAACTGTTGAATGCCTGCTGGCTGCATGATGAAGCGCTAGTGGCGTCTCTGCTGGCGCAACGGCCGAACGTCGCGTCTCTATCGGCGGCGGGACGGAGGCAACTGGCCCATGCGGCGCGGAACAATGACACCGCCGCTGCGCGCCTGATGATTGCTGCAGGCCTGCCAGTGGAGGCGCGAGGGCAGCATCGAGGTACCACTCTCCATTGGGCGGCCTGGCACGGCAACATCGAATTGGTACGGCTGATTCTGGCGCACCATCCCGATATCGAGGATAGAGACAACGATTTCAAAGCATCGCCCCTCGGTTGGGCTACGCATGGATCACTGAACGGCTGGTATCGGGAAAAGGGAGACTATCCGGCGACCGTGGAGGCGCTGCTGGATGCTGGCGCTCGGCCGCCCGCCGAAGTATCGGGATCGAAGGCCGTGCAGGCGATCCTCCGCCGGCGCGGCTGAATCGATAAGGGCTGCTGTGTGTCAGCGCGTGCGATAGGCTGTGTTACGGCCCATTCCGCCGATCTGCTACGAGGCCCGGGTTCTTCAGCTACCGCCGCAGCGGATCTTCCACCCACGGCGGCGTCGCCTGGATCAGCCGCCCCAACTCGGGCTCGAGCTGCTCCATGCGGCATTTCATCTCCCAGGCGATCTCGCGGTAGCTGAAATGGCCCTTCACGCCGCTGCGCACGCGCGCGATGTACTCGGCCTCCGCGAAATCCATTTTGAAGAGGAACCGCGAGCGCGCGCCGAACGGCAGGAGGTAATGCGCTCCCGGCTGGGGCAGCCGGCGCATGGTCTCGAGCGCCTGGCGCATGGCCGAATCGTAGGTTTCCTCCGCGCCCGCGTCGACCGCAAGGCGCGGCGTATCGTAGCCGAGCGCGCCCGCGTACGCCTGCCGGAATTTCTGGCAGCGGCGATGGCGGTGGAGATCGCGGTAGGCGCCGATATCGATCACCATGTCGTAGGCGTAGAGACCGCCGCGGAATCCGGCCGCCATCTCATCGCGCGCGGCGCGCCCGGCGAGCGCCACATCGATCACCTCGGCGCGCTGCCGTTCGCTCCAGCCGCAGGCGATTTCGTACAGCTCGCGGAAGGGCCGGTCTGTCACTGGATACAGCAGGGTGGCCGCGATATCGGCCGCCACGTGGACTGGCCGCAGCAGGTCGACGCGCGGCGGCTCGGCCCGCGCCGGGGCGGGCAAATTCTGCTCCGCCCACTGCTTGAGAGCGGCGTGCGAGCGCGCGGCCTGCTCGTCGGCTTCGGCGTGGCGCGCGAGCGTCGGGGCGAGCGGCTCGGCGGGGCCATCGTCCCAGCGGCAGTCGGGCTCGGCCGCGCAGGCTGCTGCGATCTCATCGGCCAACCCGCGCAGCTCCGCATATTGCGATGCCTTCAGCCGCCGGATCTGCTTTTCGAGCGTGCGAATACTGGTCACCTGCCCGACGTTGGTCGGCACGCCCCAGAAGAGCAGATACCGCGCCACGTCGAAGGCGCGCGCGGCGAGGTTGCGCTGGTATGCCTCCGGCTTCATTTCGGGCGGCCGCGGCAGCCGTTCGGTCAGGCAGGCGAGCGCCGCCTCCTTCACCTGCGCGTAGGCCGCGAGCAGCCGGTCGCCGGCCGCGCGGTACGCCTCGGCATCGGCGCCAGAAAGCTCGGGCGGCGTGATGAAGCCGCCGCGCCCGAAATCCTGGTAGCGCGAAGATTTGGCCTGGCCGTCCCAGAGCGGCTCCTCTTCGACCTCCGTGGCCGCGAGCTCGGAAATGCCTTCGAAGCACAGCACGGTGTGGCCAAGGTCCGCGATGGAGGCGTGGCCGTACTGGAAATAGAAGCTTTCGAGGAATTTTTGCGAATCGTGGCGGCGCACCCATTCGATCGATTCGCGGATGGAATCGGGCGACCGGCTGTACCGCGCCAGGGCGTAGGCGCTCTTTTCGGGCGGCATCGGCGCCACGCTGATCACGCGTTTGGTCGGGGTCAAGACGCTATCATAACCATGCATGCAGATCCGAATCCAGCGCCTCCATCCCGATGCCATCCTGCCCCGCTACGCCCACGGCCCCGCCGAGGATGCGGGCATGGATCTCCACGCGGTCGAGGAGGTCACGCTCGAACCCGGTGTCGCCCGGCTGGTCCCGACCGGCCTGGCGATCGAGCTGCCGCCCGGATACGAAGCGCAGGTCCGCCCGCGCAGCGGCCTCGCGCTGAAACACGCGATCGCGATGCCCAACGCGCCGGGCACGATCGACCCAGGCTACCGCGGCGAGCTGCGCGTGATTCTGCTGAATCTGGGGCGCGAGCCGTACACCATCGCGCCGGGCGACCGCATCGCGCAGATGGTCGTGGCGCGCTACGAGCCGGTGGAATGGCTGGAGAGCGAGCTGGCGCAATCGCGGCGCGGCGCGGGCGGGTTCGGGTCGTCGGGGAAGTAAATCGCGAGAGCATTTTCAATCGGGAATGCCCGCGGCGCGATTTGCTAGAATGGATTTCGGCCCTGCCCAACCGATGGATCTTGCGCAAAAGCACTGTGTGCCCTGCCGTGGCGGTGTTCCTCCGCTCGGCGCCCAGGAGATCGCCGGGCTGCTGTCCCAGGTTCCCGGCTGGAACGTGGTGGACCAGCATCATTTATCCAAGACCTACACGTTTCCGGATTTCCGCTCGGCGCTGGAGTTCGTCAACCGCGCCGGAGCGGTGGCGGAGCAGGAGGGGCACCATCCGGATCTGTGCCTTTCCTGGGGCAAGGTCGAGGCCCGCATCTGGACTCACAAGATCGACGGCCTCACGGAAAGCGATTTCATTCTGGCAGCCAAGCTCGATCAGCTCCAGAGCTGATCGCTGGCGCTGAAAACCAATTAACGGAGATTACAAAACAAGACATGCTAGGAGTTGGAGAGAAGTTCCCTGAGTTCGCGCTGCGCGCCACCGTCAGCACGGATAAGAGCAACGCCTTCCGCACCATTACGGGCGGCGACTACGCCGGCCGCTGGAAGGTATATTTCTTCTGGCCGAAGGATTTCACCTTCGTCTGCCCGACCGAGATCGCGGCATTCGGCAAGCTGTACGGCGAATTCGAGCGCCGCGGCGCGCAGTTGCTCGGCGGCAGCACGGATTCCGAATTCGTTCACCTCGCCTGGCGGCAGCACCACCCCGATCTGCGCGACCTGCAGTTCCCGATGCTGGCCGATATCAAGCGTGAGCTGTGCGCGGCGCTGGGCATCCTCGACCCGCAGGAAGGCGTGGCGCAGCGGGCTACGTTCATCGTGGACCCGGATAACGTGATTCGTTTCGTTTCGGTGAACGATCTCGCGGTCGGGCGCAATCCGAACGAAGTTCTGCGGGTGCTCGACGCCTTGCAGACCGGCGAGCTGACGGCGTGCAACTGGCAGCCGGGGCAGCCGGTGCTGAAGGTTTAAACGCCAGAGCCGCGGCCAAAAGGCCGTACCGCTCCCTTACGGTCGCGGCTCTGTTATCCTGACTGCCATGTTCGCGTGGCTCTTTTCCGATCCGCTGCCGGTCGGCGCCAAGGCGCCGGACTTCACCCTGCCGGACGAAGCGGGCCATCGCGTCACGCTTTCCGCGCTGCGGGGCAAGTCCGTGGTGCTGGTGTTTTATCCCGGCGACGGCACTCCCGGTTGAACGCGGCAGCTCTGCCAGTTCCGGGAGAACTGGGGCGAAGCGGTGGCGCGCGGCGTGGAAATTTTCGGCGTCAATCCGCAGAGCGCCGCCAGCCACGAGAAATTCCGGGCGAAAAACCACTTTCCGTTTCCGCTGCTCGTCGACCAGGGCCAGAAGGTGGCGGCGCTGTACCACGCGAACGGTCTGTTCGTGAAGCGCACGGTCTACCGCATCGGGCCGGACGGCATCATCCGGTTTGCGAAACGGGGCATGCCTCCACCGCGAGAAGTGCTCGGCTGAAGGCAGGTGGCATATGATATGCCACCTGGCCCTTGTAAGCCACTGATTCTATTTCGGTGCTTTCCAGCAGGTGGCATATCATATGCCACCTCTGTCCTGCGGCGCGGGCGAGCGCCCGCACGGCGCATCATTTTTTGGGGTGTAATTCCAGATTGATGATGGAATTCGTGCGGGAATCGAAGGAGCTGAGAATCTTGGTCGAGCTTGCGGCTCCGGTGTTCTGATCCTTCGCGCTGAGCTCGTAATCCACATCCGGGCTGAGCTCGTTGAAAAAGTATTCGCCGTCATCCTTCGTGATGAAGGAGCGGATCTGCAGGCTTTTCGTGTTCTTGAGGTAGACCACCACGCCGGCGGCGGGCGCGCCGCCATCCTTCGACACTACACCCTTCACGTTACGGGTCGCCGCCTGGCCTTTTTTCGGCTTCGGCTGCTGCCCCGTCGCCGCCGCGCCGCATACAAGCAGCGCCGCGAGCGCGAGCACCCACCGGCGGCGCATTCCGTGCGGCATGCTACCTCCAATCCTCGTCGGCCTCTTCGCCTTCCTCTTCACCCTCCAGGAAGTCCTCTTCCTCTTCGTCCTCCTCCTCGACCTCGTCCGCCGACTCCAGTTCCAGAGGATCGGTCCCGATCACCTTCAGGTCCGCGCCGCACTCATCGCAGCTAATCGTATCGCCTTCGTCGACGTCTTCTTCATCCACGTCGATTTTGCCTTCACACACCGGGCATTCGACCATAAATTATTCCTCCCGAAAATATTACTGTTACCACACTCGCGCGTGCGAGAGAACCTCTATCGGACGGCCTGCTGCGCCATGCGCCGCCGCGTCGTGGCGGGCACGATTCCCTTCATCCGCAAACAGAAGAACAATTGCGAACGGTGCGTCATCTCATGTTCCTTGATGCTCTGCACCATCTCCAGCCTGGTGATCCGCGCCCGATCCATGCGGGTGACCATGCCGGCGTAAAATTCGGGCGTCTGCGCCGCCAGTTGCGCGGCGATGCGCTCCATCGATTGGCGCAACTCCGCCGCCAGCCACTCCTGCGCCGGATTCGCCGGCAGAGCCTGATGCTCCGCTTTCATTTTCTCGCGGAATTCGGGTCCGCTGAAGTCCTCCACTCCGGCCAGCAGGAATTTCGTGAGCCCCTCGCCGGCGGCCAGGATGTGACGCGCGGTCTCGCCGAATGTCATCACGCCCTCAACCGGCCGGTAGTCGAACTCTCCGGCGGGGAAATCCTCGACTGCCGCGATGGTATCCTGCCGGACGGATCTCCAGCTTTCGATGACGTATTCGACGCGGATCATGACCACATTGTACGATGCGGGGCGCGCTGGCTGGCGCGAATTCCAGCGGGCCCGCGGCTCGATTCAATACGTCTCGAACGAGCTTCTCCGCTCGACGGGCGCCTCCTGCTCGTCCACGCCCCGCACGTCCGCCCAGCGCGGCCCCTGCCGCAACCGGCCGGCCAATTCATCGAGCTTCTCCTTCGGGCCGGCGGCGTACACCTCGACGCTCCCGTCATCGAGGTTGCTGGCGTAGCCGCCGAGGCCCAGCAGGTCCGCCGTCTTCTGCGCAAAGTAGCGGAAGCCGACGCCCTGTACGCGCCCGCGCACGATCCAGCGCCGCGCCTCGATGTGCGGCTTCATCACGCGGTATCCGGCGGCCGGCGGCGGTGCCAGTCCGTCCGGCCCTGGAATTCGCGGCCGATGGCCAGCAAGGTGTTTTCCGAGAACGGCACGCCGACCAGTTGCAGCGCGACCGGCAGCGCGCCCGCGAAGCCGCAAGGCAGCACCAGCGCCGGCAGGCCGGCCAGATTCCCCGCCGGCACGATGCCCTGAAGCCCCGGCGGCGTGCCCGGCGGAGGCGGCGGCTCCGGCGCGTCCAGGTCGGCATCCGCTCTCGGCGCGGGCACGGGCTGCCCGGGCGCGAGCAGCACATCGACCTCCGCGAATACATTCGAGAACGCCTCCTGAATCATCCGGCGGATGCGCGTCGCCCGCAGATAATCCTTCGCGAGAACCTCCTGGCTCGCTTTCAGCCCCGCGATCTGCGACGCATCGGCGAGCTGGTTCACCTGCCCGCTCGCCACCAGCGGCTCGAAGATCGCGCCCATTTCGCCGTTCAGCACCAGGGAAAGCACGTCGCCGTAGGGGAAATCCGGCAGCTTGGTTTCCACCATCTTGACGCCGGTCGAGCGCAGCACGTCGAGCGCCGCGGCGAACGCCGGGCGCGCGGCCGGGTCCGCACGGTCCGTGAAATCCACGGCCGCGTAGCCGATGGTCAGGTCTTTCATCTGCCGCGCGTACTGCGGCGTGTAATAGAAGCTTTTCCCGGCCGATCCCGAGTCCTTGCTGTCCTTGCCGGCGATCGCCTGCAGAACCAGGCCGCAGTCCTCGGCGCTATGCGCGAACGGGCCCAGCTTGTCGAGCGTCCAGGAGAGCGCCATCGCGCCGTGCCGGCTCACCAGGCCGTACGTGGGACGCAGCGCCGTCACGCCGCAGAACGAAGCCGGCGTGACGATCGAGCCGGAAGTCTCCGAGCCGATGGCGAACGGCGCGAGCCCCGCTGCGACCGCGATCGCCGGCCCGCTCGAGGAGCCGCCGGACCATCGCGTCCGGTCCCACGGATTCAGCCCCGGCCCGGTCAGGGAGGCCGAGGCGTACCGGTATCCGCCGCCGCCGGCGAGCTCGACCGTTGCCAGCTTGCCGATGATCACGGCGCCGGCCGCGTCCAGCTTGTTCACCACGGTGGCGTTGTAGTCGAACACCTGGGCGGCGAACGGTTTGGCGCCCCAGGTCGTCGGCTGGCCGGCGTAGCTGATCAGATCCTTGATGCCGTAAGGAATCCCTTGCAACGGGCCGTGGAAGCGCTCGCGCTTCAGGTCGGCTTCGACCTGCCTGGCCTTGCGGTGCGCGATTTCGGGCATCCCCAGCGACAGGGCGTTATAGCGCGGGCCGAGCCGCTGGAGCCGGTCGGAAAACGCCCGCGCCAGCTCTTCGGCGGAGATCTCGCGCTTCACCAGCAGCGCGTTCAGCTCCGGTATGGTGGCGAAGAAGAGATCGGCGGAGATCGCGGCCATGGCGGGTCAGGCCTTGAACTGGAAGGCCGGTTCGGCGGTCATCGGCACGTCGATCGCGGCCAGCTTTTGGAGGTGTTTCCGCAGGTTCTGCCGCGCGGCTTCGAGGGGATCGGCGGGGGCTGGAGCCGGATTCTGAGCGAGCGCGGCGGAGGGGGAAACGAGGAGGGCCGCGGCCAGCGTGCGGCGGGTGAGCTGCATGAACACAGAATAGCAAGAGGGCAGGAGAACCGAATCGGCCTCCTGCCCCCTTGTGTTCCTGCTCTCCTGGTGCTGGCCGTTACCAGACGAAGCGTGCGCCCAACTGCACCGTGCGCGGCCGGTTCGCCTGGGAGCTGATGACGCCGAACTGCGCGTTGGTGGCCTGCAGGTTCGGCGCGCTGAAGGTCGGGTGATTGAGCACGTTGAAGAATTCGAAGCGGAGCTGCAGATAGATCTTCTCCGTAAACGAAATGTTCTTCAGCAGCGAGGGATCCCACTCGTTCAGCCCGTCCTGCCGGAGGTTCGGGAAGGTCGTCGAGAACGTGCGGATGTGGTAGGCGAAGGCCTGGGTCGAATTGGTCGCGAACAGGGACGTGTTGAACGAAGGCAGCGCCGTGCCCGTCACGGTGGTCTGGGTGTAGCGGTTGTCGAAGCCGGTGGCCAGCGCGCCCGGCCCGCCGAAGTAGACGTA
>DATGMB010000120.1:0-9257 GCA_035293845.1 Bryobacteraceae bacterium
GAAGGCGCGGTTGCGCACCACCTTGCCGGTCGCCGTTTTCTTGAACCGTTTAGACGCACCTTTGTGTGTCTTCAGCTTAGGCATAGATTTCCCTGGATCTTTATCGAACAGGAAAGACTCTCGAATTATAGCATGGTCACCGGATGTACACGTTGACCCGATTGGAGGCCGGGACAGGCTCGGTGATCGGCTCTGCGCAGGACCCTGGCTTCCGCAAAGGCGGGCTGCGCCGCGGACTACACCTGCTGGCGAGCGGCGCCGCCCGCACAGGCCGCATCCCTCCCTTACGGTCGCGGCTCTGTGGATCACAATTCCAGAAGCACCGCCGCGGACCGCGCCGGAATGTCAATTGCGCCGGTGGCGGGTTCCGTGTCGGGGCGCTCCGGGGTGACGGTCGCCAGCTTGCCCGCGTTCGGCAGTTCGACGGTCGCGGAGATCGCCTTCGCCTGCTCGAGATTGATGACCACCACGGCGCGTTTTCCGCTTTTCGCCACGAAGACCGAGTAGCGATGGTTGCCGTTCGCGGTAACGCCGGCGCCCAGCGTATCGCGAAACTCGGCATCCCAAAGGTATTCGCGATAGCGGCGGCGCAGCGCGTCGACCCGTTTGCCGTACGCCAGCGTCAGCGGAAAATCGGTGACGTGCCCCTTGAAGTTATAGGGCTCGTAACTGATGATGTACCGATACGCGAGGGTGAGATTGATCTCGTCGCGCGCGTCGAAGCCGCGAACGGCCGCCATCAGGGGCGCGTGCGGGTCGATATAGCGCAGCGCGTGGCGCGTATCCGGTCCGATGCGGTAATAGCCGAGCGTGTAATACGGCATGAGCCAGTCGCCCGGGCCTTCGCCGGAGAACAGGAAATCCGGATTGACCTTGTCGGCGGCGGCCCGAAATTGCCGGACCAGCGGGATATCGCCGCTGAAGAGGTAGCCGGGCGGCGTGTAGCCGTGCCCGGCGCCGAAGTTGTACAGCACACCATTGTGCTGCATCACTTCATCGAAGAGCCACCCGGCCGCGCCGAGCGCGAGAGTTTTTTCGAACTCGCGGGTGGCGATGTCGCGATATGCCGGGCTGCATACGTCCATGATGGCGCGGCGGCGGTTGTTGATCCCGGCGAGCTGGGTGGGAGTGGTGTAGCTGTAGCCGTTCGATTCGTACTTATTGCCCCACATATCCACGGCTTCGTACTTGTGTAACTCCTTCTTGTAGTACTCCGTGGACATATCGGCAAAGATGGGCTTGCCGAACAGGATCATGTGGACGCCGCGCGCCTGAATCTTCGCGATGGCGTCGCGCAGCTCCTGCCAGGTGCCGAGGGCCGGGTCGGTATCGAGCGAAGGATCGCCGCCGTCCTGGCCGCCATGGTTCCATCCGACCAGTTGAATGGCGGTCACGCCGTTGTCGGCGCACTCTTCGCCGTACTTCACGAGATCGCGATAGGGGACACGGTAATCCTGCTCGGCTCCGTCGATCTGGAGCTGCAGCCAGGAGTGGATATCGAGAGCCCAGGCGGGCGTTTTCGGCTTGCCGAACCAGGTGGCGCGCCACTGGCGGTAGACATCGAGACCGGCGTGCCAGTCGCCATCGTAGGGATGGAGGACGATCGGGGCGAGTTCGACCTGCGAACCGGGATGCGCGAAGAGGAAGTGGCAGGTGCGGAATTCGAGATGAACCGGGAGGCCCGAGATCTCGTCGGCTCGCGGCACGGTCTGGGTGACCCAGTCGAGGGTGCCGGGATGCTGCTCGAAGGTGAAGTGGAGCAGGTAGCGGATAGCGGGGTCGTGCATGCCGACATAGAAGCCCTGATTGGCCGTGCGGATCAGGCAGAACTGGCTGACGTTGGATTCGATCGTCTTGGTCGGATAGAGGACGCCCCAGTAGCCCTTGGCATTATTGAAGCGGGGATAGATCTCGTCGGAATTCAGGGCCCCGACCCAGAGGCGTTCGGTGTACATCGGGGTATCCGGCGTGGGGGACGTGAAATCGCCGAAGTAGGGATAATCGACGGTCTCGATCGAGTGCGGAGAGCGGTTGACGAGATTCGCGCGGAAGGTGAGAACACCGCCCGCGAGCGTGGCGGTGGCGGTCAAAGTAAGGGGGATGACACCGCCATGCTCGCTCACCGGGTCCTTCCAAACGATTTGCACCTCGGTATTCGAGACCTTCTCCACTTTGGCGGCGGTCTGCTTCTGGCCGAGCACGAAGTTGGCGCGCCGGCCGGGCAGCGGCACCAGCAGGCGGAAGGAGACGCCCAGCTCGGGGCGGCGCTCGACGACCCAGCGGGTCGGCTTGCGCACCATGCGGGTCAGCGCTCCGGACTTCCGGTCGAAAGCAACGAGCAGCTCTTTGTCTTCAAGAACGACCTCATGGCGCTCCGCAGCCGCAGGGGGCTGCGCCTGGACTTCGTGGCTCTCCGCGATGGCGGCGATCGCCGCGGCACCGGCCAGTTTGTGAAACGTTCGCCTGTCCATGAGAGGGTTCTCAACCCGGATCATAGCAGGCGGCGCGCCGCGGCGGTCTCAGCTATAAAAATTCCGGTCCCAGGCGTGGCGCTTGAGCACGGCCAACGTTTCTTTCGGCAGCGGTCCCTGGTCGCTGAGGCGCGCGTTCGATTCCGCGTGCCGCACGGTGCGCATGCCGGGAATTACGCTCGAAACGGCCGGATTCGACAGCACGAAGCGGAGGGCGGTCGAGGGGAGATCGGCGCCATCGCCCAAATCGCGGACCAGCGCCTCGACGTGCTCGCGCACCTGGCGCTTTCGGTCGCCGCGGAAATACCCGTTGCGGAAATCGCCCGCGGGGAAGGTGGTCTGCTCGTCGATGCGGCCGGTGAGCGCGCCCTCATCGAGCGGCACGCGCGCGATCACGCCGATGTTCTTTTCCTGGCAGAGCGGGAAGAGGGCGCGCTCGGGCGTCTGGTCAAAGATGTTGTAAATCACCTGGACGGTATCGATCAGGCCGGTGCGGATGATTTCGAGGGCGGAATCGGGCTCGTGGTCGTTGATCGAAATGCCCACGGCGCGGACCTTGCCGGAGGCTTTCAGCTCCTCAAAAGCCCTGCGCCAGTCATCGGCGCCGATCCATTCCGGGTTCCAGACGTGGAGCTGCAGCACGTCGATGGCTTCGAGGCCCAGGTTGTCCAGGCTCTGCGCGGCGCAGCGCATGATGTAGTCGTAGGGGAAGACCTCACCGATGGGCGTGCCGCGCTGCGCCGGCCAGATGGCGTTCTTCGGCGGCACCTTGGTGGCGACGAAGATGCGGTGTGGCGTCTCGCGCACCACCTGCCCGACGAGCCGCTCGCTGTGCCCTTCGCCGTAGGCGAGCGCGGTATCGATGAAATTGACCCCGAGCTCGATGGCGCGGCGGAGGGCCTGGAGCGATTCGTCGTCCGACCCGCCGAGCCACTGCTTGCCGCCGATGCCCCATGCGCCGTAGCCGATTTCGCTGACGGGAAAACCGGTGCGTCCGAGAGTGCGGTGTTTCAAGAGACCTCCTTAAGATCAGCCGCCGATAAACGCAGATTAACGCAGATCATTCACGATCGGCGTTCATCGGCGTTCATCTGCGGCTCGGATGTCTTCTAATTCCCCACCCAAATTGTCGTACCGCTCTGCGAATTGGCGCCGCCGACGGTCACCTGCACCGGTACGGCGCCGGGGGTGAGGCCGGAGGGGATCTGCAGGTTCACCTGGACAACGCCCGCGATCAGCCCGGGGGCCTGTCCGGCGTACTGCGGCTGGACGGCATGGCCGCCAACCGTCGCGGTGACGGGGAAGAGCGGCAGCGGCAGGGGCACTGCGCCGAGTGCGCCGTCCGTGCTGGCCGGGTTGGTCTGCCCTGCCCCGGTCAGATAGATCGCCACGAAATCGCCGGCCTTGGCGGGGTGCGAGGGGCCGTTGACGGACCCATCGGCGACGTTGATGGCCGCGAGCTGGCCGGTTCCGCTGCCATCCAGCGTAAACAGACCGGGCACGGCGGCCGACATCTTCACTGTGATGGTGGAGGAGAGCTGGCCCTGCGCGCTCACGACGATCTGCGCGGGTGAGTTGGGATTGGTGGCGAACGGGACCACGAAATTGACCTGGCCCGCCGAGGCGTAGAGGACCGGCGCCGGCGCGCCGTTCACGAATACTCTGGTGCCCGCGAGCGTGGTGGGCACTAAACCCGCGCTCGTGAGCTGGAACGCGGCGCCGGCGGAAGGTCCGAGGCCGGAGCCGTACAGCGTAACCAACTCGCCGGGAGCGATCAGGCCCAACTGGCTGCTGGCGGAGCTGGCAACCGCGGCCACGGCGATCCCCGAGCCCGACGGCACGAGCGCGCGCACGGCGTTATTGGCCGAATCCGCCACGAACACGTTGCCGGATGCATCCACCGCCAGGCCTTCCGGCGCGTTGAGCTGCGCCTGAGAGGCCACGCCGCCATCGCCCGAGTAGCCCTGCGTCCCATTGCCCGCGATGGTGACGATAAAGCCCGAGGTGTCCACTTTGCGGACGCGCGCGCTGCCATCGGTGAGATACACGTTCCAGGCGGAATCCACCGCGATGCCCGCCGGGCTGCCGATGCTCGCCTGGATCGCCAGGCCGCCATCGCCGGACACTCCGGGAAGCGCGTTGCCCGCAATGGTGGCGATGCCGCCATTGGGCAGGACCTTGCGGATGGCGTAATTGCCGGAGTCGGCGATGTAGAGATTGTTGCCGGAATCGACGGCGACCGCAGTGGGATAGTTCAACGAGGCGCCGCCCGCCAGCCCGCCATCGCCGGCATAGCCCTGGCTGCCGTTGCCCGCCACGGTGCTGATCGCGCCCGAGGGCGTGACCATGCGGATGCGGTGATTGTTGAAATCCGCGATGTAGAGATTGCCGGCACTATCCACGGCAAGGCCCAGTGGCGTGTAGAGCTGGGCGCTGGTGGCCGCGCCGCCATCGCCGCCAAAGCCGGCCGTGCCGTTGCCCGCGTAGGTGCTGATCCCGCCCGCGGCCGCCAGCTTCAGCACGCGCGCGTTCTGAGTATCGGAGATATAGACGTTGCCCGCGGCATCCACGGCGATGCCCTGCGGTCCGTTCAACTGATTGCTGCCGGAGCCGGCCGTGCCGTTGCCCGCCACGGTGGCGATGTTGCCCTTGGCATCGACCCTGCGCACCACGTTGTTGGCGGTATCGGCGATGTAGAGATTGCCGGAGGCGTCCACGGCCACGGCCTGCGGGCCGTTCATCTGCGCCTTGGTGGCGGGGCCGTTATCCCCGGAGTAGCTGAGCACGCCGTTGCCGGCGACGGTCGTGATATTGCTGCCCGCGATCTTGCGCACGCGCAGGTTGAGGGAATCGGCCACGTAGAGATTACCGGAGGGATCGAGCGCGAGGCCGGTGGGGAAATTCAGCATCGCGCTGGTGGCGGTGCTGCCATCGCCCCCGAATCCGGCGGTGCCGTTGCCCGCGACCGTGGTGATGTTGCCCTTGGTATCGATCTTGCGGATTTTGCTGTCGCCGTTTTCGACAAAGTAGAGGTTCCCGGAGGAATCGAGCGCGAGGCCCATGGGCGCCATGACGGCGGCGGAAGTGGCCGCGCCGTTGTCGCCGGTCGAGCTCAGCACGCCGGTGCCAGCGATGGTGTTGATCTGGTTGTTACCGGGCGTGACTTTGCGGATGCGCTGGTTGGCGGTGTCGGCGATATAGACGTTGCCGGAGGAATCGACGGCTACGTCGGCCGGATTGTACAGCTCGGCCGCGGTGGGGCTGCCGCCATCGCCCCGGAAGCTGGGGAAGCTGTCCCCGGCGAAGGTGTGGATGACACCGTCGGTAGTGACCTGACGGATCGTGTTATCGGCGGTGTCGGCGATGTAGACGTTCCCGGAGGAATCGACGGCCACGCCCGAAGGCAGGTGCAGCAGGGCGCTGACGGCGGGGCCGCCATCGCCATAATTCGACGGGCCGCCGCCGGGACTCACCTGGCCGTTGCCGGCGAACGTATTGATCGTGCCGTCCGGGGTGACGATGCGGACGCGGTTATTGCGCGAATCGGCGATATAGAGATTACCGGCGCCATCGAGCGCCAGCCCCTGCGGCGCGTTCAACTGCGCGTTGACGGCGGGGCCGCCATCGCCGGAGAAGCCCGGGCGTGAGTTGCCGGCCACCAGCGTGAGCGTGCCGCCGGAGGTCATCAGGAACACCGAGTTCCCGGCGCTGAAATAAATATTGCCTTTGGAATCGCTGGTGGCGCGGCGAGGCTGCCCGATGGAGGTCGAGGCCGCCGCGGCGGGAGTCGCCGGGGGTGCGCCGCCGGCTACGGTGTGGATCGAATACTGCTGCGCACAGGCGAGCGATGCGCCGGCCAGCAGCAAGGCGAATTTCTGCATGGATATTCTCGTGAAAGGAAATCTCATTGTAACGGGGCCGATTCTATGCATTCACCACCCCGGCCACGGCTTCGAGCGCCGCCGCGCAATCCTCGCGGCTGACGTCGTAGTGGGTGACGGCGCGCATCTGGCGCTGGTTGATCGCGTTGATGAGGACGCCGCGGGCGCGCAGGGCCGCGCTCAGATCGGCAGGCGCGCGGCCGGTCCCGCTGACGTCGAACACCGCGATATTGGTCTGGACCTTCGCCGGATCGATGCGGATTCCCGGAATGCGCGCCAGACCTTCGGCCAGGAATTTTGCATTACAGTGGTCGTCGAAGAGGCGCCGCGGGGATTCGTCAAGCGCCACCAGGCAGGCGGCGGCCAGCACTCCGGCCTGCCGCATGCCACCGCCGAGGCGCTTGCGGTAGAGGCGGCCTTTGGCGATGAGCGGTGCCGGTCCGGCGAGGATGGAGCCGGCCGGCGCGCCCAGTCCCTTGGAAAGGCAGAACATGACGGTATCGGCGGGTGCCGCGATCTCGCGCACCGGCATCCCGAGCGCCGCCGCGGCATTGAAGATGCGCGCGCCATCCAGGTGTACTTTGAGCCCCCGCTCGTGCGCGCCGGCGCAGATTTCGCGCAGGGTGGACATCGGATAGACGGTGCCGCCGTGCATGTTGTGAGTGTTTTCGACGGTGACGAGGCCGGTGGGCGCGGAGTACGGATTCAGCGGACGGATCTGCCGCTCGATCTCGCTCCAGGAGAGGATGCCGTCTTCAGTCTGGATGGCGCGAATGACGCAGCCCGAGAACCAGGCCACCATGGAAAGCTCATAGTCCAGAACGTGGGCGCGCGAATCGGCGATAACCTCCTGCCCGTGTTCGGTGTGGAGCTTGACCGCGATGGTGTTCCCCATGGTGCCGGTGGGGACGAAGAGCGCCGCTTCCTTGCCCGCCACCTCAGCGGCGCGCCGTTCCAGAAGATTCACGGTGGGGTCTTCGCCGTAAACGTCATCGCCGACTTCGGCTTCGGCCATGGCGCGGCGCATGGCGGGGGTGGGCTTGGTGACGGTGTCGCTGCGCAGATCGATCATTCGCTCAGGAACTCCTGAAAGACTTCGTTGGAGAGCAGCACGCCGCGGCTGGTGAGGCGGAGAGTGCCGCCGGCAGCCTCGAGCAGGCCGTACTCCTGGAACCGTCGGATCGGTTCGGCGAAGCGCTGACGTTCATCGGGAGTGGGCCGGACGCCGGCGGCGAGGCGGAGGCCGAGGAAGAGGCGCTCGTCGGAGCGGTGCACGCCCATGGTCCGCACGGGCCCCTTGGCGACGTACTCGCCGACGCTTTCCGGGTTCGACCAGCGGCGCTCGCCATCGAACGAGTGGGCGTCGGCGCCGAAGCCGATGTACGGCTGCATGGTCCAATACTTCAGGTTGTGCCAGGATTCGTGCCCAGGGCGCGCAAAATTGGAGATCTCATAACGCGCGATGCCGAGCGCGGTCAAACGTTCGACGGCCATTTCGTAATACGCGGCGGTGGCGTCCTCGCCGGGCGTATCCGCGGCGCCGTAGCGCACGCCGCCGAGGAGCATCTCCCGGCCGAGGCGGCTGTCCTCGTCGACCTCCAGCATGTAGATGGACACGTGCTCGGGCGCGAGGCGGTCGATCCATGCGAGCGATTCCCGCCAGCTCGATTCCGTCTGACCGGCGAGTCCGGCGATCAGATCGATGTTGATGCCGCGAATGCCGGCGGCGCGGAGGATGCGGACCTCCTCCGCAACCTGCGCGGCCGTGTGCTTGCGTCCCGTGCGGCGGATCTCCTGCTCGACGAACGACTGCACGCCGAGGCTGACGCGGTCGATGCCGCACTCGATCCACGCCCGCGCCTTTTCGGCAGTGATGCTTCCCGGCGCAGCCTCGATGGTGGCTTCGACCCAGGGGCGGCCAGGGATGCGCGCGAGGAGCGCGCGGAGAGCGCCGGCATCCATGGCGCTCGGGGTGCCGCCGCCCAGGTAGACCGTTTCCGGGCGCCACTGCCACGCGTGTACGCAGATCTCCCGTTCGAGCGCGCCGCGGTAGCGCGCCTCCATTTCGCGCGGAAACACACCCGAGGCGAAATTGCAGTAGGTGCACTTCTGCGCACAGAAGGGATACGAGAGATAGACTCCTGGCACTCTCCCGATTGTAACGGGCTTAGCCGCGTGCGTGCGGCGCCACACTGTTGCCGGGCGTGCGACAGGCGCAACGAACCGCGGCTTCGTGAACGATGGTCCGCTCCGTGCAGCAGGAATCGCGTGGAGCGCATTCCCGACTCCATTGCTGCCGCCGCCTCGCAGCGCAACCGGCTGCTGGGAGTGCTCGCCGAAACGCAGCGCGCCAGAGTCCTTGCCGGGGCAATGCTGGCCGATCTGGAGTTTCATCGCGTGATTTATCGCGAAGAAAGCGGCATTCCGGCGGTATATTTTCCCGTGGATGCGGTGTTCTCGATCCTGGTGGGCGCTGAAGGAGAGCCTTCCGTCGAGGTGGCCACGGTGGGGAACGAGGGTCTGGTCGGCGCCGGCGCCGTGCTCAGCGTGCCGCGCTCGATTGGCCGGACCATCGTGCAAGTGTCCGGGCAGGCGATCTCGATCCCGGCGCGGACTGCCGCGCAACTGCTCTGCGACGTGCCGGACTTCTCTCTCCTGCTGCACCGTTATCTGTATGCGTTCATCCGCCAGATTGCGCAGGGGGGAGCGTGCAACCGGCTGCACACAGCGGAACAGCGCTGCGCCCGATGGCTGCTGCTGACGCAGGATCGCGCGGGCACCGACCGGTTGGAGCTCACACAGGATTTCCTGGCGGCCATGATGGGTGCGCGCCGGCCCACGGTGAACCAGGCGCTTTCGATTTTGCGCGATGGCGGAGCCGTCGAGTACAGCTATGGCAAGCTCA
>DATGMB010000121.1:0-30245 GCA_035293845.1 Bryobacteraceae bacterium
TTTTCATCCGCAAGATAGCGCAGGCGCTCCTCCTGCAAGGTCTCGAGCGGCACGCGGTTGTGCCGCTGCTCCTTGGCGCAGAGGTTGAGCTCTTCCAGCTCGGCATACGTAAGGCGTAGAAAATCTTGCAAATCGTTCAAGTTTTTTGCTCCGGGAGGCGAGAATGCGTAACCTCTTATTGTCCCGGTAACGGCCGGGGCAAAGCAATGTTTCGGCGCGGAAATTCCGATCAGAAGATTTTATTGGGAAGATTAGCGAAACTGCGGGATCGCGCTGCTGCCCTCCGCGATCCCCTAGTGCCCGTTCCTCTCGACCGTCTCCACTTTTGCCTGCGCCCATGCCAGCGCATCGAGCGCAATCGCCGGATCGACCCCCAGCGCCGCGTCCGCCAGTTGCTCCTGCGCGCGCCGCATCTCCTCGCGGGCGCGCTCCACATCGATCTCTTCCGCGCGCTCGGCCGTGTTGGCCAGCACGCGAACATGGTCCGGCAGCACCTCGACGAAGCCGCCCTGCACCGAAAGCGACCGCTTGTGTCCGCGCGCGCTGTAGCTCAAAGAACCCGTGCCCAGCTCGCTTACCAGCGGGGCGTGGCCGGGCAGGATACCCAGGTAGCCATCGCGTGCCGGAATCTGCACCTCGGTCACCGCCTCGTGAACGAGCTCGCGCTCCGGCGTGACCACTTCCAGATCGAGCAGCTCGGGCATGGCTAGGACCTCTTGAGTGCTTCGGCGCGTTCCAGCACTTCCTCGATCGTCCCCTGCATGTAGAACGCCTGCTCGGGAATGTCGTCGTGTTTGCCTTCCGCGATCTCCTGGAAGCCGCGGATGGTGTCCGCCAGCTTCACGTACTTGCCTGCGAAGCCCGTGAACTGCTCGGCCACGTGGAAGGGTTGCGAGAGGAATCGCTGGATCTTGCGCGCCCGGCTCACCGTCAGCTTATCCTCGTCGGAAAGCTCGTCGATGCCCAGAATCGCAATGATGTCCTGCAGGTCTTTGTACCGCTGCAGAATCCCCTTCACCTGCTGGGCCACGTTGTAATGCTCCTGCCCGATGATCAGCGGATCGAGGATGCGCGAGGTCGAAGCCAGCGGATCGACCGCCGGGTAGATGCCGAGCGCTGCGATATCGCGCGAAAGGTTCGTGGTTGCATCCAGGTGCGCGAACGCCGTGGCCGGCGCCGGATCGGTGTAGTCGTCGGCGGGCACGTAGATCGCCTGCACAGACGTAATCGACCCGTTCTTGGTCGAAGTGATGCGCTCCTGCAACTCGCCCATCTCCGTTGCCAGGTTGGGCTGGTATCCCACCGCCGAAGGCATGCGCCCCAGCAGCGCGGAAACCTCCGAGCCCGCCTGCGTAAAGCGGAAAATATTGTCGATGAACAGCAGCACATCCTGCCGCTCTTCGTCGCGGAAATACTCCGCCACCGTCAGACCCGTCAGGCCGACCCGCAGCCTCGCCCCGGGCGGTTCGGTCATCTGGCCATAGATCAGCGCGCATTTGGATTTGCGGTAGTCGTGCGGGTCGATGACGCCCGATTCCTGCATTTCCAGCCACAAGTCGTTGCCCTCGCGCGTCCGCTCGCCCACCCCGGAGAAGACCGAGACGCCGCCGTGCTTCATGGCGATGTTGTTGATCAGCTCCATGATGATGACGGTCTTGCCGACGCCCGCGCCACCGAACAGTCCGATCTTGCCGCCCCGCAGATAGGGTTCGAGCAGGTCGATGACCTTGATGCCGGTCTCGAACATCTCGAGGCGCGTCGACTGGTCCTCGAACGAAGGCGCCGGACGATGGATCGAATAATGCTTCTTCGCCTCCACTGGCCCCATCTGATCGACCGGCTGCCCGAGCACATTCAACACGCGCCCGAGAGTCTCCGGCCCCACCGGCACTTCCACCGGATGTCCCAGGCTGATTGCCCGCATGCCGCGCACCAGGCCTTCGGTCGGCTGCAGCGCGACCGTGCGCACGCGTCCTTCTCCGATGTGCTGCTGCGTCTCGCAGATGATATCGATCGGCTCGGGAACCTCGAACCCTTCGCTCGTAATGCGGATCGCGGTATAGATCAGCGGGATGTGCCCCTCAGGAAACTCGCAATCGACCGCCGGTCCCGCGACCTGGACGACCTTGCCGACGACTTGTCCGTTCGTTGATGCCATAAAACTCCTGACTCAGGAAGCCAGGAGTCAGAAGACAGTAGTCAGAAGCCATGCCCACGGCTCCGCATTCTGACTCCTGACTCCTGTCTCCTGACTCCTCTTCCTCACTCCGCCGCCGCCGCTCCGCTCACCACCTCAATGATCTCTTTCGTGATCGTCGCCTGCCGCACGCGGTTCATATGCAGCGTGAGCTTATCGATCATCTCGCTGGCATTGCTCGTGGCGGCTTCCATGGCGGTCATGCGCGCCGCATGCTCGGCGGCGGCCGATTCCAGCAGCGCGCGGTAAAATTCCATTTCGACGTAGCGCGGCAGCAGCGCTTCCAGCAGATCCGCCGGCGGCTGCTCGTAAATGTAATCCACCGGCGTCTCGCCCGCGGCGCGCGCCGGCATCTCCACCGGCAGCACCCGCCGCTCCACCAGCTTCTGCGCCATCATGCTCTTGAATTCGTTATAGATCAGGTAAATCGCGTCGATCTCGCCGGCGCGGTAGTGATCCATCGCCTGGCGCGCAATCGCCGCTGTCTCCGCATAGGTCACCTTGGCGGCCAGCCCAACGTGCTCCCCGGCGATCTGGGCGCCGCGCTTGCGGAAAAAGTCGCGGCCCTTGCGTCCGATCAGCTCCAGCCGCACCGCCTTTCCGCTGTGGTCCGCCAGAAATCGCTGCGCGCCCTTGATCAGGTTGGAATTGAACGCGCCCGCCAGTCCTTTGTCACCTGTCACCAGCACCAGCAGGATGCGCTCCTCCGGCCGCGCCGCCAGCAGCGGGTTCTCGGTCGTACGCTCGTCCCCTGCCGCCGCGGCCGCCACATTGGCCAGCACCCGCCGCAGCAGCGCGCCGTACGGCCGCGAAGCGATCACCCGGTCCTGTGCCCGCCGCAGCTTCGCGGCGGAGACCATTTTCATGGCCTTGGTGATCTGCTGCGTGTTCTTGACCGAGCGGATGCGCCGCCGGATGTCGATCAGGCTAGGCATGGACGGCTGCCGGCGTCTCCGCCACGAAGCGGGCCTTGAACTCCTCGATCAGCGCCGTCACCTTCGAGCGCAGGTCGTCATCCAGCACTTTCCGCGTGGCGATGGCCTCCAGAACCGGCCGGTGCGCATTTTCGGCGAAGCGGTAGAGTTCCTCTTCGAACTTGCGGCACTGCTCGACCGGCAGATCGTCCAGGTACCCCTTCGTGCCCGCGAAGATGATCAGAATCTGTTTTTCGAGCGGCAGCGGATGATACTGGCCCTGCTTCAAAACCTCCACCAGATGTTTGCCGCGGTTGAGCTGGTCGAGCGAGGCCTTGTCCAGATCGCTGCCGAACTGCGCGAATGCCGCCAGCGCCCGGTACTGCGCCAGGTCCAGCCGCAGGCTGCCCGCGATCGATTTCATCGCCTTCGTCTGCGCGTTGCCGCCCACGCGGCTCACCGAGATGCCGACGTTGATCGCCGGCCGCACATTCGAGTTGAACAGGTCGGCTTCGAGGAAGATCTGGCCGTCGGTAATCGAAATCACGTTCGTCGGAATGTACGCCGAAACGTCGCCCGCCTGCGTTTCGATGACCGGCAGCGCCGTCAGCGAGCCGCCGCCGTTCTCCGCATTCAGCTTGGCGGCGCGCTCGAGCAGCCGGCTGTGCAGGTAGAACACATCCCCCGGGAACGCCTCGCGCCCCGGAGGCCGCCGCAGCAGCAGCGAAATCTCGCGATACGCCGCGGCGTGCTTGGAAAGATCGTCGTATACGCACAGCGCGTGCCTGCCGCGGTCGCGGAAGTATTCGCCCATCGCGCAGCCCGCGAACGGCGCCAGGTACTGCATCGGCGCCGGGTCGGAGGCCGAGGCCGAAACCACGATGCTGTACTCCATCGCGCCGTATTCTTCGAGCGTCTTCACTACCTGCGCCACGGTCGAGCGCTTCTGCCCGATGGCGACGTAAATACAAATCATGTCGCCGCCCTTCTGGTTGATGAAGGTGTCGAGCGCGATCGCCGTCTTACCGGTCTGCCGGTCCCCGATAATCAGCTCGCGCTGCCCGCGGCCGATCGGGATCATCGCGTCGATCGCCTTGATGCCCGTCTGCATCGGCTCCTTCACCGGCTGCCGCGCCACGACGCCCGGCGCCAGCCGCTCCACCGGGTTGAATTCGGTCGTCTGGATCGGCCCCTTGCCGTCGATCGGCTGCCCCAGCGCGTTCACCACGCGGCCAATCAGCCCTTCGCCCACCGGCACCGACATGATGCGGCCGGTACGCCGCACCTCGTCGCCTTCCTCGATTTCCGCGAAATCGCCCAGCAGCACCGCTCCCACCTGGTCTTCTTCCAGGTTCATCGCAATCCCCGAGACGCCGTGCGGAAACTCGATCAGCTCGCCCGCCATGACCTTCTCCAGGCCATGGATTCTGGCAATGCCGTCGCCCAGCGAAATCACCGAGCCGACCTCGGTGACATCGATAGCGCGCTCGTAATTTTCGATCTCCTGGCGCAGGATGCTGGTGATTTCGTCCGCTCGAATCTGAGCCATAATTCCTTCCCGTTACTACTCCTATTATTCCCCGGCAAGACGGCGTCCGAGCGACGCCAGTTGCCCACGCACCGAGCCATCGTACACGGTCGAGCCGATGCGCGCCACCGCGCCGCCGATCAGCGCCGGGTCCACTTCGTAGCGTGCCCGGATGCGCTTGCCGGTGAGCGCTTCGAGCTGCGACGCGAGCGCTGCGCGCTGCGCCTCGCCGATCTGCGTGGCCGTCGAGACCTCGGCGCGGGCATAGCCCAGCCGCTCGTCCAGCACCTCCTCGAAGCGCCGGACAATCTCCGCCAGCGAGGCGATACGGCGCCGGTCCACCAGCACGAAGAGGAAGTTGCGCGGCACGCGCGACATTCCCAGCCGGTCGGCGATACGGCCGATCACCGCCTTCTTGCGGCCGTTCGGCACCGCGGGCGTGATCAGCGCCTCGCGCAGCTCGCGCGAGGCTTCGAGCGTGCCCTCGAACTCGCGCAGTTCGGCCACGGCCATCTGCGGCGAAATGGGCGAGCCGCTTGCGGTCACGATGTCCGCAAGGGCATTGGCATATCGTGCGGCTACAGCGGAAAGTGTCATCGGCAATCTTACGAGGACTGCGCCTGCGCCGGCGGCTCCAGGTGGCGCATAAAGCCGGCCACAAGCGAATCCTGGACCTCCGGCGTCATTCTGGCACGAATCTTTTGTTCGGCGATCCGGATCGCGAGTTCCGCCGAATAACGTTTTAATTCCATGCGGGCGGCCTTGCCCGCGGACGCGATCTCCGCTTCGGCATGCGCCTGGACCTTGGCGATCTCCGCCGCCGTCCAGCGCGAAAGGCGCTCCGTCTCGGCCTCCGCCTCTCGCGCCGATTCGGCGCGCAGCGCTGCGATCTCGCCTTCGAGGTTGGCCAGCCGCTGGTCCACTTCCGCTGCGCGAGCCTCAGCCTGCTTCCGCAAGTCGTCGGCCTCGATCATGTCCTTGCGGATTTTGAGCGTGCGCGCGGCGAAAAACGGCCCCGCGTTCTTCTTTACCACCCAGCCGATGCCGAGCGCCAGCACCGCGAAGTTCACCCACTTCCAGGCGATCAGCCCGCCATGTTCGCCCTCGCCCGGTTTTTCCGCGGGGTGATCCCCGGCCTTTTCCCCGGCGGGCTCTTGCGCGAACAGAGCCGCGACCGTAACGGAGCGGTTCGGCCCGGCGGCGCCCGGAAAAGGAACCGTGACCGCCAGCAACAGCAACGGCAGCAGCTTTCTCATGCGGCGCTCCGCCGCAGGATCGTATCGGCGATCCGCGCCGCCAAAAGGTCGCTTTCCCGCTCCAGCGATTCCTTGGCCGCCGCGGCATCCTGCGCGATCTGCTGCTTGGCTGCCGCCAGTGCGGCTTCTGCCCGTTCGCGTGCTTCGGCGATGCGCGCCGCCGCCTCTTCCTGCAGCTTGCGGTGAATCTCTTCCTGCCGCTGATAGATTTCCGCGCGGGCCGTGCGCAATGCCGCTTCGTACTCGGCCGCTTTGGCCGCGGCGCGATCCATGCTCGCCTGCGCCGCAATGCGCGCGCCCTCGGTGGCTTCGTAGCGCCGGTGCAATACCTTTTCGAGAGGTTTGAAAAAAACGCGCTTCAGATACCAGGTTAAAAAGATGACCAACAAAAAGGTGGGGATCGCCTTTCGCGCAAGCTCACCCAGTTGGTGCAATATGACGTCCATGCTTTTGAGGGAGACCGGTGGAGAACTACCAAGACCATAAGGTTAACATCGTACGGAAATGCCAGTCAACCGCACCGCGAGGTGGTGCGCCCCCGGCGGCGGCGAGTGCGGCCATTAGCCCTGCCTCCGCCGGATTTCCGCCAGCGTGGCGCGCAGCACGGGAAGCACCGCCAGATCCTTTTCACCGCCGATCTCCTCTTTCACCGCAATAATGGTTTCCAGGTCGAGAAACCGGACCCGAAGTTCCGGCAGGATGTCGAGAATCACCGAATGCGCCAGCAGGTCCTCATAGGTGCGGCTTTCACCGATCGAGCCCAGCCAGGAACTCAACCCCATCTTTCGCCAGCGTCTGGAGAATGGAAATCGACGGGTTCAATGCCGTTCCGTTTCCGGACCTCCGTGAAGAACTCTATCAATTCCTGCAGCCGTTGGACGCGCTCATAGGGCGTCAACGCGAGCGACGACCGGATCAGGCTCACATCCACCCCATCGACATATTCCGGATCGCGCGTCATCCCGGTTTCAGCATAGCACCGCAAGCAATCGGAGCCGCCCGGCTGCAGCCAGCCGGGCGGCCCGTCCTTACCGGTTCGCGTCCTTCGCCGCCACCAGCCCCGAGGCCGCCAGGACGCCCGCGGTCATCTCCAGCTTGCGTGCCAGTTCCGGAGTTGCCCAGATCGGCGCCAGCGCCGCGGCCAGCGTGAGCAGCCCCGCCGCCGTCGTCTTCCAATTCGTCACCGCGTGTTTCATTTTTCCTCCTTCGGCGATAGATTCAGCCGCTCGGCAACCGCCCGCCACCGCTGCAGCTCATCGAGCAACGGCTGCACGATTTCCCCCCTGATCCGGTCGATTGCCTCGTTCACCACGCCCCGCGCGCGGTCGATCGCCTCGTCGATAGTCTGCTTGCTCTCTACGTCCATGCCCGTCACCACGTTTTCCGGAAGCCCAGTTGATACGTCGGCTTCACCTGCGTTGCCGTAATGACGCTGAGCCGGTCCTCGAACATCAGCGGCAGCCCGATCTTGCCCTGCGAGAGCCACCTGCCGATATCGAAGCTCACCCCCACCCCGCCGCTGAAGCTCGCCACCGTGGTCGAGCCGTTCGTCGTCGCTCCCACCGAGCCCAGCCCGATGAATTCCCATAATTTGCTCGCCGCCACGTGGTACTCGATCGCCGTGCGCAGCGTGGCGTAGTTCGTTCCGGGCTGCGCGATCGGCGTATCGATATCCGTAACGCTGAACGCATTCGACTGCCCGATCCGCACGCCGAATCCGGTAGTCGAGGCCATCGTCTGCCCGTAGTAGTCGTAGCTCAGTCCGGTCTCCGCGAAATACTGATAAGCCGGGACCGGCTCAGCCGCCGCGGCCATCCCCCCAACCTGCCCGAATGCCCCCGTCGCGAGCCCGAGCGCACCCGTGATTACAAACATTCGCATTGCTCTCATTCCGTTTTCTCCTTGGATTTCTCGGGCCGCCTGATCCGGCGCCCTGCCGCCTATTGCCCGTCCGTGTTGTTCCCGTCTTTCGCCACCAGCAGCCCCGATGCCGCAAATGCCGCCGCGGTCATCTGAATCTTCGTCGCGACCGTGCCCGGCGCCCAGATCGGGGCGAGCGACGCGGCCAGCGCGAGCAGGCCGGCCAGCGTGGTCTTCCAGTTCTGCAGAATGTGATTCATGGTTTCACTCGATTTGCGTTTGCTCGGGCGATGCTGCCGCGAGCGGCGCCTTGGCGCCAGTCCGAGAATACCCGCCCCGGCCCCCGCCGCCAGCCCTCCGATTCCGCCAAGCTATTGAAAAGAAACCGAATTTATTTTTCGACCTTCCGTCAACGTGTTATCATGTAGGTCTCCCCATGCAAATTGAGAAAGTCTACGAGCCGCAGCGGTTCGAGCCGCATTGGGCGCAGTGGTGGATCGACTCCGGAATCTTCCGCGCCTCGACCAAGGCGCCGGGCCGCGTTTTTTCCCTCGCCATTCCGCCGCCGAACGTGACCGGCTCCCTCCACATCGGCCACATGCTCGAACACACCGAGATCGATGTCACCATCCGCTGGCATCGCATGCTGGGCGATAACACCCTGTGGCTCCCCGGTACGGACCACGCCGGCATCGCCACCCAGATGGTCGTGGCCCGGCAGCTCGCCGAACAGGGAATCAATTACCGCGATCTCGGCCGCGAGGAGTTCGAAAAGCGCGTCTGGCAATGGAAGGCGGAATCGGGCGACACCATCAAGCGCCAGATGATCCGCCTCGGCGCATCCTGCGACTGGTCGCGCGAGCGCTTCACGCTCGATCCCGGCCTCTCTCGCGCCGTGCGCGAGGAGTTCGTCCGCCTCTATCAGAAGGGCCTGATTTACCGCGGCGAATACATGGTGAACTGGTGCCCCGGCTGCCGCACCGCCATCTCGGACCTCGAAGTGACCCACACCGAGCAGCAGGGCCACCTCTGGCACATCCGCTATCCCGTCAACGGCGCCACGGGCCGCAGCGTTACCGTAGCCACCACCCGTCCGGAAACCATGCTCGGCGATACCGCTGTGGCCGTGAACCCGAAGGACCCGCGCTACGCCGATCTCCACGGCAAGACCGTGCGGCTCCCCCTGATGAACCGCGAGATCCCGGTGATCGTCGACGATCTCGCCGATCCGCAGTTCGGCACCGGCGTCGTCAAGGTCACCCCCGCCCACGATCCCAACGACTTCGAAGCCGGGCGGCGGCACAACCTGCCGAAAATCCAGGTCATCGACGACCGCGGCGCGATGACCGCCGCCGCCGGCGCATTCGCCGGCCTGGATCGCTTCGAGGCCCGCCGCCGCGTCGTGGCCGCTCTTGAAGAGGGCGGCGCCCTGGTCAAAACCGAGCCCTACCAGCTCAGCGTCGGCACCTGCCAGCGCTGCAAAAGCATCGTCGAACCGCTGATCTCCACCCAGTGGTTCATGAAGATGAAGCCGCTCGCCGAGAAGGCCATCGCGGTTGTGGAAAACGGCCAGATTGGCTTCGTTCCGCAAAATTGGACCAAGACGTATTACGAGTGGATGTACAACATCCGCGACTGGTGTATTTCCCGCCAGCTCTGGTGGGGCCACCGCATCCCGGCCTGGCACTGCCAGGAATGCCGCGAAATTATCGTGGCCCGGGAAGAGCCCGCCGCTTGCCCCCGATGCGGCTCCGGACGCCTCGAGCAGGATCCGGATGTCCTCGATACCTGGTTCAGCTCCGGCCTGTGGCCTTTCTCGACCCTCGGCTGGCCGGACCAGACCGAGGACCTGGCGGCCTACTACCCGACCTCGCTACTCATCACCGGCTTCGACATCCTGTTCTTCTGGGTGGCCCGAATGATCATGCTCGGCCTCGAATTCACCGGCGACGTGCCGTTCCGGACGGTGTATATCCACGGCCTCGTGCGCGACGCCGAGCGGCAAAAAATGTCCAAAACGCGCGGCAACGTCATCGATCCGCTGGTGGTCACCGAAAAATACGGCACCGACGCGGTGCGCATGGCGCTGCTCCAAGGCGCCGCGCCGGGCACCGACATCGTCCTCACCGAAGAGCGCATGGAAAGCTCGCGCGCCTTCGCCAACAAAATCTGGAACGCCGCGCGTTTCCTGTTCCTGAACATGGAGCGCTCGGGCGTCGAACCAACCGTGCCGGACAGCCTGGAGCGGTTCCTGCCGCAGGCCGAGCCGGATACCATGGCGGTGCCGATCGAGGACCGCTGGATCTTCAGCCGGCTCAACTCCACCGCCGAGCAGGTAAACCGCGCCATCGAGCAGTTCCGCTACCATGAAGCGGCGCAACTCCTCTGGCATTTCTTCTGGCACGAGTTCTGCGACTGGTACCTGGAGCTGAAGAAGTTGAGCTTCCGCGAAGCCTCCGGCCTCACCCCCGGCTGGCGGAACATCCTGGCGGCATTCGAGATGTCGCTGCGCATGCTGCATCCGGCGATGCCGTTCCTCACCGAAGAGCTCTGGCAGCGGCTCACGGGCGGCCGCCCGGACCGGCCGTCTTCCATCGCCCTGGCGCCCTATCCGCAATACCGTCAGGAGCTGACCGATTACGAGGCCGAGCGCGAAATCGAGCTGGTGCAGGAGATCGTCACCATGGCGCGGGTGCTGCGCACCGAAAACAAGCTCGACCCCAAGGCGCCGTTAAACGCGGCGATGTATTCGCGGACGGGCGCGCTCGAAACCGCGCGGCGGCACCACTCCGCGATCGAGAAGCTGGCCAACGTGAAAATGGACTTCCGGGCCGAGGAGGCGCCGCGCGCGCCGGCCATACGGTCGACGGCCCACTTCGATCTGGTGCTGGAGGTCCCGGCCGCGCAGGCCGAGGCCCAGCAGCGGCGCATCGCCAAGGACATCGAACAGCTCGATAAGAACATCGCGAACCTCGATCGGCAGCTTTCCGATGAGAAATTCCTGGCTAAGGCGCCGCCCCACGTGGTCGACGGAATGCGCAAAAAGCTGGAAGAATACCGGGCGCAGCGCCGCAAATATGAATGAAATTGTCAGGTTGGCGCTCGAAGAGGATATCGGGCCGGGGGACATAACCACCGAGAGCTGCGTCCCACCGGACCGCATGGCGCGCGGCCGCTTTCTCGCGCGGCAGCGGCTGGTCGTGGCCGGGCTCACGGTCCTGGGCGAGTTGTACGGTGATCTGACGCTCTCGAAGCGCGATGGCGACTGCTGCGAAGATGGCGACCTCATCGCCGAAGTTTCCGGCCCGGCGCGCCTGCTCCTCACGCGCGAACGGGTCTCGCTCAATTTCCTCCAGCGGCTGAGCGGCGTGGCGACGCTGGCCCGCCGTTTCGCCGATGCCGTCGCCGGGACCAGGTGCAAGGTGCTGGACACCCGCAAGACCACCCCGGGCCTGCGCGCGCTCGAAAAGGCCGCTGCGGCCGCGGGCGGCGTCACCAACCATCGAATGGGCCTTTACGACGCTATTCTCATCAAAAACAACCATATCGCCGCGGCCGGCGGGGTAAAAGCGGCCATTGGCGCAGTGCGCTCGAATTCGGCGCTGCCCATCGAGATCGAAGTCCGCACTCGCGCGGAGCTGCACGAGGCGCTGGAGTGCGGCGCCGCCCACTTGCTTCTGGACAACCTGACTCCGGCCGAGGCCGCGGACTGGATCCGCGAGATCGGCGGCCGCGCCAAAGTGGAGCTTTCGGGCGGCATCACGCTCGAAACCGTGCGCGCCTACGCCGAGGCGGGCGCGGATTACGTTTCCGCCGGCGCCATCACCCATTCGGCGCCCGCGGTGGACATCAGCTTCCGCCTGGAGTTGGTGTGACGTTCCAGATCCATCGCTACGGGACCGTCGATTCCACCATGCGGATCGCCGCGGACCTGGACATCGGCCATGTCGTTGTCGCCGACGAGCAGACCGCCGGCCAGGGGCGCCACGGCCATTCCTGGCACTCGCCGCCGGGCGCGGGCCTCTACTGCTCGATCGTTCTGGAACCCACGCCGCTCCTGACTCTGGCGCTCGGTCTGGCAACCGCGGACGTGATTCCGGCGACCTGCGACCTCCGCTGGCCCAATGACGTGATGATCGGCGACCGGAAGGTCGCGGGCATCCTGGTGAATCTCGTTCAGGGTAAAGCCGTCGCCGGCATCGGAATCAACCTGAACCAGACCGCGTTCCCGCCGGACCTGCCCGCCACTTCCATCCGGCTGGCCACGGGCCACGCGATCGATCGCGACGAGTTGCTCGACGCGCTGCTCGCATCGGTCGAGTCCTACACGTTGCTGGCTCCCGACGAGATTCTCACGCTCTTCACCCATGCTTCGTCCTACGCGGCGGGCCGCCGCGTCGTGGTCCATGAACCCGGCGGGGACGTTCACGGAACCACCGCCGGGCTGACCGGCGACGGCTTCCTCCGCCTGCGCCGCGACGACGGCACCGAGACTTTGATCCTTGCAGGAGGCGTACGTGCTGCTGGCTCTTGACGCAGGCAACAGCAACATCACCATCGGCGCATTCGACGGCCGGCGGCTGGTTTCGCAATGGCGGCTGCGCACCGTCCACGAGCAGACCGCGGATGAATGGGGCATCCTGCTCCGTAACTTGTTTTCCCCCGCCGGCCTGGACATCGCGACCGTCGATGGCATGATCATTTCGAGCGTCGTGCCGCCCATCGATTCCACGCTGGCCGCCATGGCCCAGCGCTATTTCAAAATCGACGCCATGTTCGTCGGTCCCCGCACCAACCTGGGCATCGCGATCAAGTACGACAACCCGTACGAAGTCGGCGCCGACCGGCTGGTGAACGGTGTCGCCGGCTTCTACAAGTATGGCGGCCCGTGCGTCGTCGTGGACCTCGGCACGACGATCAATTTCGACGTGATCTCGAAGGACGCCGAGTACCTCGGCGGCGCGATCGCGGTGGGCATCGGCATGTCCGTGGAGGCGCTGTTCAGCAAGACGGCGCGGCTGCCGCTCGTCGATTTCCGCCCGCCCAAGGACGTGGTCGGGACCAACACCGTGGCCAGTATCCGCTCCGGCCTGTATTACGGCACCATCGGGATGATCGACGGGATTCTCGAGCGGATCATCGACAAGCTGGGGCCGGAGACGCAGGCTGTGGCGACCGGCGGCCAGGCGCACCTGATCGCCAGCGGCTCGCGGTTCCTCAAGAAAGTGGACGAGCACCTGACGCTGGAAGGCCTGCAGATGATTTGGGAGCGCAATCACCCATGAAGCGGTTCTGGGCCGCGATGCTGCTCTGCGGCTGCGGAGCCGCCGCGCCGCAGCGAACGGTCGCCATCACGGTGGACGATCTGCCGTTCGTCGGCCCGCCCTCTGCCGCTGTTGCCGGGAACCGCACCCTGCTCGATGCGTTCCGCAGGCATCATGTCCCGGTAACGGGCTTCGTGATCCGGAAGCATGTGGAGGATCTGGGCGCGGACGGGCCGCGAATCCTCGCGGCGTGGCGCCAGGCCGGTCTCGATCTCGGCAACCACTCGTATTCGCACCCGGACATGAACAACCTGCCGGTCGAGGAGATCGAGCAGGAGATCGTGCGCGGCGAGGCGGGGCTCGGAAAACCGCGCTTCTTCCGCTTTCCGATGAACCACACCGGCGATACGAAAGAGAAGCACGACGCCGTGGCGGCCTTCCTCGCCGCGCGCGGATACGAGCTGGCGGCGTGCACCATCGAGAATTCCGATTACCTGTTCAGCCGCGCGTATGTCAAGATGCTGGCCAGGAACGATGCGGCGAGCGCCGAGCGGCTGCGGCGCGAATACCTGGAGTATACGGCGTTCGAGATCGACTGGTTTGCCAGCCTCGGCAAGCGAATCTTCGGCTATGAGCCTCCGGAAGTCATGCTGCTGCACGACAATCCGCTGAATGCCGCGCTCATCGACCAGGTGCTGGCGCTGTTCGAGACGCGCGGCTACCGCTTCGTGTCGCTGGCCGCGGCGCAGTCCGGCGCGGCGTACCGCACGCCGGACACGTACATCACCAAATTCGGGCCGATGTGGGGCTACCGCTGGTCGCAGGAGCGCGGCGTGCAAGTGGACGGCCGCCGGGAGAAGGACCCGCCGGAGTGGATCGTGCAGTACGCGAAGGACGCCCCCACGGCCCCAGCCGCCGGCGAGTTCTACCTCGGCAAATGGAAGATCGTCTCGGCCACCGTCGCGCCGTGGGCCGACGCCAAAGTGCGGAAGCCGGATGCAAACGAGATGCGCTTGCTGTTCGGGCAAACAGTAGCCATCGAGGCGGCGGCGATTCGCGGCCCCCGCGCGCTCGCGTGCAGCAATCCGCGGTACGCGGTGAAAGAGTATCCCGCGGACATGCTCTTCCAGGGCGCCTTTGGTGAGATGCACGCGCGCGACCACAGGGTCGATCCCGCGAACCTGGCGGCTCAAGTCGGATTTCGCGGCTCTCGCTGGAAGACGCTGGAGACCGGGTGCGAGGTGGAAATCGATTACCATTTCATCGGCCCCGCCACCGCGGCGTTCGGTTTAAACGATTACGTCTACACGCTCAAGAAACAGCAGTGAGTCGGGGAGAGTCGCCGGGCCAGTGTTGAACTACTTCAACTACTTCACCGAAATCGAGGAGCACTTTCAGCGAGCCCGCGGCACGGCGCTCTTCCTGATGTCGCCGCTCGATTGGGCGCTGGTCGAATCGTGGAAGAACGCGGAAGTGCCGCTCGAGGCCGTGCTGCGCGGCATCGACGTCGCATTCGAAAAATGGCGCGGCCGCAAGCACAAAACCCAAATGATCAACTCGCTCGCCTTCTGCGCGCAGGCGGTGCTCACTGAGGCGCAGATCATGGCAGGCACGTCCCCGGCGCGCCGCGAGGCCGCGCCGCCGTTTCCGCTGGAGGACCTGCGGGCCTACCTGGAAGCGAACGCCGCGGCGATGCCCGAGGGCTTCGAGGACACCGCGGCCTCGCTGCGCCGCCTTGCGGCCGATGTCGAGCAGCATTACCAGGATCTGGAGGGGCTGGAGCAGCGGCTGACGGTCCTTGAAGAGAAAATGATCGCCGCGGCGCGGGCGCGGCAGAGCGAAGAGGAGTTGCTGGAATCGCGGCGCGAATTGGACCGGCAGTTGCGGCCGTACCGCGGGAAGATGACCGCGGACCAGCTCGCCATGCTGGAAAAGCAATACCTCGAACGGCACCTGCTGGAAAAAACCGGCCTGCCGCGGCTGAGCCTGTTCTACATGCGCTGACCGCCCGGCGGCCGCGCCACGCGGCGAATCCACCTCCCCATCTCGCCATCCGGGCCATGACCGTGATATCGTATCGGAGAAGAAGAGTAGAAACTCCTCATCCGTACCGGGAGAACGCGGCGTAGCCGCCAACCGGGAATCCGGGCAGCCGCGGATGCGATTAGATTGAGAGAGAGGACACCTCGTGCACTACCGCCGCCATGTCGCGCTGGGAACGATCTCATTCACGGTCTGCTTTGCCGCGTGGGGTCTGATCAGCGCCTTCGCGCCGCAGTTCCAGCACGCCATGGGACTGACCGGCGGCCAGACGGCGCTGCTGGTTGCCGTGCCGGTTCTGCTGGGGTCGCTGGCCCGCATTCCGATGGGAATGCTTACGGACTGGTTCGGCGGACGCGCGATATTCGCCATCCTGATGGCGGCAGTATCGGTCCCAGTCTGGCTGGCTGCCGGTCAGGCCAGTTATTCAGGCCTGTTGGCAATGGCGTTCCTGCTCGGGGCGGCGGGATCGTCGTTTGCGGTCGGGGTCGGCTACGTTTCCCGCTGGGCGCCGCCGGAGCGGCAGGGGAGCGCGCTGGGCGTATACGGCCTCGGCAATATCGGCCAATCGGCGGCCGTATTCCTGGGGCCGGTGCTCGCGGCACGGGTCGGATTGCCGGCCGTGTATCACGGTGTTGCGGTCATGCTGGTGATTTGGGCCGCGGCATTCGCGCTGCTCGCCCGCAATGCGCCCCCGCGAAGCGGCACGAGCCCCGGCATCTCCGCCATGCTGGACGTGCTCGCGCACGAGCGCCTCTCCTGGTTGATGGCTGCGTTCTATTTCCTTACCTTCGGCGGCTTTGTCGCCTTTTCCATTTACCTGCCGACGCTGCTGAAAGAGGAATTCCGCCTGGCTCCCGCCGATGCGGGCTTCCGCACGGCCGGATTCGTGGTGCTCGCGACCGTGCTGCGGCCGCTCGGCGGATGGCTCTCCGACCGGATCGGCGGCGCCCGCGTGCTCAGCGCGGTCTTTGCGGGGATCGCGCCGCTCGCGCTGCTTCTCGCATGGCCGTCCATGGCGCCCTTCACCGCCGGCGCGCTTGGCTGCGCGGCGCTGCTCGGACTCGGCAACGGCGCGGTCTTCAAACTCGTGCCGCAATACTTTCCGAACCGCATCGGCACGGTGACCGGTCTGGTCGGGGCCATGGGCGGCCTCGGCGGCTTCTTCCCGCCGCTGCTGCTCTCATTCTTCCGCGGACGCACCGGCGCCATATGGCCGGGGTTCCTCCTGCTCTCCACAGCCTCCCTTGCGCTGTGGTGGGCCAACCACCGCGTCTTCGTGCCGCGTCAGGAGTCGCTCGATCTCGCATTACCCGCCGAACTCCGCCGCACCGCCGATCGCCTTCGCGCCGGCGCATGGGCGACGCTGTGGACCGCGCTCCTCATCGCGGCGATCGTGGTGGGATCGCGCAACCTGCAGAACTTCGACCCCGCGCTCGTGATCTACACGTTCGCTGTGATCTTCGCCACGTGGGGCGTCGTTTACCACTACAACGTCTGGCTCGAAAAACCGCCCACGCGAATCTATTGGGACCGCGGCTGGGAGCTCTATCGGCGGCAAGGCGTGCTGCGCACCTTCGGCCGTGTGCTTTCGCTGGCCGCCACGCACCTGGCGGCGCAAACTTTTATCGCGCACCGCTCCCGGCTGCGCTGGTGGATGCACCAATGCCTCTTCTGGGGATGCCTGCTGGCTGTCGCCATCACCTTCCCGCTGGTGTTCGGCTGGATTCACTTCCGCACCGCGCCCGGCGACCAGTCGACCTACATCACCTACCTGTTCGGCTTCCCCGCCGGGTCGTTCCGGCTGCACACCGTTACCGCCCTCCTGTTGTTCCACGGCCTCGATATTTCGGCGCTGCTCGTGCTCGCCGGCATCGCGCTTTCCTTGTGGCGCCGGATGACGGACCAGGGAGCGCGCGCTCTCCAACAGTTCGGTATGGACTTTCTCCCCGTGATTCTCCTGTTCGCGATTTCGGTCACGGGACTGGCCCTCACGATCTCCCAGGAGTGGCTGCGCGGATCCGCGTACAGCTTCCTGGCGATCCTGCATGCCATTACGGTAATTGGAGCCCTGCTGTATCTCCCGTTCGGAAAGTTCTTCCATATCTTCCAGCGCCCGGCGCAGCTCGGCGTGAAGCTGTACCAGGAGGCCGGCTTGAGCGATGAAGGCGCGAAGTGCGCCCGCTGCGGGGAGCGCTTCGCTTCCCGCATGCACATCGACGACCTCCGCAGGGTGCTGCCGCAGGTCGGCTTCGATTACGCCCTGCCCGGCCCTGCCGGTTATTGGCAGGAGTTGTGTCCGGCCTGCAAGCGAAAGACGCTCTCGATCGCCCAAATGCGAATCCGCGAGGAGGCCCGTGGCTAGACCGCCCGTCCCCGTTCCCGAACTCAATGCCCGTTTCGGTCCGCACCTCAATTACACGCCGCCCGGCGGCTGGCAGGATGAAGCCCACAGTGCCCCGGACCGGCTGGTCAAGACCCACTGCTGCTTCTGCGGCCAGCAATGCGGAATTCAATTGAAGGTGCGGGATAACCGCGTCGTCGGCTTCGAGCCCTGGGAAGATTTTCCGTTCAATCGCGGGATGCTCTGTCCCAAGGGCGTGAAGCGATATCTTCAGGGCAATCACCCCGACCGCCTGCTCGATCCGCTCCTGCGCACGCCGGAAGGGTTCCGGACCACGGAGTGGGACGAAGCGCTCGACTTCACCGCCCGCCGTCTTCGCGAGCTGCAACAGAAGTACGGCCCCGATTCCGTCGCCGTCTACGGCGGCGCCTCGCTCACCACCGAAAAGGCGTACCTGCTCGGCAAATTTGCGCGCGTAGCGCTGGGCACTCGTCACATCGATTACAACGGGCGCCTCTGCATGGTTTCCGCCGGCGTAGCCTACAAGGGGGCGCTGGGCGTGGACCGAGCGCCGAACCCGTGGAGCGACATTCCGAAGGCCGAGGTCGTCATGGCGATCGGCGCCAATATCGGCGAGTGCGCGCCCATCACCACCGACTACGTCTGGCGCGCGCGCGACAACGGGGCGCGGCTGATCGTCGCCGATCCCCGCTTCACCCCGATCGCTCGCAATGCCGATCTCTTCCTGCCGGTTCGCCCCGGCACAGACCTGGCGCTGCTTATGGGCATGCTGCACGTCATCATTCGCGACCGCCTGACCGACGACGCTTTCATTGCCGCTCACACCACCGGGTTCGAAAAAACGGCCGAATCCGTGGCCGGGTGGGACCCGCGGCGCGCCGCCGAGGTCACCGGCGTCGCGCCCGAGGCCATCGAACGCGCGGCGCACTGGATCGGCGAATCCCGCCGCGCCATGCTGATGCACGCCCGCGGGCTCGAGCATCAGTCGAAAGGGGTGGAGAACTGCGAGGCGGTGGTCGCGATTGCGCTGGCCACCGGCAACATCGGCCGCGAGGGCGCGGGCTGCGTGATGATCACGGGGCAGGGCAACGGACAGGGAGGCCGGGAACATGGCCAGAAATGCGATCAGCTTCCCGGGCAGCGCAGCCTCACCGATCCCGCGGCCCGGGAGCACGTCGCGCGTGTATGGGGGATCGAGCCCGGCGACCTGCCGCAGCCCGGCTACAGCGCGGTCGAGATCATGAACGCCATCCACGCCGGCGAAATCAAGGGGCTGCTCTCGATCTGCTTCAACCCGCTGGTCTCGCTCCCCGATGCCAACTTCACCCGTGAGGCGCTGGACAACCTGGAATTCTTCGGTGTCATCGATTTCTTCCTTTCCGAGACCGCCCAGCATGCCGACGTGGTGCTGGCCGGCAGCCTTCAGGAGGAAGAGGAAGGCGTCACGGCCAGTATGGAGGGGCGCGTCATCCACATTCAGAAGGCGGTAGAGCCGCCCGGAAACGCCCGCGCCGATTCCGCCATCATCTGCGACCTGGCGCGGCGGCTCGGCCGCGGCGAGTTCTTTCCGTTCCGCGAGCCGCGCGAAATTTTCGAGGAGCTCCGCCGGGCCTCGCGCGGCGGCATTGCCGACTACTACGGCATCACCTACGAAAAGATCGACGCGCAGAAAGGCGTCTTCTGGCCCTGCCCCTCCCTCGACCATGCGGGCACGCCGCGGCTGTTCGAGGACGGCCGTTTCTACCACGCGGACGGCAAGGCGCGCTTTATGAAGCTCGAATGGCGGCCCGCGGGCGACCCCGTCGACGACGCATTTCCGATTTACCTGACCACCGGGCGCGTCGTCAGTCAGTACCTTTCGGGCGCGCAGACCCGGCGCATCGGCGCGCTGGTGGATCAGTATCCGGAGCCCAGGCTGGAAATCCATCCGCAGCTTGCCGGCCGCTACGGTATCCGGACCGGCGATTGGGTGACGATCACGACGCGCCGTTCGGCCATCACGCTGCAGACATCGGTAGTCAAGACAATACGCCCCGACACCGTGTTCATCCCCTACCACTGGCCGGGGGACCGCAGCGCCAACCGGCTGACGCACCGCACGCTCGATCCGCGCAGCAAGATTCCCGAGTACAAGGTTTCCGCGTGCCGTCTGGAAAAGGCGGCTGCGCCCGCCACGGCCGCCGCGGAGCCGATTGCCACACCGGGAGGCCGCGTGTAATGTTCGGGTACGAGTTTTACGTCGATCCCTCGCGCTGCATCGGTTGCCAATCGTGCCTGAAAGCCTGCGAAGAGTGCGACACGCACCGCGGCGTTTCGATGATCAATTTCGATTTCGTGGACCGCGGAGAAACCATCGCCACCGCCGCGTATGTCTGCTGGCACTGCGACAATCCGACCTGCGCGCAGGTTTGCCCGGCCGATGCCATCAAGAAATACGAGGACGGCATCGTCGGCTCCTCGTTGAAGCCGCGATGCATCGCCTGTTCCAATTGCGTCCTCGCCTGCCCGTTTGGGATTCCCAAGCTGATACCGGAAAACGAGCAGATGATGAAGTGCGACATGTGCTACGACCGCACTTCCGTGGGCAAGCGGCCGATGTGTGCCACCGTGTGCCCGAGCCAGGCGCTGGCCTACGTCACGCCGGAAACGATTGCCGCCCGGCGCGAGAAGCCGGTGAATGTTTTCCGCTTCGGATCGCAGACCATCACGACGAAGGTGTATATGATGGCGCCCGCGGCGGCGCCCGAGGTTGCGATCGATGTGGCCGACTATACCTGGGAGGGAGAACGTGAAGTGGTTCCGCAAGCCTTCTAGCACACCGCTCTGGCAGGACGAATTTTCCGTCTTCACGGCCGACGAGCGGTACGTCAACCGGCGGCAGTTCACGAAATTTCTGACGCTCACCAGCTTCGCCATGCTGGTCGGCAACCTGTGGATCCTCGTCAAGTCCTGGTTTTACCGCGCGCCCCGGTACGCGCGCCGGGAAATCGCCGCGGCCGGCGAGATCCCGGTGGGCGGCGTCAAGCTGTTCGCGTTTCCCACGCCGGAAGATCCGTGCATCCTGGTGCGGGTCACTGCGGATTCGTACGTCGCCTACAGCCAGAAGTGCACGCACCTTTCCTGCGCGGTTTATTATGAGCCCGCGCACGAGCGTCTCGAATGTCCATGCCACCAGGGCTTTTTCGCCATTGCGGATGGGTCGGTTCTGCAGGGCCCGCCGCAGCGTCCGCTGCCGCGTATCTCCCTGGAACACGCGCACGGACGGATCATCGCCACCGGTGTAGAGGTTTCATGAACGGCAAAGCCCCGCAAGGCCGCGGACTCACGGCCATCGATGGCGCGATGGTCCTGATCGTTGTGCTCCTCATTGTGCAGATCTGGCTTCTTTCGGCGACGCTCGAATCGTTCCTCGCCGGTCACCGCGAAGCCGCGGTGCCCGGCGCGATCATTTCGGGGCTGCTATTCCTCGCCTGCGCCGGCCTGTACCTGTTCGTGGCCCGCATCGATGCCGAAGTACGCCGCCCGTGACCGGCTGAACGGAACGTCCCTACCAGAAGTACGTCTTCACCACCTTCGGCGAAGTCGGCGCGCCGGCGATCACCTTCACGTGCAGGACCAATTGCAGGTTCTTCGTCTGCCATCCCGGGGGCGCATCGCGCAGGGCTTCGGCCAGCAGGTCGGGGTTGGTCACCAGGTCGCCCGCGGCATCGGTGCCGTATTGCAGGATGCCGGCCAGTTCGACCAGCATCGCGTGCGTGTCGGGGTGGAACACGCGGGAGACAATGGCGTAATCCTCGGTGGTGTGGCGGTCGGGCGGCAGGTCGGGGAGGGACCACGCGGTCGGCTTGCCGTTATCCGTGATGCCGACGGGCCGCCGCGTGCCGTCGATGAAATATCGCATCTGCGCCGAAATGTCGCGCCATCGCGTGTACGAGTAGCCGACCAGCACCGCCGGTCCGTTGCGCAGGTCGGCGAAAGACACATCGTTGCCGACCTTCACGCGATACGCGCGTTTCATGCGGGTCAGCATCGCGGAAAGGCGGGACGTGGCGAGGAGGTCGCCTCCGCCGACAAACTGGTCGTTGAGGGGAACGAAATCCTGGGGCCGCGGAATGCCGCCCGTGGCCGGGTCGCGGTCGAGATTCCACACGGGGACGAATGCCGCGCCGACCAGCACCGGCTGCCGGCCTTCCAGCACCGGCGCCCAGAACTGATCGAGCACTGTGGCGCGGCCGAGGAATCGGACCGTCAGAAAGGCGACCAGGGCCAGCGCGAGGCACGCGACGGCCAGGGCGAGCTTGAGGCTCACCCGCGGGCCGCTCCTGCCGTCCAGCACGATCGGGGGCGCCGGCGCCGGCACTGCGGCGGGAGTCTGCGGCGCCGGTTCGCGCTCCGGCGCCGCGTGAAATTCCGGGACATAGGTGCCGGAGGGCAGCTCGATGCGAACCGGATCCTGCGCGCCCTGGCCGGAATAATAGAGGCCGAGCCGTTTGCGTACTTCGCCGGCTTTGACCCGGACGGTCGCATCGTCGCCGGGGTCGTAGCTGGTGGACCGGCCGAACACTTCGATCCCGATGGTGCGCTCTTTAAGAACCTCGGCTTCCCCGGCCAGCGTGTGCTCGACGACATACCGGGGAAAATCCTGTGAGCGCTTGCTGGTGCGGAATTCGTGGCTGCTGAGGACGCGCGCGAGCTCCTCCCGGATACGTTCAGCCGCCAGCGGCGTGTGGACCCCGTCTGCCATGAAAATTCTGCGACTGATTGTAACAGACGCTCACGTTCGAAACACGTTACGAACGGTCCGGCAACGGTTGAGAACTGGACAGTTAGCCCGCGAAGAGCGCACCCTTCTCTTTGACGCAGAGACCCGGAGACGCGGAGGGTTCCTGAGTGCGGTAAGAGTGGAGGGTATGAGTCGATTCGTTCTTCTGCTGGCCGCGGCGACCGCGGCCCCGGGCGCATTGATGCCGCTGCCTTGGAAGATGACCCGGACGGCCGGGCGGCTCAGCATCGGGCAGGGGTTCGATATCCGGAACAGCGGATGCCCGGACGCGGCGGTGGCGCGCTTCCGGGCGCGGATCGCGAAACAGACCGGGATACCGTTCACCGGCGGCGGCGCCGCGCTCGCGATTACCTGCCAGGCGCCGGCTCCGGACTGGCCCACTCTGGGCGAGGACGAATCGTACACCCTCGACGTGACCCCGGACGGCGCGCAACTGACGGCGCCCACGGCGACCGGAGTGCTGCGCGGCTTCGAGACGTTCGCACAGCTCATCGCCACCGGAGCGGACGGTTTCGAAGCGCCGGCCGTGCACATCGAGGATCATCCGCGGTATCCCTGGCGCGGGCTGATGCTGGATATTTCGCGGCACTGGATGCCCGTCGATGTGGTGCTGCGCAACCTGGACGCGATGGCGGCGGTCAAGCTGAACGTGCTCCACTGGCATCTTTCCGACGACCAGGGGTTCCGGGTCGAGAGCAAGCTGTTTCCGCAGCTCCAGCAGCAGGGATCGGATGGGAATTACTACACGCACGACCAGATCCGGCAGGTGGTGGCCTATGCGCGCGACCGTGGCATTCGCGTGATCCCGGAATTCGACATGCCGGGCCACACCACGGCGTGGTTTGTAGGCATGCCGCAGCTCGCGGCGACGCCGGGGCCCTACCGGATCGAGCGCGACTTCGGCATCTTCCCGCCGGTGATGAACGCGGCGAGCGAGGACCTGTACACGTTTCTGGACGCCTTCATCGGCGAAATGGTGCCGCTGTTTCCTGACCCGTGCTGGCACATCGGCGGCGACGAAGTGGCGGACCCGGCGGCGCAGAAACTGCAGCCGCAGTTCAACCTGCGGCTGCAGGGCATCCTGAAGGCGCACGGCAAGAGCCTGGTCGGGTGGGATGAGGTGCTGGCGCCGGGCCTCGCGACCGATAGCGTGATCCAGTCCTGGCGCGGGCCGGACGCGTTGGGCGCCGCGGTGGCGCAGGGTTACCGCGGGATTCTTTCCTACGGCTATTACCTGAACTATTTGAACCCGGCCAGCAAGCATTACGCAGTCGATCCCGGCGACGCGCCGGGGATTCTGGGCGGCGAGGCCTGCATGTGGTCGGAATTTGTCAGCGCCGAGACCGTGGATTCCCGCATCTGGCCGCGAATGGCGGCCATCGCGGAGCGGTTCTGGTCGCCGAAGACGACGACGGATGTGAACTCGATGTATGCGCGCATGGAAGCCGTCGGCCGCTGGCTGGATTGGACGGGCATTCAGGACCGGGCCAATTACCTGCCGATGCTCGATCGGCTGTCCGGCGGCGGGCCGGTGGACCCGCTGCGCGTGCTGGGCGAGGCCGCAGAGGCCGGCGGCCACGACGTGCGGAGCGCCGCCCAGCACTATACGACGCTGACGCCGCTGAACCGCTTCGTGGATGCGGCGCGGCCGGAGAGCGAACCGGTGCGGCGGCTGCAATTGGCCGCTGCGGCGCGGACCAAGGGAGATCTCGAGCGGCTGCGGGCGCGGCTCACCGAGTGGATGGCGAATGACGCGCAATTTCAGCCGATGGTTGCGGGCAACAGCCTGCTCGCGGAGCTGGTTCCGCTTTCGCAGAACCTGAAGACCGTGGGACAGATCGGGCTGCGCGCGCTGGATTACCTGGAGAGCGGAACGGCGGCGCCGGCGGATTGGGTCGCGCGGCAGAACCAGGCGCTCGCGGCGCTCGGCCAGCCGGTTGCGGAGGTCATCCTGGCGGCGGTGCGGCCGGTCCAGGCGCTGGTGAACGCGGCCGGCGAGCGGCGCCGCGTCGGGCGCTGAGCACCGGGCCCTTACCTCCGGCCCATGTTCGATGGCGTAACGAACCGTTCCGAACTGGACAGCACCGCACGCCGGCGCCAGCATATCCAGGAACTCGCGAAATTTCGCAGGGGGTCACGAAGTGGATATCCGAAGCAACCGATTCTTGGCAGTGGCAGCGGCGCTGGTGGCGTCGCTCGCGCAGGCAGCGTTCACACCGGCAGCCATGGCGCAGGAGGTCACCGGCGCCATCACCGGTAAAGTGACCGATCCTTCCGGCGCGGCCATCGTGGGCGCAAGCGTGACCGCGAAGGATGTCGACCGCGGCACGGTATCCAGGACGCAAACCAATGAGGCGGGGATTTACACCCTGGCGCGTCTGGCCATCGGGCGCTACGAGGTGCGGGTCGAGGCGGCCGGGTTCCAGGGCGCGGTACGTCCGGCGTTCGACCTGGCGCTGAACCAGACGGCGACGGTCGATTTCCGGATGGAGATCGGTCAGGTCTCGCAGTTGATGGAGGTGACCTCCGCAGCGCCGGTGCTGCAGACGCAGACCACCGAGGTCGGGACCGTGATGGAGGCGCACGCCATTGCCAACCTGCCTCTCGAAACGCGCAACTACAATCAACTGGCGCTGCTCGTTCCAGGCGCGGCGACCATCAGTCCGGCGTCTTTCAACACCGGCCAGAAGACGTTCAATGCGGCGCGGCCGAACCTGAACGGCAACCGCGAGCAGGCCAACTATTACCTGCTGGACGGCATGGAGAACACCGAGTTCGTGGACAATAATGTGGCCTACTCGCCGAACGTGGACGCCATCCAGCAGTTCAACGTGATTACCAACAACCCGAGCGCCGAACTGGGGCAGTTCCTGGGCGGGGTGATCAGCGTAAGCCTGAAATCCGGCACGAACCAGTTCCACGGCAATGCTTTCGAGTACCTCCGCAACGACTTCTTCAATGCCAACGAGTGGTCGAACAACTTTAACGGCCTGCCCACGCCGCGGCAGCGGTGGAACGAGTTCGGCGGCACCGTCGGCGGGCCGATCCGGCGCGACAAGCTGTTCTTCTTCGCGGATTACCAGGGCTCGCGCTTCGATCTCCCGGCCAGCGCGACGCCGCAAACCACATTCACGGCGCAGGACGCCAGCGGCAACCTGAGCGATCTCGGCATTTCGCTGCACTATCCCGGAACCAACGTGCCGATGCCGTCCGATTTGACGAAGGCGGCCATCTGCGGCGCGGGGCAGAAGATGGGCGTGGACCCGTGCATCAGCGGGATCAGCCCCACGGCGCTGAAAATCGCGGCCGCCCTGCCGAAGCCCAATCTGCCGGGCCTGGCGGGCGGGACCTCGAACAACCTCAATAACGTAGTGCAGAACTACACGCACGGCAAGCAGGGCGACGTGAAGGTCGATTGGGCGCCCAGCGATAAGGACCGGTTTTTCGCGCGGTATTCCCAGCAGCACATCGAAAATCCGATCGTCAACAGCGACGCGCTGCTCTATAGCGGCGCCGGCAGCAACCTCTTTCCGCTGCAGCAATCGGTGTTCGACTACACTCGTACGGTCAAGCCGTCGCTGGTAAACGACTTCCGCGTGGGCATGAATTACTTTCCGGCGGAGGCCAACGTCCAGGCGTTGACCACCAACGCCGGCGCCAATCTGATTCCGGGCCAGCCCACGCCGTATCTGCCGGGCCTCTCCTTCGCGAGTTCGCGCCTCGGCGGGCAGTTAAACGGGCCGTTCGCGTTCGGCACGGTGGATGGGCCGGAGATCTTTCACCAGACCGCGATTCAGATTGCCGATACCGCCATCTGGAACCACGGGCAGCACATGGTGAAGTTCGGGGTGCAGGCGATCCGCTACCGCAATAACTACATCCCCGCCACGAGCAGCGACGGCGCGGCCGGGCAGATCGGGTTCAACGGCACTTACACGGGTTACTCGGAGGCGGATTTCTTCCTCGGGCTGCCGTCCTACATGGGTTACGGGCTGGGGTTCGCGGGAACGGTTGGGCAGCGCAACAATGCGATCGGCCTGTTCGTGCAGGACGATTGGCGGGTGACGAGCAAATTGACGGTGAATTACGGCGTCCGGTGGCAGCTTTTCACGCCAATTTACGAAGTGCACGACCGCATGACGAACTTCGGCGAGTACAGCGGGCAGATCGAGTTGGCCGGGCAGAACGGCAACAGCCGCGCGCTCTACAACCAGTACAACGGCATCGCCAACTTTCTGCCGCGGCTCGGCGCCGCTTATAGCCTGGACGAAAAAACGGTGATCCGCGCGGCGTTTTCGCGGTCCAGTTTCGCGGAGGGAACCGGCGAGTTCAACCGGCTGGCAACGAATGCGCCGTGGAATATCGACCTGGTGGGGCAGTGGGGCGCCGCCAATTCGCTCGGCGCGATCCCGGGGAACCAGGTTACGCTCGACCAGGGCTTCGCGGCGCTCGGCGCGACCGGCGGCTGCACCGTGCAGAATGTGACCTCGGCCCCGGCATCCTGCTTCGCTGGCGTCCGCATCCACGCCACCGATCCCAACTACCGGCCGGCGGTGTCGAATCAGTGGAACGTGACGCTGCAGCGGCAGCTCACCAATTCCTTCACCTTGCAAGCCGGCTATGTCGGCCAGCATTCCGATCACTTGGCCGCGATCTATAACATGGGGCAGAATCTGTTGAATCCGGATGGGACATCCCGGCCCGGCCCGTATCTGGCCGGCAATCCCACGTTGAAATTCGACGGCACAGGGCAGCAGCGCCTGAATACCTCGACCGCGATCCAAAACTACAACGGCCTGCAGGTCGCCGCGCAGGAGCGGCTGGCCAAAGGGCTCGCGTTCCAGTTCAACTACACGTGGTCGAAGTGCCTGACCAACAACCAGGGCTACTACGGCCGATACGGCAACGCGGCGATTGCGCAGACCACGGCGGACGTTGCGTTCCAATCTTATGTGTATAACGTCGCACTCGACTACGGCCTGTGCGACGCCGATATCGCTCACGTCTTCAGCGGCTATCTCAATTACGACCTGCCGTTCAAGAGCACGAGCAATAAGGCGCTGAACGGGATCATCGGCAACTGGCACTACGACCTGGTGACCAGCGTGCACGGCGGGCTGCCGATTTCGATGATCCAGTTCGGCTACGACCCGACCGGCGCGTATTTCCAGCCGCGTCCGGACTGCCTGGAGCCGGCCAAAGCGACGCCCTACAAGAACTTCGTAGGCGGCGGCTATGTGTGGTTCGATCCGACCACGATGGCGATTCCGGCGCCGGGGCATCTCGGCAGTTGCGGCATCTCGACCGAGCGCGGCCCGGGGCTGAAGCAGATCGACATGAGCCTGTCGAAGAAGTTCCCGATTACCGAGCATCAGTGGGTCGAGTTCCGGTTCGACGCGATCAACACGTTCAACACGCCGATTTTCGGAGTCTCGGGTTACGCGACCGATGTATTTCCCGGCGGCGGGATCGATAAGTCAAGGTACGGGACGGACCCGGGTTATACGGCGAGTATACCGACCGGCGTGGTGAATCAATCGCAGGGCGCCAGGAACCTGCAGTTTGCGTTGAAGTGGTTCTTCTAGAGACCGGGACCGGCGATGGAGGCAGATTCACGCCGATGCCGGCGCCGGCTGCCGCGGCCAGGCCGATGGCTCTAGCGAGTCGCCTCTTTCGGGTCAACTTCCATCGTGGCGGCGTGCCTGGGCCGGCGCGCCGGCCACGCCGAGCCGTTTCGCGGCCCGTTTCGCCGCTTCGACGCGCGCGGCAGTAATCCCTGCGGCGGCTTGGTGCGCCGCATCGCGGACCGCGGCGGGCGATTGCTCGGGCGTGCCGGAGTGGAACGGCGGCTCCGGGGCATACTGCATTTCGAGCTGGATGCGCTGGGCGGCGGGCTCGCCGGCCAGCAACGCGGCTACGGCCAGGGCACCGTCGATCCCGGCGCTCACGCCAGCGGTCGAGATGAGATTGCCGTCGACCACGACCCGCGCGTTTTCCGCCGTCGCGCCGAAGTACGGCAGCAGGTGAACCGAGTTCCAATGCGTGGTGGCGCGGCGGCCGCGCAGGAGTCCCGCGGCGCCAAGCGTCAGGGCGCCGGTGCAGACGGAAAGAATGTAGCGGGCATGTGCCGCGCGGACGCGCAGCCATTGGAGGACTGGTTCGTCGTCCATCAGCGGCAACTGGCCGCGGCCGCCGGGCACCAGCAGAATATCGGGCGATTCCGGGGCGTGGGGCAGCAGCGTCGTTGGGGTGAGCGCGAGCCCGAACACATCGCGAACCGGTGTCAGCTCCTTCCACGCAAGTTTGACGCGCGCGCCCGGCAGCCGCGAGAGGACCTCGAACGGGCCGGTGAGATCCATCTGATCGAGGTCCGGAAAGAGCAGGGCGACGATTTCCATAAGCAGCTCCTGGCCTTGAGTATAAACGCGGGCCAAATAGAGCCGCGATCGCCAGGGAGCGGTGCGGTTACGCGGCGCTCAGGCGGGCCGGGGCTGTTCGGCGGCTTCGAGCCAGCGGCGCATTTCCGCTCGCGGGGTGACGCCGGCGCGTTGGATCACCAGCCGCCCGTTATGGAACACGATGAAGTTCGGGATGCCCTGGACCCGGTAGCGCTCGGCAATTTCGGGATGCGCCTCGGTGTCGATCTTCAGGACCACGGCCCGGCCGGCCATTTCACGCGCGAGCGCGCTGATCTCCGGCGCCGCGATGCGGCACGGGCCGCACCAGGAGGCCCAGAAATCTACGAGCACCGGAACGTTGGACGTGGCCACGACCTCATCGAACAGCCGCGGGCCGGCTTCCACGGGAAAATCGACCGCGGGAAGCGTCTGCTTGCAATTGCCGCAGCGCCCCTGGTCGGCCAGGTGGTTGGAGGGGATGCGGTTTACAGCGCCGCATTGCGGACAGGGGCGGGTGACATTGGTCATAGGGTGCTCCTTCGGCCGCGTCGATTACAATGCATGCGCCATGCCAATCTGCGGCTTCTCCCATTGGCCGCTTTCTGCGGCGCGGAAAACCGCGTCGATGACGGCCATGTTTTTCACCGAATCCTCCAGCGGCACGGGCGGCGGCGAGCCATCGCGCACCGCGCGGCTGAAGGCGTCGCCCTGCAGCGTGTATTGATCGCACGGCGGGAATTCTTCCACCGTGAGGCCGCTGCCGTATGGGTCGCGGCCGTCATCGATGCGGATGCGTGAGGCGCCGCCGGGACGGGCGTTGTAGGGCACTTCGAGCTCGATCCGTCCGGCGGTGCCGAAAAACTGCATGCTCTGGTTGCCGGCCACTTCGGTGCCGCAGGTAAAGATGGCATGACCGGAGGGAAATTCGAGGATGGCGGACGCGAGCGTGTCGACCCCGCTGGCAGCATCGCGCACCAGCGTCGCGGCGACGCGCGCCGGCTCTTCGCCAAAAATCATGCGCGAGGTCTTGATCGGATAGCAGCCGATATCGAGCAGCCCGCCGCCGCCGAATTCGCGGATATAGCGGATGTTGGCGGGGTCGTCTTTGTAATATCCGAACGAGCCCATGGCGTGGCGCAGCGTGCCGATGCGTCCGGCCCGGACCAGTTCGCGCGTCCGCACCCATTGCGGATGCACCTGGATCATGAACGCTTCGCCGATGACGGCGCCGGTGCGGTCGCGCGCGGCGAGCAGAGCAAGGGCATCCGCGGTGTTGAGTCCGATGGGCTTTTCACAGAGCACGTGCTTACCGCGCTCGGCGGCGCGGATGGAGAGCGGCACGTGCAGGTGATTGGGCAGCGGGTTGTAGACCGCTTCGATTTCGGGATCGGCGAGCAGTTCGTCGTAGCTGCCGTAGGCTTTGGGGATGCCGAACTGGCGGGCGGCATCGCGGGCGCGGTCGGGGTCGCGCGCGGCGATCGCGACGACGTCGCAGAGCTCGGACTGCTGCATGGCGGGGATCACGCGGTTGATCGCGATACGCGCGGCGCCGAGGATGCCCCAGCGGACTTTGGTCATGCCGGAATTGTAGCGCGAACCGCGGCCGAGCCGGACTCTTACGCGCGCGGCTCGGCCAGCGC
>DATGMB010000122.1:0-6304 GCA_035293845.1 Bryobacteraceae bacterium
GATTCGAGGTAAGGTACGAAATCCGGCAGATTGGAGACGCTGGAGAGATAGCGCCACACCTCTTCGGGCGGCGCTTTGACCGTAAAGGTTCGTTCGTGTCCGCTCATGGGGGAACCCTCCATGAGACTGCGAACACGTGAAATGCCAAGTTCGCGGCTCAGTTTGCCTTGGCTCGCGGCTCAAGACGCGGCGGATTCTGTTCGTCGGCGAATTCGAAGCCGCTCAGGTACGCAAGTTTCAGGATTTTCGCCATCTTCTCAAAGTTGATTTTCTCCACCGTGTCGGTGACCTGGTGGTAATCGGGATGGAAGCCGGTGAACCACCACACGGCGGGGATATCGTGCAGCAGGAACGGGTACTGATCGCTGCGGAAGAGGATCTGGTTGTACGCATCGCGATCCCATTTGTAGGTGAGATCGAGGCCGACGATTTTGTCCTGCCGCTCCACGGTCTCGCGGTAATCGGGAGTGTAATGCGTGCCGATGAGGCCGAGCTGGTTTCGGGTATCGGGCGAGATTTCGGTGATGACCCGCGGGTCCGCGGCCTCGTTGCGGCCGATCATGTCGAAGTTGATCTGCGCGCGCGTGGTGGCCAGCGGGCGCAGCGGATGGCTCACGTAATAATACGACCCGAGCAGGCCGCGCTCCTCGGCGGCGAAGACGATGAACAGCAGCGAGCGGCGCGGTTTCGCCGGATTGGCCGCAAAGGCGTGGGCCAGCGCCACCACGCCCACGGTGCCCGAGCCGTTGTCGTCCGCGCCATGGAAGATACCGGCGGGTCCGGTGCCTTCATGGTCGAAGTGGCCGCTGAAGACGATCGTTTCTGCCTTGAGCGCGGGGTCGCTGCCTTCGATCAGCCCGGCGACATTGAACGACGTGCCGCGCCGCAGTTCGGCCGTCGCGGTGTGGAGCTCCACGCGGACGCCGGGGATTTCGAACGACGCGGGCGCGCCCTTGGCGTCAATGGCGGTCTGGACGTCGGCAGCCTGCTTGCCGGCCGCGGCGAACAGGGCCGAGGAAACCGGCGCCCCGGCGGTGAAGAGCGGGATATCGGGGCCGCCTTCGGCGAGCATTTGGGTGGCTCTCCGCGGTCGCAGCATGAGCTGTCCTTGCGCGTTTCGCGCCGGCTGCAACTGCGTGGCCACGCGCACCGGTCCCTGGTGGTTGGGTTCCGGCATGGTGATCACCGCCACCGCGCCATGGCGGGCCGCGTTGAACAGTTTGTAGTTGTTATTGGCGTAGCGCGTGTTGCCCTTGCCGTTGAACACCGACGCGGCGTCGTCCTCCTGCGGCTCGTGGTTGAAGAGAAGGACGATCTTGCCGTGGGCGTCGATACCCGCATAGTCGTCGTAATTCAGCTCCGGCGCGGTGATGCCGTACCCGGCAAACACCACCGGTCCGCTCACGGTGGCTTCGCGAGGGAAATTGGCCGCGGCGTCCGGCGCGCGGAAGATTTCGCTGCGGCCGTCGCGGAAAATCGTGAGGGTGGTCAGGTTGCGGTCGGCCGTGAATTCGATCAGCGGCACCGGCTGCAGGTAGGAATCGCCCATCAGCGGCTTCAGCCCGGCTTTGGCGAATTCACTGGCGATCCACTGGATCGCGACTTCGCTGCCGCGTTCGAGCGAGCGCCGCCCGTCGAGCGCATCGGAGGAAAGGAACGTGAGATCGGCCCGGAGCGATGCGGGCTGAAGTGAATCGTAGCCTGGCGCGAGCCGCGCCGGCGGCTGAGCGAAAACCAGCGTGGCGGCGAAAAGAAGGGAGAGCGTCCGCATGACTCCGACAGTATGGCATGACGGAGAGTGAACGGCGAAGGCGGCGGCGGGCCGGCCGCAGCCGGCCCCTACAGGTGGTCGCTCAGTTCCTCGTCTTCGGCCCCGTTTCAACCCGGTGCGCGAAAACCTGGACGTTGATATCCGAGCTCTTGTCCCAGCCGTTCCCCTTGCCATCGAATGTGCCTTCGTAGCGCCCGGCAGCGTCGAACAGCAGCATCACGCCATCGGCGCCATCCTGTGGCGCGCCGCTGAGGGCGGCATTCGAGGCATGGTTGAGCCACTGGAAGGTCTTCCCGTCCCGGCCCGGCACCGGGCGGCCGTTGCCCCAGACGCCGAAGCGGTACTTCACGCCGCCATCGACCGCGAGATTCAGGTTCGTGAAATCGATCTGCCACACGGGCAGAGGCGTGCCGAAATCCTCGTAGAGCAGCGCGCCGGAGGCGGAGGCATCCGAGATCCGCACGTTCGGGTTGCTCGTCTCGTCGCTGCCGGCGGTGAGTTGCGCCGTGGCGATCGGCGTGATGTCCCCGGTGCCGAAGTGCAGCCGCACGTCCTGGTAAAAGTCCCCCAGGTGCGCATAGTGGATTTCCGCCGTTCCGGGAACGGCCCACGTACGGATGGAATCGATCACCCAGCGCTCGCCGGGCAGGCCGATGCTGAAATCGTCGCCGAGGAAGCCGTGCGCATGGTTGCCCCAGCGCACGTTGCTGCGTACCGGGCCGGAGGCGTTGTTGAGATTGGCCTGCGGCAGCCCGCGGTCGACCACCAGCGCCGGGTCCGCGGCAAACGCCGGAATCAGGAGGAAAAAGCCGAGTAAGGAACGCAAGAACATGATCTTCAGTCTCCAGAACGGGTATCGAATGCCGGTCGGACTTATTATACCGGGGATGCGCCCAGGCGACGATCTACCGGGAACCGCCCGTTCGGTTCCCGGGCCCCGGTTAATGCGCCGCTGAGACCGCCAGATTCACCGACGATTGGGCATTCGGAATGCCGTACACGCTGGTCGGAGTTAGCGCCACATAGCTGCTGCCGGGAGCGAGCCCGTGCACCGTGATGGTGGCCTGCTGATCGCCGGGATGAAGCGTCACGCCGGATGGGGCACTGACCACCGATGGCGTCCCCACGCTGATGCCCAAAGAGACCGGGAACGCCAGCCCGCCGCCGATCGCCATACCCGGCGCCGTTGGCGTCCCGAGAGGCAGCACGGCGGGCAAGATCGTCAGATTCGTCGAGCCGCCGGCGGTCAGGGCGACGCTCTGAGTGGACGAAGCCTGCTGGAAGACAAAGGTCGGCGCGAGGACATGCACGTTGGCGTAACCCGCGGTCAGCCCCGGCGCGCTGACGTGCAGGGTTGCGGTGGTGAGCGCGGTGCCCTGGACAGAAAACGGCTTCGACAGGTGTTGTCCCGCGGGGATGACCACCTGGATCGTGTTGGGATAACTGACCAGTGTGCCGCCGTTGCTGATGCTGATGCCGAAGTCGCCCATGATGGTCAGCGTCAGGTCGGTTGGGGGCGCCGGAATCCGGCTGGCGAGGCGCACCTGGAGCGGCGCCTGGAAATTGACCCCGATGTTTACGTTGGGAAGATAGAGGTCCGGCTCCGTGACGGTGTATAGGATCTGCGCGCCGCTCGCGGCGGCGGGAGCGCCAGCCGGTGGGGTCAGGGAGAGCACCGCCGTGCCGGTCCCGACCGGCGTCACCGTTACGGCGGCGGTGGTATCAAGGGAAATGCGGTCGCGCCCGGGCGTAAAATGAGCAGCATGTCCGGAATCGGCAAGCGCATCAACCGCCGCGAGCTCGGCAAGGCCGCCCTGGCCTCGGCCGCCGCATTGGACGCAGCGCAGTCCGCACCGGCCCAGCCCGCCGCCCGCAAATACGCCAGCGCCCTCGATGGAGTGGAGAATAAGGTCGATATGGCTGCGTTCGATCCCGTGCGGATCACCAAAAAGCTGCACGATGCCGCGCCGCTGCGACTCACCTTCCGGGCGCAGACCCGCGAGGCCGCCATCGAGTGGCAGCAGACGCTCCGCGCCAAAATTGCCGAACTGCTGGGCCCGCTGCCCGCGCAGCCCTCGCCCCTCCGGCCGGAAACGCTGGAAGTGCGCGACTTCCCCGGCTACACGCGCGAGAAGTTCGTCTTCGAAAGCCGGCCGGGCCTGGCCGTGCTCGGCTATCTTCTGACCCCCAAAGCGGCCACCGCGCCGCACCCCGCGGTCATCTGCATTCCCGGCCACGGCCGCGGCGTGAACGACATCGTCGGCATCGAGGAAGACGGGCGCGACCGCACCGTGAAGGTCGGCTATCAGTACGACTACGCTGTGCAGGTGGCGGAGCACGGCATGGCCGCCGTCGCCATCGAGCCTATGGCGTTCGGCTGCCGGCGCGACGCCGTTACGGCCGCCAAGGGCGCCGGCGCCAGCGCCTGCCAGCCGGCCGCCGGGTCGGCGCTGTTGCTCGGCCAGACCATGATCGGATGGCGCACCTATGACGTGAGGCGGACCATCGATTGGATCGCCACCCGCAAGGAGCTCGACGCCCGCCGCGTCGGCTGCATGGGAATTTCCGGCGGCGGCACCGTCACGTTGTTCGCCGCCGCCCTCGAGCCGCGCATCCGCGCTGCCTTCGCCAGTTGCAGCCTGAACACCTTCCGCGAAAGCATCATGAGCGTTTCGCATTGCATCGATAACTACGTGCCCGGCATCCTGAACTGGGCCGAGATGTACGATGTCGCGGGCCTGATCGCGCCGCGGCCGTTCTTTGCCGAATCGGGCGAGCGCGACCCGATCTTCCCCATCGCCGCCAGCCGCGACAGCTTCGCCCGCGTCAAGCGCGTCTACGAAGTATTCGGCGCCGGCGATCTGGCCGGCCAGGAGACCTTCGATGCCCCGCACAGCTTCTCCGGCAAGCTCGGCCTGCCGTTTCTGGCGCGGCATCTGTCCTAAAAGGCGGTCACCCGGCAGCCAGGGCACGACCCCCAGCCCTGCCGCACGCCGGCGGGCGGCGCGGTCCGTAAGGTCGGGGCACTCCGCACGGGCGGGCGCCGACCCGTTCTTCCCCATCGGTGCCCCGGCCGCCCTCACCCGCGCCAAGCCGCGCCGTTCCTCCGGCAAGCCCGGCCTGCTATTCCGGCCCGCCGCCCTTGTAGCCGGCGCCACGAAATCCCGCATACTCACGGGCGGCCGCCCGGCCCCGCTCTGGCAGCCCCAAGACTCCGGCCCGCGCATAATGCGCGGCCGCGCGAGCGGAAGTCCCTTGTTTACAGCATGCGCTCAACTCCGCTGGCGCATGATGCGCCAGGTGGGGCGCCCCCGCGAATCAGGCGCGGCCACGCCCGCGGGCGTGACCTGCCGTAAACGGCGGTCACCCGGCAGCCAGCACCACCACCTCGTGATCGAGAACCCGCGGGATTTCGACCGACGCCCAGCCCTGCCGCACGCTGACGGGCAGCGAGCCTCGTGAAACCAGGCACTCCGCGCGGGCGGGCGCATTCCGTGGCAGCCGGACCCGCAGCCGCAACGGCCCCACCGGGATGAACTCCTCCATCGGCGCGCGCCACGCCGCCTCGTTCGTGAGATTCACCAGGTGCACGATCGTGCGGCCCGCCTGCCGGTAGACGTGGCAATCGATCAGGCCCGCGCCCTCCAGCGCAAAGCCGATGCGGTCGCCCGCCGCCCAGCGGGCCAGGTTCGCGAGCAGGTTTGCATGATCGGGCAGGTTCCCGTGCGCGTAAATGGCATCAAGCGGTGCGGGCAGGTAGGCCACGCGACCGTTCAGGATGAGTCCGGGAATATCCGTCTTCGGCGTGCGCATCCACGCGGTTTCCGGCGGAAACACGGGGAACGGCGGCACGTACGTGAGCGGCGCCGTCACGCCGGCATCGGTCTGCATCGGGACGAGCGCAGCGCCGAAGGGGATGATCTCGGTATCCTCGAACCCCCGCAGGACCGCGTGCCGGCTTGCGATCCGCAGATACGTGTGGACCTGCTGCGGCGGGCGGCGTCCGAAATCGGCGGCGGGCGCGTGCGCGCCGAACAGGTCCGCCAGCGCGAAATCCGGACGGGGATCGCCGGAACCGTCGTACAGGCTGGTCGCGCCGCTCGCGATCACGGCGCCGCCGCGGCGCGCGAATTCGCGAACACCCTCCACCTCGTCGGCCGTCATCGCGCCGAGATTGGGCAGGATCAGCACCGCGAATTCCTCCCGCTGCGCCGCCACATCCGCGAGGTTCACCGGCAGGTATGGAATACGCGCGCGGATGAGGGCCTGCATCCAGCCGCGATACGGCGCATCGACGAGCGCGGCCGCGTCGTCCCGCCCAAAATAATCCGTGTTGCGCTGTGACCAGGCCAGTCCCACGGCCGCCACCGGCCGCCGGTCTGTCAGGTACTGCTGATTCGCGCGGTGCCACTCGAAGATGCGCTCGGGCGTGCGGAACATCCGCCGGTCCTCGGGCGCCGCGCCCACAATGTGCCACCACGGCCCGATCCCGCCCGCGATGCCTTCGATCATCCACATCTGCGCTTCGGCCGC
>DATGMB010000123.1:0-6239 GCA_035293845.1 Bryobacteraceae bacterium
GGATTGGCCGAAATAGGCGCCGTGAAAGACGAGAATTTCGCGCGCGGTGAGGGCGAAATCGAGGTTGGGGCGCTGGGGCACGACGCCGATGAGTCGCTTGGCGGCCACCTGCTCCTGCCACGCGTCGTGCTCGCCGATGAAGGCGCGGCCGCTGGTGGGGCGGATGCGGGTGGTGAGTATGCCGATGGTGGTGGACTTACCGGCGCCGTTCGGTCCGAGCAGACCGAACAGCTCGCCGGCGTGGATTTCGAGCGAAATGCCATCCAGTGCGACCACCTGGAATTTCTTTTTCTCTTTCGGTCCACCGCGTGGCTGGGCCATGCCGAAGCCGGTGCGGGCCGCGGCGGGCGGCGGCGAGTCGTAGACTTTCCGCAGATCTTCGATGCGAATGCCGATCCCCATTACTCCTCCTCAAATCATCTCGAGTTCATCCTTGGCACGGTCGAGAATTTTGCGCACGCGCTCGGGATCGCCGCGCAAGGCGGCCTGCATCGCGGCTTTAACCAATGCCGAAACCCAGGGCAGGATGGCGATGGTTTCGGGCCGCAGAAACTTCCCAAAGTTTTCGCACTGCTCGGCGCGCTCCCAGATGCCGCGCACGGCGTCGGGGTCGGCGTCGAGCTCGCGGCGGCCTTGGCCGGTCAGATGGTAGACGCGGCGGCCGCCGGCGGTTTCGGCCTCGACGAGGCCTTCGTCTTCGAGTTGTTGCAGGGTGGGATAGATGCTGCCGGCGCTGGCGCGGTACATGCCGCCGGAGCGCTCCTGCATTTCCTTCATGAGCTGATAGCCGTGCTTGGGACCGTCGGCGAGGAGCGAGAGGATGGCTAGGCGGATTTCACCGTTTTCGAAGAAGCGGTGGCGGCCGAAGGCGGAGAAGCCGGTCCAGGGGAAGCCGGTAAAAGGGAAGGGGCCTTGGGATTCCCACCAGCGGTACTTGCTCATGATGTATCGTACGATATATCAAATTGAATATCGACGCAAGGGCCTGATCGGCAAATGCACAGGGACAGCATAGGATGCTTTGGGCTCACAAAGAGTTCCCATACCGGCTATCAATCCGAACGCCTCAATGACGCATAAGTCAAATGAGAATTGACCTTGGCACCTGCCAGCAGTACAATTCTCCAAAGTAACCGTTGACCCGAGTCGCGACTGCCCATTCGAACCATATAATTGCTATGCAACGCATAGTTCGTCTCAATTCTCGCCAAAGTGAGGTACTTCGCCTAGTCTGCAGGGGGCTCCGTACATCTGAAATTGCCGATGAGCTACGGCTTTCCGAGCGCTCTATTAAGAGTTACATCAGCCAGCTCTTCCTAATCTTCGGAGTTTCAAATAGAACGGCTCTCGCCCTGGCAGGATCTCAGGAGCTCGCTGCATATACTGCCGCGGACCCAAGGTGCCCCCCCCCGGGCTTCCCAAAAGGGCAGCACCTTCGGACATTGACAGCGATTCGGATCTAGAATAACCTTTTGTTCGTGGTTGCAAGTAATATTGCAGCTCCCCGGTAATTCGAGAGATAAAGGAGCATTTAGATGTTACAAAAAGCTACAGATTTCGGCTCGCGGTGGCGGTCGTTCGTGGCGCTCGGCATGGTTGCTCTTTCCGTTGGCGCGTACACCATGCTGCGTGCTGGTAGCTCGTTCTCCTGTCAGGGGCCGTGCGACCCCGTCGTGAGTTATAACTGTCAGAACGCATGCAGCGTTTTCGGGCAGTCTGGCAGCTGTTATCTCGGCTGCGGCTCAGGACCTTACAGCGGCTGCAGCTTCTGCTGCGTTTGCCAGTAAAGCCGCGATGGACAGGAAGTCAATGCTTATGGCGGCAAGGTCTCCCTGGGTGGTTCTCGCGTGTCTCGGCACCTCGCTCAGCCTGAATGTGTACCTTGCCGCCACCCGCCAACACGTAACGATCACGCGGCTTTCAGAAATCCCTAACCCGTACCCAAAAGGGCGACTGATGCCCGTACTACGTGCGACACGGTTCGGGGAAGGCGTAGCGACGATTGAATGGGCAGCGGATTCCCGGCCGACTCTTCTCTACATATTTACGCCTGCCTGTGCGTGGTGCGCCCGTAATGTGGCAGGTATTCGGACAATAGCTGCGGAACGAGGCAAGGAGTTTCGAGTCATCGGCATCTCGCTGTCTGAGACTGGACTGGCGGACTACGTTCGAGCGAATAATTTCGTATTTCCAGTTTACACAAATGCGGCCGAACCTGACGGCAGGAAGCTGACGGTTTCCGCGACACCAGAGACGCTTCTGATCTCACGCGAAGGCAGAGTCGAGAACTCATGGATTGGCGCTTATGGTGGCAATATAAAGACGCAGATTGAGAGCGCATTAGCCGTGCACCTTCCTGAGATACCGCAGTTGGACGTCCCACGGAAATGAACATACCGGCTGTCCAGAAATTGCGCCCTCCCATCATCTTGGCCGCCGTCGGTGTGTTTGCGGTTGCTCCGGCACAGGAAACGCCGGTCCTGACGTTTGAAGTTGCCACGGTAAAGCACGCAGCGCCGGTCGAGTCTGGCGGAATCGTATTCCGGCGCCTCGATCCTCAGCAAGTGAGCTATCGGCACGTGAATATGCGATACCTCCTGATGCAGGCTTGGGGAGTCAGGCAGTACCAGGTGAAGGGCCCAGCTTGGCTCGAGACAGAATACTACAACATTGTCGGCAAGTTGCCAGACAGATTTGCTCAGGAACAACTACCGATAATGCTACAGAACTTGCTGAAGGAGAGATTTCGGCTACAAGTTCACTTCGAGGATTCTCTCACAGCCGCCTACGCGCTCACAAACGACCGGGGCGGCCCGCGACTCCAGCCTTCGGCCGCTGTTGATCCTCGGCACAACGCCGATGGAACATTAGCCGAGGACGCTCTCAGGGCCGCCGTGAAGTCAGGAAAAATCATCAAGGGGTTGAGGATGTCGCCGGGCCGGCTTGAGGCTGGCCAAATCACAATGGAGGCCTTTGCTAACGCTCTTTCGATGGTCCTTGGCAGGCCAGTCATCGACAGGACCGGCCTCCAAGGAGAATTTGACATATCGCTAGAGGTTTCCCCGGACGACGTCCCAGGGCCCCAACGAGTGCTGTTCGATAGCCAATCGACCGCTGACAATCCACCCGTTTCAATTTTCACCTCGATCAAGAGAGTAGGACTCAGGCTGGACGCGAAGGCCCTCCCGGTCAGGCTCCTGATTGTGGATCATGCAGATAGCGACCCCATTGAAAATTGACAGCCGATCCGGAGGTCGGCGAAAATTCACGGGTGACGAGCGTATCGTGTAGCCCGATCACCGGGTGACCTTCACCTTCGCGCCCCACTCCTGCGGCGCGACATCGCGGACATGCTGCGAGAACTCCCAGGAGTGGCCGAAGGGGTCTTTCACGTGGTACACGCGCTCGCCGTATTCCGTCTCCCAGGGCTCGCGCTCGATGGCGGCTCCGGCGGCGCGGGCAGCGGCGCAGTGGGCGTCGACGTCATCGAGGTAAATCGTGACCGATTGCGTCCATTTGCCGAGCGCGCCGGGGCTGGCGCTATCTGCGCGGGCGCTTCGCACCATGATGCACGCGCGGCCGAGCAGCAACTGCGCGCCCTGCGTCGGCTCGCCGTAGCGGAAGTGCTCGCGGAAGCCGAGGGTGTGGGTGAGCCAGTCGATCGCGGCATCGACGTCTTCGTAGACGACGTGGGGCAGCACGGTATCGCAAGGGACGGAGCGGTTCTGCATCCCCTGAGGATACGCTATTCCGGCAGCGGGCGGCCCTTGGTTTCGGGCGCGAGCGGGAGGGCGGCAAGTCCCACCAGGAACACGAGGCAGACCGTGACGCCGGCGTAGCGCATGGGCTCGGGCCTGCCGGCGAAGACGCCGCTCGTGAGATAGCCGAGCGTGAACGGCCCGGCCGCGGCGGCGAAGCGGCCCACGTTGTAGCAGAAGCTGGTGCCGGTCGAGCGCAGGCGCGTCGGGAAGAGCTCGGCGAAATAGATCGCGTAGCCGCCAAAAAGCGAGAGCTGCGCGAAGCCCATCAGCGGGATCATCCAGAAGATCTGGCTGATTTCGCGCAGGTTCCAGAAGGTGTAGGCGGTCATCCCCATCGCGGCGAGGAAGCTGATGGCGAAGGCGTTCCGGCGGCCCATGTAATTCGTGAGATGGGTGTAGGCGTAAACGCCGAAGAAGCCACCGAGGTTTTGCAGCAGGCTCGTGATGCCGATCCACGTGGTGATTTTGCCGGCGAGCGCGGCGCCGGAAAGGCCCTGGGCTTCAAAGGTCTGGCGCAGGACGGGGCGGAGCAGGTCGTAGCTGAAGAAGCCGATCCCCCAGAGTCCCACGATGCCGGCGAAGCCGATCAGAAAGCCGACGATCGAGTTGCGGCGCCAGCGGGGATCGGAGAAGAGCTCGCGGTAGGAGCCGAGCTGCTTCTTTTCGGCCTTGGCCTTGACCCACTGCTCCGGCTCCTTCAACTTCTTGAACACGACGAGCGCCAGCGGCGCGGGGATGGCGCCGGCGAGGAACTCCCAGCGCCAGGCGCCGGTGATCGACCCGGTCATTTCGAGTTGCCCGAGGAAAATGCCGATGCCGGCGGCGATCATGTTGCCGATGGCCGAAGAAGCCTGCACCACGCCCAGCGCATACGGCCGGGCGCGCGCCGGCACAACTTCCGCGACCAGCGCAACGCCTATGCCGAACTGCCCGCCCACGCCGAGCCCGCAAAGGAAGCGGTAGATGTTGAAGTCGAGGACGCTCTTCGAAAGCACGCTGAGGCCGGTGAAGATCGTATAGGAGAGGATGGTGATCAGCATCGTGCGGGCGCGGCCGATGCGGTCGCCGAGCATGCCGAAAATCATCCCGCCGCTCGCCCAGCCGATCATGAACACGGCGGTGGCGATGCCGGCCTGGCGGTCAACCAGAGTGCCCGCCGCGTGGCCGCCGAGCAGCTCCTGCAGCGCCGGCTTGCGCGCCAGGTTGAAGAGCTGCTGGGCCATGGTGTCGAACATCCAGCCCATGCTCGCAACGCAGAGGACGAACCAGTGATAGCCGTTGAGATCGCGATACCAGGCGTATTTGCCTTCGACGGCGGCGGAGCCCTTGGGAGACATGAAGAGACTAGTTTACATCGGCGCTACGGGATGACGCCGAGAAGGCTAACAGCTCTGCGTGAACTCGGCCAGCGCGGACGCGATGCGCCGGGCGGCGCCCGTATCGATGGCGCACGCGGCGATGGCAACGCCTTCGCGGAAGCTTGCGGCTCTGCCGGCGGCTACGAGCGCGGCTGAGGCGTTCGCCAGCACCACATCGCGCTGCGGACCGGGCACGCCCGCGAGGACGGCTTCGGCGATCTCGCGGTTGCGGTCGCGGTCGCCGCCTTTGAGCGCTGCGGGCAGGACGGGTTCGAGTCCGAAATCGCCCGGCTTCAGCGTGCGGCGCTCGATCGCGCCGTCGCGGATCTCCCACGCGAACGTCGGTCCGGTGGTGGTGATCTCGTCCAGGCCATCGCTGCCGTGCACGACGAAGCCGCGGCGCAGGCCGAGCGAGGCCAGCGCGCCGGCCATGAGCTCCGCCGCGCGTTCCGAAGGCGCTCCGGCAAGCTGGGCGTTGGCGCCGGCGGGATTGGTCAGCGGTCCGAGCAGGTTGAACGCGGTGCGGATCTTGAGATCGACGCGGACCGGCTGCGCGTGCCGCATGGCGCTGTGCACGGCGGGCGCGAAGAGAAAGCCGATGCCGATCTCGCGGATGGCGCGCGCCGATTGTTCGGGCGGGATTTCCAGGCGGATGCCCATGCTTTCGAGCAGGTCCGCGCTGCCGCAGCGGCTCGTAATCGAGCGATTGCCGTGCTTGGCGACGCGCACTCCCGCTCCGGCCGCCACGAAGGCGGCGATGGTCGAAATATTGAACGTATCACTGCGATCGCCGCCCGTGCCGCAGGTGTCGAGGAGCGGCGCGCCATCGATGCCCACTTCGACCGGCGCGGCCATGGCACGCATGGCACGGGCGAAGCCGGCCAGTTCGTCCACCGTCTCGCCTTTCATGCGGAGCGCCGTGAGAAACGCAGCGATCTGGGGGTGCGTGGCCTCCCCGCGGAGAATCACCCCCATAGCGGCCTCGGCCTCGGCGGCGGAAAGGGACTGGCGCTCCAGAATTTGTGCGAGATAAGCCAAAAGCGACATGATATAGTGGTGCTGGACTGGCCTTTTCTGCCAGCCTAACACAGCAATTCCATGAAAATTCACGAGTACCAGG
>DATGMB010000124.1:0-24979 GCA_035293845.1 Bryobacteraceae bacterium
TTGTTCACTTCGACGATCAGGCCGGAAACGGTGGCCGCGCGAAAGCCAGCGGCTTTCACCGTCAGGCTGTAGTTGCCCGGCACGACGTTGGGGAACACGAAGCCGCCGGCATCATTGCTGACCTGGGTCTGAACGGCATTGGTATCGATGTTCTGCAGTTGCACCTCGGCCTTCGGCACCATGGCCCCGGAGGGGTCGGCGACGGAGCCGGAGACGGTTCCGGCGGTGGAGCTCTGCGCGGCGGCGCGGGGCGCCAGCGAAAGCGCGCAGAGCGCGGCAACGGCGAGCGCGGCAAGCAGCCGCGGGAAGGCGTTCGTCGTTCGATGGGCAGTCATATTACTCCTGGTCGGCAGGCGGAAGGTGGGCGTGTGACGGCGGCGCGGATACGCTTCGCGCCAACGCTGCAACAGCAATTGGGCAGACCTTTGCTCGAACCCCATCAAGCCTACCCCGCCCCCACTTTCAAAGCTTTCAGCCGATGGTACGGCGAATTAGGCGTAATCATACGGCAATCGGGGTGGCAGCGCAAGTAAAAGAATTGCCCGCGCGGATGGGCGGGCGGCGGTGCGATAGGAGTTAACGGCTCAGACGGAGGGCGGCGGCGAGATAGAAGACGGTGCCGATCGCGATCACGGCGCCGTGCGGCAGCCCGACCGCGCGCGGGCTGCGCACGTCGAGCTCCTCCTTGCCCGCGTAAGCGGGACGGCCGTGCCCCAATTCGCTCAGGATGAAGCCGACGTTCCAGAGCGTTTTGCCGAGGCGGCGGCGGAGGGTGACGAGCAGCAGCGCCATCGCGCCGCCGACGATCGCGGTGATCAGGAAGATACCGAACCAGCGCTGCCAGCCGGCCAGCGCGCCTACCGCGGCCATGAGCTTGACGTCGCCGGCGCCCATCGCGCGCAGGATGTACAGCACCATATAAACGCCGAAACCGGCCAAAAATCCTTCGAGCGCGAAGAGGAAGCCGCCCTCCGGCGGGCCGATCAGTGTGTTGATCAGGAAGCCGAGCAGCACGCCCGAAAGCGTCAGCCAGTTGGGGATGCGGCGGCCGCGGATATCGAAAATCGCGGCAAGGGCCAGCAGCGCCAGGAGCACCATTTCGACCTTTTGCGGCGGAAGCGAGAACAAGGCCATGGAGAGCCAAGTATAGCGCGGTTGAGACGCGGGCCCAGAGCTATCGAAGGTTATTGCGCCGATCCGCTGACCCGGACTCCCGGAACCGGGATGCCATCTCCGTATTGCGCGATTCCCGGAATGGAAACGGGCAGGCGGCCGCGGATGGCAATCTCACCCCAGAGCGCCTGGACGGCGGCGGTTTCCGCAGGCGGGACGTTGCTGAACGTGGCGAGATAAGCGGCCACATCGGGGAAGCTGCGGAGCAGATACGGGCTGCCGAGCGCGATCAGGACGACGGGCTTTCCGGTGGCGATCAGGGCGCCGACGGCGCGGGGAAGATCGCCCGCGAGGCCCACCGAGCCGCGCGCCGCGGTCACGGACGCAAAGGCGGCAACCACGTAGTTCCGGCAATCCGTCAGGCGCGCGAGCGCGTCATCGATCTCCGCGGCCGGCATGCTGGGATCGAGCGTGGCGAGGCGCGCCTGCGGCAGCCGTTTGTGCACCTGCTGGGTAAAGACCTGGCCTTCGCTGGAGTAGCGGCCCTCCGGCATGACGACGAAGCACGCGGCATCGGGAGCGGCCAGGGGCACGAGCGATCCCTGGTTGCGCACGAGGGTCACGGCGCGGCCCGCAATCTCGAGCGCCTTTTCGTTGGCTTCCGGGGCGTCGAGCGTGTCGGCGAGGGCTTCGACGTCGACGAAGCGCTTGCGTTCGAGGCCGAGCCGCTCCTTGGCGGCGAGGAGGCGCGCGACGCTTTCGCGGATGCGCTGGCGGGAGAGGCGGCCGGACTGCTCGGCGGCGAGCACGGCGCGGATGGCGGCATCGGGATCGGCGGGCATCAGCAGGGTGTCGGCGCCGGCGGCGAGCGCGCGCACGCATGCTTCGCCGCTCGAGAAGCCCTGGGCGATGCCGCCCATATCGAGAGCGTCGGTGACGGTGAGGCCTTTGAAGCCGAGCTCGTTGCGGAGCAGGCCGGTGAGGATCGCGGGGGAAAGGGTCGCGGGGAGGTCGGCGGGCGCGAGCGCGGGAATGGCGATGTGCGCGGTCATGATCGCGTCGACGCCGGCCGCGATGGCGGCCTTGAAGGGCACGAGCTCGAGTTTTTCCAGGCGCTCGCGATCGGCGGCGATCGAGGCGAGATTGAGGTGCGTGTCGACCGAGGTGTCGCCGTGGCCGGGGAAATGTTTGGCGGTGACGAGGACCGGATTACGCGGATCGGAGTGGGCGCCCTCGATGAAAGCCTTCACGTGGGCGGCGACATCGAGCGGATTTTCGCCGAAGGACCGGATATTGATGATGGGATTTTCGGGATTGCTGTTGACATCTGCGACCGGATACAGAATCCACTGTACGCCGGCGGCCCGGGCTTCGCGCGCCGTGACTTCGCCTTCATAGCGGGTCAGGGCGGGGTCGCCCGCGGCGCCGAATGCCATGGCGTGAGGGAAAACGGTCGCGCCTTCGAGGCGCATGGAGGCGCCGCGCTCGAAATCGCCGCCGACCAGCAGGGGCACCGCCGCGAGACGCTGCATCTTGTTGAGAAACGCGGCGACTTTGTACGGCTCGGCCTTTTGGATGGTGCGGCCGTTGGAGACGTTGTTCAGGATCAGGCCGCCGATATGCAACTCGCGGACGAGGCGCGCGTAGCGGCGGTATTCGGCCGAGCGGGTATTGGGAGATTGGCCGTGGAAGGAGACGAAAATGAGCTGCGCCACTTCATCCCGCGGCGTCATGGCGCGCATCCAGCGGCGGACGGTGGCGGAGGCCTTCACCGGCGGAGGGGCCGGCCGGGCCGGCGCTCTCCGCGCGGCGGGTACAAGAGCCGGCGCGCACACAAGGAGCGCGGTCAGCAGACGGGTGAAGCCATGGCGCACTATTTCAGTGTGGCATGAAGCCGAGGGCCAGTGGGTCGAATCTTTCGCTTACTCGCGCGGGCGCTTACACGGGCGGGCGCTTACACGGGCGGCTTTTCTGCGGTTACGCGCGGACCAGGCGGCGCGGCGCGGTCCGCTGCTGCGAGCGGGGCGGCTTGCGCCCGGAGCGGTTCGAGAGACGCCGGACGGTGCGCAGCAGATGCACGGGCTCGTTCGAATTCTTCGCGATGACCGCGTCGGCGCCGGTGTTTTCCTCGGTCAAGCCGAGCGGATCGACGAGGCTGGAGATGAGGACGATGCGTGCCTGGGGATTGCGCTGCCGCAGCCGCTCGATGAGCTCCGTGCCGTTCATGCGGGGCATGCGGTAATCCGTCACCACCACATCGAAGTCGTGGGTCTCGAACAGGCGCAGGCCTTCTTCGGGGTCAGCGGCCATTTTGACTTGAAAACCCTGCTCTTCGAGCAGTGCGCGGCGGACGAGCAATCCATCGCGGTTGTCGTCCACGAGGAGAACCCTGGCGGGAGCGGGAGCGGTAAATTTCATGAGTTGAACGGTGGGAGAGTAACAAAGCAGTAACCGGCCTGTCAACCAATTTGCATCAGCTTGGAAAATCGCCAGATACAGCGCTTGACAAAACGGCGCGCAATCCACTGATGCGGGGGGCCATCACGGGCGTGTTATTCGACGGCCCGCGGAGCCTTGTAACCGCTCTTGGTAACGATGGAGTACTTCACCGGCTTGCCTTTTTCATCGGTGACCGCCAGAGGCTGGTTGGTGGCGGGATTGACCAGCTCCACCTTGATTTTGCGATAGCTGCCGTCGTGGGCCTTGTTGGATGGCGAGTAGGTCAGTACGTACTGGCTACGCAGCGCATCGTGGATCGATTGGAAGATGGTATTGTATTCGCCCTGGAAGCGCGGAAAATACGCCTGGCCGCCGGTCTCGCGGGCGAACGTCCGCATGGCGTTATCCGCCTGCAGGAAATCCATGCGGGCGATGGAGCCCATGTAGGCATCCGCCATCTCGCGCTGCGCCTGCATGAGGCTGATCACGTAAACGGGCACGCCGGCTTCCTGGAGCTTCTTCCGAGCCTGGTCGTAAGTGATCTTGCTGAACGTGTCGATTCCGGTGGTGAGCAGCAAAATCGCCTTGCGGCCTTCGAGGCCGGACATGCGGTCGGCGGTGTCGGTCACGGCATCGTAGAGGTTGGCTTCGGAAAAGCCGGGAATGGTGAGGCGCTGCAGGGCTTCCTGGGTCTTGGTGCGGTCGGTGGTGAAATCCGTCAGGATTTCGGGGCGCATATCGTAGGCGACGATGGCGATGTAGTCCTGCGGTTTGAGCGTGCTGGCGAATCCCCAGGCGAGCTGCAGAGTCTGGAACCAGTTCATCGAGTAGAGGCGCTGGAACTTGTTGCTGAACTCGATGACCATCGCGATGGTCATGGGCGCTTCGCTGCCGACGTTGACCGACTTGATCTGCTGCGGCACGCCATCTTCGAGCACGCGGAACTTGTCCGGCGGGATGCCGGGGATGAAGTGGCCCTTGTTGTCCATGACCGCGACGTCCAGGGTCACGATATCGACGTCCGTTTTGAACTGGGCCAGGTTGGAGGTGTCGGGCTTGTCTTTCTTGCTGTACGCGGAGGGGATTTTGGGGAGGTTGGGATCGTCGCCGGACTTGGAATCCGGTTCCGGCGCGCGGGGCTTGGCGACGGCCGGGCCGGAGGGATGCAGCGGGCCCTGTTCCTGCGCAATGACCAGGCCGGCGAGCGCCAGGAGTGCGGCGCCGCACACTGCATATGCTTTCCGATCGACCATAGGTAGCTCCGAGGTAACTATAGCAAATGACGCGGAGGGGGGCCGCGGCGTTGCGGGGAGACGGAACGGAGCCGGCTGATATCGATGCTATACTTTGACAAGGTCTGTTATGAACGTTTCGCTGACACGCGAGCTGGAAGAATTCGTCAACGCGAAGGTCGCCTCCGGCCGGTACAATTCGGCCAGCGAAGTGGTCCGCGAAGCACTCCGCCTGTTGGAGGAGCACGACCGGGCTCGCAGCGCCCAACTGGAGCAGTTCAATGAGGAATTGGGCCGTCGTCTGGCATCGCTGGACCGGAGCGAGCACGTCGACCCGCGAGATCTGAGAGCGCGTCTGGAGCGCCGATCGGCGGAGCGCCGCAAACGCCCCGCATGAGCGGGTATGTACTCAGTGCGGATGCCGGACTCGATCTCGAAGATATTTGGGAATACATTGCGGGCGACAGCATTGCTCAGGCGGACCGCTGGATCGGCAGGTTGTTCGATGCATTCGAGTCGATCGCCCGGTCTCCCGGGATCGGGCATCGGCGGACAGATCTGACCGAGTGGGATGTACTGTTCTGGCCGGTCGGAAATTACGTCATTGTGTATCGGGTTGCGCGAGATCGGGTGGAAATCGTGGCCGTAACTCAAGGCGCACGAGACATCCCGGCGTTTCTTGGCCGCCGGCTGCGGTAGCGCTCAGTTCACCCACGGCCCCTGGCCGTGCTTGCGCAGGTAAACCTGAAATTTTTTCTTGGCGCGCTGGAGCTTCCACTGCTTGTAAGCGGCGCCGGCATCGGGCACGCGCAGATGCGGCAGGCGGCCCTTAAGGTAGATATAGCCGAAGGCCATGCCGCCCAGGTGGGCGATCGTGCTCACGCCGCTATTGGGGCCGAAGGTCATGAGCAGCTCGATCCCGGCATAGATCATGACCATGTATTTGGCCTTGATCGGGAACAGGAAGTTCATCAGCACGGTCTGGTTCGGGTACAGGACGGCGAAGGCGACCAGAACGCCGAAGATCGCTCCCGAGGCGCCGATCGTCGGGGTGGCCCAATCGCCGACCGCCAGGTTCGCCACCAGGACGCAAATGCCGGCGGCGATGCCGCACAGGAAATAGTACTTCAGGAAGCGGCGGGTTCCCCAGTCGCGCTCGAGCTGCGTGCCGAAGAACCAGAGCGTCAGCATGTTGAACAGCAGGTGCCAGATCCCGCCGTGCAGGAACATGTACGTGAAGAGCTGCCACACATACAGGCCGCGGACGACGCCGGCGACGTACAACGAGAACAGTGTCGTCAGGAAGCCGCCGAGAGCGCGGCCGCCGACATACTGCAATACGAACACGCCGGTATTGACGATCAGCAGCCACTTCAGGCCGGGCGGGAAATAATCATGAACGAAGGATCGGCGGTACCGGTAAGGCTGCGGCATGGTGTTTTGGATGCTTCGGCTCCGCCGCCGGGCGCAGGAGCGGGTTCCCCGAATTGGCGGCAGGCCCCTCTAAGAGTTAGAATAACAGAGAAAGGTTTTCGATCCCGGTCAGGAGATCGCAGCGTCCCCGCCTTTGCCGTACCGGTTGAGCAGTCGCGCACAGAGCTGAAGCAGAACGGCGAATCCCATCCAGACCTGCCAATGCGAAAATAATCCGGAAGGAATGGCGAAGGTGGCCGCCCATTTCATGTCGGCGGCGATGCGCCAGACGGCCAGCAGCAGGGCGACGAGCGCGGCGGGAGTGAGCAGGGCCGCGGCCGCGATCGCCAGGCGGCGGTTTTTTTGACGTTTTTGGCCGAGTTTGGGCCCTTTGCGGAAACGAATCCGGACGACCATGAGCGTCACCACTAATCTAACAACATTTGCGGTAGATTAGACGATTTGGAAGCTCGGGGACCGGCCGGAAATCCGGCGGCACGGAACTCCGGGCCAACCGGGCAGCGGAAAGGAAAGCATGAAACGATTTAAGACAGCAGTGTTCGGCACGGGCTTCGTGGGCCGCGTGCATCTGGAGGCGATTCGCCGCCTCGGCTACGTGCAGATTTACGCGATCGGCGAGCCGGAGATCGAGAAGGGCAAGCGGCTGGCCGACGAATTCGGCGTCGAGCGCGTCGAGGCGGACTACCGCAAGATCCTGGAAGATCCCGCCGTGGATGCCGTGCACATCTGCACGCCCAACGCGCTGCATTTCCCGATGGCGAAGGATGCGCTTCTCGCGGGAAAGCACGTGATCTGCGAAAAGCCGCTGGCCACTACGGTCGCAGAAGCGCAGGAGCTGGCGGATCTGGCGGCCAAGATGCAGCGCCGCAATGCCACCTTCCACAATCTCCGCTACTACCCGATGGTGCAGCACATGCGCCGGATGCGCGAGGACGGCGAGCTCGGCGAGATCCTGGTGGTGCAGGGCACGTACTCGCAGGACTGGCTGCTGTACGATACCGACTGGAACTGGCGCATCGATTCCAAAGCCAACGGGCGCTCGCGCTGCCTGGCGGATATCGGCTCGCACTGGTGCGATATGGCGGAGCACGTGACCGGGCAGCGCATCACGTCGCTCTGCGCCGACCTGCAGACGTTCCACCGCACGCGCAAGCGCCCGAAGGGGCCGGTCGAGACGTTCGCGGGGAAGACCTTGAAGCCCGAAGATTACATCGAGGTGCCGATCGATACCGAGGATTTCGGCGCCGTGGTATTCCGCATGGGCGAGCGGGCGCGCGGCTCCTACACCGCGAGCCAGGTTTCGGCGGGGCGCAAGAACCGCCTGAGCATCGAGATCTTCGGCAGCAAGTGCGGCGTGGCCTGGGATCAGGAGCGGCCCGACGAGCTGTGGATCGGGCAGCGAAATTCGACCAACCAGATCATCGTCAAAGATCCTTCGCTGCTGAAGGATCGCGCGCGGCCGTTCGCCGATCTGCCCGGCGGGCACAGCGAAGGATACGATGACACCTTCAAGCAGGTCTTCCGGAGATTCTACGCGTCCATCGCCGATCCGGCCGCGGTTCCCGAATACCCGACGTTCGCCGACGGGCTGCGCGGCCTGATGCTGCTCGAAGCGGAGCTGAAGAGCAACGAGCAGCACGCCTGGGTCGATGTGCCGGCATTCCAGGCAGCGACCGCGTAACACAAAGGGATCAGGGGTCAGGGATCAGGGCTGACGCTGGCCCGATGCCTGATCCCGATTCCCATTGAATCCGCACCGGCGCGGTGCTATTCTGTTATTGCACGTGGATTGATTTAGGGCCGTTCCGGCCCGGCTAATTGCAACCACGAAAAAAAGTGCTAAAGGCGAGTCGGTCTGTTCGAGAACAATTCGACCCTGGCGCCTTTGGGCTCCAGGGTTTTTTGTTTGTTTTCGAGCCCTCCCCCTTCGCCGGATGCTGGAGGTGTTTATGACTACAAGCGCCCTTTGTGGCCGCGAGGGGGCCCTGGTATGCGTGTCGATCAGCGTGGAGCCGCGGCATCTGGAATCGCTGCTCGAAGCGCTGGCGCGCCTGAGCTTCCCGATCAACCCCGAGATCTATCACGATGCGGCCGTCGTCTACCGCTTCGCCGACGAACACGAGGAGAGCCAGGCCACGACGCTGGTCGAGTTTCCCGCCTACGAAAACCAACTCGAGGAAGTGGCCGCCGCCGTGGCCGCCTTCGGATTCGATCCGGCGTGTCTGCATGTGAGAGGCATGCTGGATGAGATTCAGGCGGAGCAGGCCATCGAGCCCGCGCCCCAGGGCGCGGCGTACCTGGGAAGCTACCGGGTGAAGCGCCGGTCCGCCGCCGGCTAGCCGCGCCGCGGGCGGCCGGCCCTTCCGCGGCGGTCTGTTCACCGCGGCCCGTTAACCTTCGATACGCGTTCAGATTCCCCTTGCGCGAGAGCCGTTTTGCGCCATAATACCTACACGGTACAGGCGGGGACGTTGGTAGCCCGGATGCATGGGGCTTTCGCGATGCCGAACAAATCGATGGGATTCGACCGGCCCAAGAATACGGTATTGGTTCTTCTTGCGCTCATCGCCGCTTCCGCCGGGGTGCGCGGCCAGGAGTTGATGCCCGCGGCGGACCCGGGAGGCGCCGTGCGTCTGTTCACCTCCGATGCGGCGATTCTCGAAGCGCAGGAGGTACGCAAGGATCTGCCCTGCACAGTGACCCCCATCAAACCGGTGCTGGGCTTCGATTTGAAGTTCCACAGCGGCTATGACGTGACCATTCCGCTGAAGGAGCTGGCGGGCTCGGAGAACATGCTGACGATGGTTTTCCGGGTGACGCCGGCCAGCCGCCCCGACGAGCCGGTGTACTTTTCGCAGCACATCAGCGTGCCGGCCATCGAGGAAAATGCCGGCGGTCCGGCGTACCTGCAGGGTAACTTCGACGTGGGCGAAGGAAAGTATCACGTGGATTGGCTGATGCGCGACCGCTCGGAGCGTATCTGCTCGTCCAATTGGGATTTCGAAGCGAACCTGCCGGCGCGGGACCGCCAGATGTCGCTCGATATCGCGGCCGCCACGGTGCAGCCCTACGACACCCAGCCGTTCAAGCAGGAGCCGCCCGTCGCCCGGACGCAGAGCGATGGGCCGCTGAACGTCAAAGTGGTGATCAATTTCGCGCCGCAGGACTCCGCTTCGGCGACCATGCAGCCGCTCGACCTGAACGCGCTGATCTCGATTCTCCGCAACATCGCCCGCGACCCGCGGATCGCCAAGTTTTCGGTGGTCGCGTTCAATATGCAGGAACAGCGGGTGATCTACCGCCAGGACGGGGCCTCGCAGATCGACTTCCCGGCGCTCGGCAAAGCGTTGTCCCAGGTCAATCTGGGCACCATCGACCTCAAGCAACTGACCCAGAAACACGGGGATACGGAATTCCTGGCGAACCTGATGACCCAGGAGCTGAAAGATCCCAAGGACGTTCCGGACGCCGTGATCTTTGCCGGGCCGAAAGTTCCGGGCCAGGACAGCCTGCCGCCTGAAACCCTCAAGCAGCTTGCGGACGTCAAAGAACCTGTATTCTACATGAATTACAACTTGAACCCTCAGGTAAATCCCTGGCGGGACACCATCGGCAACACGGTGCATTACCTGAAGGGAATCGAGTACACGATCTCACGGCCGCGCGACCTGTTCTTCACCTGGACGGACATCATCGGCCGTATTGTAAAATCGAAATTCGGAAGGACGTCCGTTTCCAACGCGTCGTCGCAATAAGCATGCGGGCCCTCCTCATCGCGCTACTCCTCGCCGCCACCGGCGCACCCTCTTTTGCCCAAAAATTCGGCGCGGGTGAAAACCTGGCGCCATACGTTCCCACCCCGATGGCCATCGTCGAGAGCATGCTGGAGGCGGGCCACGTCACCGCCGCGGACGTGGTCTACGATCTCGGCAGCGGCGATGGGCGGATCATCATCGAGGCCGCGCAGAGATTCGGGGCGCGGGCGGTGGGCGTCGAGGGCCAGCCGGACCTGTGCCGGCTGTCGCGCCAGCGGATTCTCGCGCTGGGGCTGGAGGATCGCGTCCAGGTGATCGAGGAGAACGTGTTCCACGTCGACCTGAGCCCCGCGACGGTGGTGACCATGTTCTTCCTGACTTCCTCCAACGAGCGGCTGAAGCCGAACCTGGAAAAATACCTGCGGCCCGGCGCGCGTGTGGTTTCCAACCAGTTTCCGATCCGCGGCTGGCGGCCCGCGGAAGTCGTACACGTGAAGCGCGGTTCCATGGACCACAGCATTTACGTGTACCGCATCGGGAAAACCCGCTAGCATCTCCGGCTCAGGCGCCGGGCGCGCGGCGCGGTAATCGGCCGCGGTGAACGTGCCTTGGGCGCCGCAGACGTCGAAACCGGCGATCGCCCGGCCGGGCCCGCCAAGTCCTCCGCGCGGCGCGGAACCGGCCCGCCGGTCTCAGACGCCGGCCGCGCGGCGCAACGGATTCTCGCGAGTGTCGATGCCTTTGGCGCCGCTCGCCAGAAATTCGCAGACATAGACGATCCGCTCGGCGCTCGCCCCCCATCCGCCCTTGTGGTACCCGCGGGTATCGGCCAGGACCAGCGTGCCGCGCGGGCCGCAGGCGGCCAGCCAGCAGGCGCGTGGCGCCAGGCGCGCGAGCTCCTCATCGGTGCTGCGCGGCGTGCCACCATCGACACGGGAATGAGGGGCGACCTTGGAGGGCGTGCGGTGCGTGCCACGAGCATAGGTGAAAGGACCGGCCCCCTCGCCGACGTCGGAAAGATAGAAGAAAACCTTCAGAATGTGGCGGTCTTCCGGATCGCGGTGCCACAATTGCGACTGCGCGGGCTGGCCTGACGCCATGAAGTTGTGCCACACGTTGCAATGAGTGAGCACGGTGTACATCCCAAAGTACGCGTTTGCCACCTCGACGAGCGGCGGCTGCAGCGCGAATGCGGTGAAGATGCCGCCGGGTGCCGGGGCGCCATCCGGAAGCAGGGGGATCGAGTAGCGCTTCTGTTTGCCGGTCGCCGCGCCGGACCGGTAGGCTTCGCGCAGCTCGCCGAGCCGCGGCGCCCACGCCGTCTCCAGCTCCTCGGCGGCGGCGATCAGCGGCGCTGCAAGGCCGGAGGGGCCGAACAGTTCGGCGGCGGGCAGCACGGCAATGCCATCGCGCCGGAGAGTGGTCAGCACCCTGGCTGCCGCGCCGCGAGGGGCCGGGGCGCGGAGCCTGTGATCGAGCGCCGACCGGCAATGGATCACGTAGCGCCAGGTGAAATCCGTCCTCGTTACGGCTTGGAGGAATCGCTGCCGGAGGTTTCCCGCCCGCATGTGGCCCCCCCTTTAAGGGCATTCGAGTGGATTATCTCTGAGATGCGCCCGCGCTGTAAGTGCCGCTGCACGCATTGGCGCGAGTTCCCCGCGAGAGAAGTGCCGGGGGAAACGGCGGAATCCCCGGCCGGTCCCGGAGTGAACAAGAGATTGGCTGTTCTCTCTCGCACCGCCGCGGCCACATCGGGCGGCGCGCGCGATACACCGCCGGTCTACTTGCTGGCGCCCTGCACGATGCTCTGCGCGAGGTAATTCCGGATCTTCGCGTTGTTGCGCTGCACTTCGTAATAGGCGGACTTCAGAAGCTGATCCTTGCGGTTGAGCAGGGTTTCGCGGATGTTCTGCTGCACCCGCGGATCGTTCAGGTCGCGCTGGCCGGCGGGTTCGCGGGTAATGACCTTGAGGATCCGGTAGCCGTCCGGGGTGTGGATCGGCGCGGAAAACTGGCCGGGCTCGAGCGAATCGACCAGGTGGCGCAGCTCGGGGCTGGCCTTTTCCAGGTTGGATTGCGGAATGAAGCCCATATCGCCGCCGTTGGGCGCCGAATCCGGGTCCTCGGAATAGTTCTGCGCGATCATGCCGAAGTCCTCGCCGCGCTTCAGCCGGTCGGCGATGTCCTTGATCTTGGTCTGCGCCTCGGCATCGGTCTGCGCCTTGCTGTTCTTCAGATTGCGCACGTTCGGATTGGGAAATGGCGTGACCAGGATCTGCGCGAGATGCACCTGCGGCTCGGCCAGGTTGAAGCTGCCCTTATTGGCGTTGTAGAAATTGGTCACATCCGAATCCGTGATCATGATGTGGGACGTGATTTCCTTGTTGATCAGCTTGTCGACGGTGAGATCGCGGCGGATCTGCGCCTTGGCGTCCGCGATGGTCATGTGGCGCTCGGCCAGGCGCTTCTCGATTTCTTCTTTGGTCAGGCCGGCGGTGCGCTTGTTGAACTCCGCGTCGACGTCGGCATCGAGGGCCGTCAGGCCCAGCTTCTCCGCGCGCTGCCGCATGATCTCGGTGGTGATCATGCTGTTGAGCACCTCGAGCTTGTTGGACATGACCTGGTCTTCGTTGGAGCCCACGGTCTGCGGATACTGGGTCTGGTAGAGCTTGTCCAGATCGGCGTAGGTGATGACCTGTCCGTTGACTTCGGCGGCGACGTTCGGGGGCGGGGTGTGTTTGCAGGAGGCCAGCGCCAGTGCGCCGGCGATGGCTGCGTAGGTTGCGAAGTGTCGCTTCATGCGTGAAGTTTCATTGTAGCGCCCCGATTCCGAGACCTCGGCGGTGCGCCACCGGCTGCTACAATAAGCACTCCCATGAGAGTCGGAATGATCGGCACGGGCGCGATCTCGCACAAGCACGCCCAGGTGTATCGCAACATCGGATTCGAGCTGACGGTCTGCACCGATATTTTCGAAGCAGGCGGCCGGCGGTTCGCGGATCAGTACGGCTGCGAATTCGTCCGCACCTTCGAGGAGGTCTGCCGCCACCCCAAGGTGGACTACGTCGACGTCTGCACCTTCCCGGACTTCCGCCTTGAGCCCATCGCAATCTGCGCCGAAACCGGCAAGCACGTGCAGGTGCAGAAGCCGATCGCGACCAACCTCGAAACCGCGCGGCAGATGATCGAGACCGCCCGGCGCGGCGGCATCCTGCTGGGCGTGGTGAGCCAGCACCGGTTCGACGATTCCGCGCTGTTCCTCCAGCGCGCCATCGCCGCCGGACGGCTCGGCAAGCTCCTGCAGTGCGACGCCTATGTGAAGTGGTTCCGTTCGGCCGAATATTATTCGCGGCCCATCAAGGGCAGTTGGAAGACGGAGGGCGGCGGCGCGCTGATCAATCAGGCGATCCACCAGATCGATATCCTGCGCTGGCTGGCCGGGCCGGTGCACGAGCTGTTCGGCGCCTGGCAGTTGGGCGCGCGGCACAAGATCGAATCGGAGGATGTAGTCAACGCCGTGCTTCGCTTTGCCAACGGCGCCACGGGCGTGATCCAGGCCTCGACTGCCTTCTGGCCCGGCTATCCCGAGCGCACCGAATTTCACGGGACCAAGGGGACCGCCGTCATCACCGGCGACAAGCTGACCACGTGGGACGTCGAGGACGATGCGGGCGAGCCCGCGCCGGTCGAGCGCGACGTCGCCTCCGGGGCGTCCGACCCCATGGCGATCTCGCTCACGCCATTCGAGCGGCAGTTCCGCGATTTCGGCGAGGCCATCGAGAAGGGCCGCCGGCCGCTGGTCGCGGGCGAAGAGGGATACCAGGCGCTCGAGATCGTGGACGCCGTCTACCGCTCCTGCCGCAGCGGGGACAAAGTCGTCCTCCAGCCGGCTTCGGCGCATTCATAATTTACCTGCCCGGCGGCAAATCCACTTGCCGCGCTCTGGCCGCCGGTGGTAGCCTCACAAAATATGAGGATGTTGTCTGTCGCGCTGCTCGGTCTCGTGGCCGGTGCGAGCCTGTTCGCCCAGCCCGTCGCGCCGCCGAAAACCCATCTCAAGGTCGGGGACGAAGCCCCCGATTTCAACCTGCCCTCCACCCAGGGCGGGCGCGTGAAGCTCTCCGATTTCCGCGGCAAGAACGTCGTCGTGCTGGCGTTCTATCCCGCCGCGTTCACCGGTGGTTGAACGAAGGAATTCTTGGCATACCAGGCTGGTATTGCGAAATTCAGCGACACCGACACGAAGGTTTTTGGAATCAGCACCGATAACACGCCGTCGCAGCGCGAGTTCGCGGCCAAAAATAATATCACCGTACCGTTCCTGAGCGACTTCGCGAAACGCGAGGTCTCGAAGGCGTACGGCGTGCTGATCGAATCGGCGGGCGTGGCGAACCGCGCCACGTTCGTGATCGATAAGGACGGCAAGATCCTCCACATCGAGGAAGGCAACAGCGCCATCGATCCGACCGGCGCCGCCGAGGCGTGCAGCCGCGCAGCACATCGGGGACAATAGCTCGTCGAAGTGACCGAAAAAGGTCAGAGGAATCGCCGGTTGATGGCACTGGTCCTTACGGCGCCGTCTTACCGTCGCAAGAGAACAACGGATTTGACAGAAGACCCCGCAACCCGTACGCTGAAGGCATCATGGAAGTGCATTTCACCCCCGAACAGCTACAGCGGCTTTCCCAAATTGCGGCCCACGCCGGGGTCGATACCGAGCACCTAGTGAAGAACGCTGCCTTACGACTGCTGAAACAGGATGCGCAATTCCGTGAAGCTGTCCGCGAAGGTGTCGCTGCCGCGGACCAAGGGGACGTGATTGACGATGAGGAAGTGCGCCTTTGGCTGGAGGAGCAGGAACGCTCCTGATGCGGATTCGCTGGACGACGCCCGCCCTCAACGACCTTAAAGCCATTTCCCGCCGCATTGAGCAACAGCGCAACCTGACGACAGCCAACCGTGTCTGCCGCCACATTTATGACTCTATCCAAACCCTACGACGACATCCGCACACAGGCAGACCTGGCGCCGAAGAGGGGACGCGCGAACTCGTAATTACCAAATCGCCCTATATCGTGATTTACCGGCTGCAGCCGGGAGCCGTTCAGGTCCTCCGCATCTGGCATGGCGCTCAGGACTGGTATTAGAGCATTCCCCCTGCCGCTTTTCACGATTTTACGGAGGCGCCGTGACACTGCCAGCCAAGAGAATTCTGCGTCCTTTTGCTTCCCGGTCTCTCTGCGCGTCGCCTACCCCGGGCAGATTTCCGTAAACTCCAGCTTCAGCAGGCTCCCGCACTTCCCGCACACCACCGATCCATCCTCGGCCATCCAGACCGAAGTCGAATCGCAGCGGGCGCAGGCGGCGGTGGGATCGGTGGCGTCAGGCGGCGGATCGGGCGGCAGCACTCCGGAGAGCGTGCCGCCCGCCGCCTGCGTCTCCGGTTCGAAGGTCGCTCCGCACGCCGAACAGACGTGGTTGAAGCAGCAGTTCGGCGTGCAACTGTAGAAGACCTCGCCCGATCCGCAGACCGGGCAGGCCAACTGGAGCTTGCGGGCGCGCACTACTTCGAGGCAGCCGGTTTCACCGCCGGCGGCACGGTGGCTGCCGGGGCGGCGGCGGGCGCGGGCCCGAAGAAGTCGGGGTCGAACGTCACACCGGCCTTCTTTTCCATATCGCTCAGCGCCTTCTGCGCCATTTCCGGACGCATCTTCTTTTCGACATCCGGGCGGACATCCTCGAAGCTTTTCACCGCTTCCAGCCGGATGATGTGATAGCCGAACTGCGTTTTGACGGGCTCGCTGATCTCGCCGACTTTCAGCTTGAAGGCCGCTTCCTCGAACTGCGGCACCATCTGGTTGTGATGGAAGAAGCCCAGATCGCCGCCGTTGGCGCCGGAGCCGCTGTCGTCGGATTCGGAACGGGCGAGGTCCTCGAAGCTCGCGCCGCCCTTCAGCTTCTTTTCAATCTCCTGCGCCTTCGCCAGCGCTTCCTCCTCGGTCAGATCCTTCTCGCCCGGCTTGACGGGCAGCGGGGAGCCCTTCATCCGGATCAGGATATGGCGGGCGCGGATCTGTTCGAATTCCTTGAGGTGGTCGTCGTAATATTTGCGCACCTCGGCGTCCGTGAACTTGGCGTCTTTGCCGAGCGCATCGTAGGTGATGCCGGCCAGAATGTTGGCGTTCTGGAAGTGGATCTGCGTCTGGTAGGACGGCGCCTCATCCAGCTTGCGGCGCTTGCCCTCCTCGGAAAGCAGCAGAATCTTCGACAGATTTTCGGCAAATTGCCGCCGCCCGTTGCCGCGGGCCGCATTCTGGTACTGCGCCGGGAGCGTGGCGATGATCTGTTCGAACTGCGCGGCGGTGATCTTCTGGTCCCCGACCGTGATAATGACCTTATCCGGCGGCACGTTGGGCAACACCGCGGGAGGCGGGGGCGGAACCGTCGAAACCGTCACGGTAGGCTTCGGAACGGGCGTCGCCTGAACCGGCGCGGGATGGACAGGAGGAGTTTGCGCCAGCAAACACGCTGCCGGGCACACCAGGAGCATACTGCGGAAAAACATCATTCCCCTATGATATCCCAACGTGCCGTTTGGCACCGCCCGCCGCGGTTTCTGTTACTATTCCCTATCTATGCACCGCTTCCGTCTTGCCCTGCTTCTGGCCGCGCCCCTGCTCCTGGCGCAGCAGCCCGATCCGCTCTCGCAGCTTCGTTTCCGCCTGGTCGGCCCGCTGCGCGGCGGACGGGTCGTCGCCGTCTCCGGCGTTCCGTCGCAGCCCAATACCTATTATTTCGGCAGCGTGGGCGGGGGCGTGTGGAAGACCACGGACTCGGGCACGTCCTGGGTCAACGTCTCGGACGGCTTCTTCAAGACCTCATCGGTGGGCGCCATCGCGGTCGCCGATTCCGACCCCAACATCATTTATGTGGGGATGGGCGAAGCCTGCGTGCGCGGCAATGCCTCGAACGGCGATGGCGTCTATAAATCGGTCGATGGCGGCAAGACCTGGAAGCACATGGGCCTGGCGGACACGTACCACATCGGCCACGTCCTGATTCATCCGAAGAATCCCGATATCGTTTACGTGGCCGCGCTGGGCCACCTCTGGGGCCCCAACGATGAGCGCGGCGTCTACCGCTCGACCGATGGCGGCGCCACCTGGAAGCAGGTCCTCACCCGCGGACGCGACGCCGGCGCCGTGGACCTCGCCTTCGACCCCTCGAACCCGCGCGTCATCTACGCCGCGTTCTGGCAGGTGCGCCGCAGCCCGTACCACTTCGATAGCGGCGGCCCCGGCTCCGGCCTTTTCAAATCCACCGACGGCGGCGACACCTGGACCGACATTTCGCGCAACCCCGGCCTGCCCAAAGGCGTGCTGGGCCGCATCGGCGTCACCGTTTCGCCGGCCAATCCCGAGCGCGTGTGGGCCATCGTCGAAGCGCAGGACGGCGGCGTCTTCCGCTCCGATAACGCCGGCCGCACCTGGACCAAGACCAACGACCAGAGCATCCTGCGGCAGCGCGCCTGGTATTACTCCCACATCTTCGCCGACCCGAAGTCCGCGGACACGGTCTACGCCCTCAACGTCGGCTCGTACAAATCCATCGACGGCGGCCGCACCTGGCAGGCCTTCCGCCCGCCGCACGGCGATAACCACGATCTCTGGATCGCGCCCGACAATCCCGAACGCATGATCCTCTCCAACGACGGCGGCGCGACCGTCACCAGCGATGGCGGCCACACCTGGTCGAGCATCATGAATCAGCCCACCGCGCAGTTCTACCGCGTGGCGCTCGATAACGACTTCCCGTACCACATCTACGGCGCGCAGCAGGACAATACCACCGTGCGCACCGCCAGCCGCACCGCGGGCTTCGGCATCACGGAAGCCGACTGGTACGACGTGGGCGGCGGCGAAAGCGGCTGGATTGCGCCTGACCCGCGCGACTCCGAGGTCGTTTACGCGGGCTCCTACGACGGCCTCATCACCCGCCAGGACCACCGCACCGGCCAGATGCGCGACATCAACGCCTGGCCCGATAACACCATGGGCTACGGCGTCGAAGCGATGAAGTACCGGTTCCAGTGGAGCTACCCGATCGCGTTTTCGCCGCACGACCCCAAGACGCTGTACATCGGCGCGCAGGTGCTCCTGAAGTCCACCAACGAAGGCCAAAGCTGGGAGCCGATCAGCCCCGACCTGACGCGCAACGATAAATCGAAGATGGGCACCTCCGGCGGGCCGATCACGCAGGACAACACCAGCATCGAGTATTACTGCACCATCTTCACCTTCATGGAATCGCCGGTGGCGAAGGGCGTGATCTGGGTCGGCTCCGACGACGGCCTGGTCCATGTAACGCGCGATGGCGGCAAGACCTGGGCCAACGTGACCCCGAAGGACATGCCGGAGTGGATCCAGATCAACTCGATCGATGCCTCCCCGCACGACCCCGGCACCGCGTATGTCGCGGCCACCATGTACAAGTCGGACGACTTCCGCCCGTTCCTGTACAAGACGACCGATTACGGCAAGACCTGGAAGAAGATCGTCAACGGCATCCCAGCCAATCACTTTACGCGCGTCATCCGCGAGGACCCCAACCGCAAGGGCCTGCTGGTCGCCGGCACGGAATTCGGCCTCTACATCTCTTATGACGATGGCGAAAACTGGAAGCCGTTCAATCTGAACCTGCCGGTCACGCCGATCGCCGATCTGGCTTTCCAGAAGCGCGACAAGGAACTCGTGGTGGCGACGCAGGGCCGCGCGTTCTACGTGCTCGACGATGTGCCGCTCCTCTATCAGCTCAACGACGGCATCAAGACGCAGGACGCCCACCTCTTCCAGCCCAAGGACACCTACCGCTTCGGCGGCGGGCGCGGGTTCGGCGGCGGCGGGCGCGGCGCGGTGACCGCGGGCGAGAACCCGCCGGGCGGCGCGGTGGTCTATTACTGGCTGAAAGACCGTCCGCAGGGGGAAATTACGCTCGAATTCCTGGATAGCGCCGGCAAATTGGTGAAGAAATTCTCCAGCCGCGAAGCGCCGCGCCCGGCCGCGTCCGCCGGCGAGGAGGGCGGGGAGGAAGGCTTCTTCGCTCCGCCGCCCGCGCGGCTTCCGGCGCAGGCCGGGATGAACAAGTTCGTCTGGAACCTGCGGTATCCGGACGCCACCAGCTTCCCCGGTCTGATCATGTGGGCCGGCAGCGTCACGGGTCCGCGCGTCGCGCCCGGCAAATACCAGGTGCGGTTGACGGTCAACGGCGAGTCACAGACGCAGCCGTTCGAGGTCCTCAAGGACCCGCGCCTTTCGACGACGCCCGAAGACTACGCCAGGCAGGTGACGCTCGCGCTGCAGATTCGCGACAAGCTCTCCGAGACGAACCAGGGCGTGATCCGCATCCGCGAAGTCCGCAAGCAGCTCGAAGATTATACGAAGCGCAGCGACAAGCGCGTGGCCGATGCCGCGAAGGCGCTTTCCGATAAGCTGACGGCCGTCGAAGAGGAGCTGTACCAGACCAAAAACCGCGCCAGCGAGGACCCGCTGAACTATCCGATCAAGCTGAACAATAAGCTGGCGCACCTGCTGGGTGTAGTCTCCGGCGGCGACTACCAGCCGACGTCGCAATCGTATATGGTGTACGAGGATCTGGCGACGCGCGTAAACGCACAACTCAAGGCGTTGAACGGGCTGCTGACGAGCGACTTGGCGGCGTTCAACAAGCTGATCCACGATGCGAACGTGCCGGCGGTGGAAGCGCCGAAGGCCGTGGGCGAGGCGCGGCCGTAAAGGCTGTTAACCTTCTCCCGCCCCACCCGTAATTACCGGCAGAAAGGAGCAGTACGATGCGGATTCTGCTGGTGGGATTACTCGTTTTTAGCGCGGCGGCGGCGCAGCCGGCGCGAAAGGGAGAGGCGGCCGCGCGGCCGCCGGCCGCCGAGCCGGACGCGCAGCGGACCCGGGCCGAGTTGAACGAACTGCTCGGGCGCTATCCGCCCACGGTACGGAACGTGCTGGCCGTGGACCCCTCGCTGCTCGGCAACCAGGCGTTTCTCGAGCCGTATCCGGCGCTGGCCGGCTTCCTCGAGCAGCACCCGGAAGTGGCGCGGAACGCCGCGTATTATGTGGGCGAGAGCGGCGGACCCCGGTTCGGTGTAAGCCCCGAGGAGCGCGCGGCCGAGTCGTGGAGGGAGGTCATGGGCGGCTTGGCGGTGCTGCTCGCTTTCGCTTTAAGCGCGGGCCTGTTCGTCTGGCTGATCCGGACGTTGATCGATTCCCGCCGCTGGAAGCATCTGGCGAAGGTGCAGGCCGAGGCGCATACCAAACTGCTCGACCGCTTCACCAGCAATGACGAACTGCTCGCCTATATCCAATCGCCCGCGGGCGCGAAGTTCCTCGAAGGCGCGCCGGTCTCGCTCGATGCCGGGCCGCGCAGCGTCGCCGCGCCGATGAGCCGGATTCTGTGGTCCGTGCAGGGTGGCGTGGTGCTGATTGCCGCGGGCATCGGGCTGGCATTCATCCGGGTTCCCGGCGCTCAGGACGGCACACCGCTCCAGGCCATGAGCATCCTCGCCATCGCGTTGGGCGTCGGATTCCTCGTCTCGGCGCTGATCTCGTACTTCATTTCGCGCCGGCTCGGGCTCATTGAACCGCGTGCCGCCGTGGCGCAACGCGTGCTGCCGGGAGTGTAAGCCGTATGACTCGTGAAACCGCCATCAACGATGTCCGCGGCGAAGACGCCGCGGCGGAATTCGCGATGGACGAGCAGACCTTCCGCGGCTTCTACGAGCGCAACGCGCGCGGCCTCTGGGCCTACCTGGCGCGCACGACCGGCGACCGCGCGCTGGCCGACGATCTGCTCCAGGAAACCTTCTACCGCTTCCTGCGCGCCGGGGCGGCGTATGAAAGCGACCAGCACCGCCGCAATTCGCTGTACCGCATCGCGACCAACCTGGCGGCCGACGAGCGCCGCCGCCGCGCGGTCCGTGCGCCCGCGGGGGAGATCGAAGGCGTGGCCGCGAACTCGGGCGCTGCCGCCGAACGCACGGCCGACCTCAGCCGCGCCCTCGCGCAGCTCAAGCCGCGCGAGAGGGCGATGCTGTGGATGGCCTACGCGGAGGGCGCGACGCACCGCGAGATCGCGCGGATTCTGGGCGTCGAGGCCGCCAGCCTGAAGCCGCTGCTGTTCCGCGCGCGGCGCAAGCTGGCCGCCCTGCTCGGTGGAAAAGACCTCGGAGGGAAATCATGAAACCGCCCGAGTGCCAATGGGAATCGGAAGTTCTGGCCGCCGTTCTCGAATCGCGCTGGCCGGAGCGGGCAGAGACCGAATTGCGTGAGCACGCCGCCGCGTGTCCGGTCTGCGCGGAAGTGGCGGCGGTGGCCGCGGTCCTCGCAACGGATCGCGAAGATCTGCGCTCGCTTGCGGCGCTGCCCGATGCCGGCCGCGTCTGGTGGCGGGCGCAGTGGCGCGCGCGCTGCGAGGCGGCCGCCGTCGCGGGCCGTCCCATCACCGCCGCGCAGGTGCTGGCCCTCGCGTGCGCGGCCGGCTTGACGGGCGCGTGCTTCGGCGCGACCTCGGAGTGGTTCCAGGCCGCCTTGCGCGAATTCAGCGTTCCGCCCCTGCTGGCGGAACACGCGGTGCTGGCCCTGGCGATCGCGGCTTTCCTGGTGCTGCTCCCGGCGGCGGTGCTGGCGGCGATCTGGCGGGATTAGCGGGCGCCCGCTTCCGCCGCCATGTCCTTCCAGGCCGCCTCGTCCTGCCCCACGCTGAGCCGCCTGGCGCCGCGCACCAGCGGCAGGCGCAGCAGCTTCGGCTCGCGCTCGATGCGCTGCAGCATCTCGGCATCCGTCACCTTCAGATACTTCAAGCCGGCGTCCGCATAGGCGGGGCCTTCCGTATCGAGCAGCGCCGCCAGGCCGAAGCGCTCGATGAATCGCCGGATCTCTCCGGGCGCCATGGGTTTCTGCTTCAGATCCACGAATTGTATGGGGATGCGCCGCTCCTTGAAGAAGCGTTCGGCGGCGCGCGTGGCCGGCGAGTTCTTGACGCCGAAGATCTGAACATTGGTCACCCCTCGATTGTGGCACCGTTGTTACACTGCGAAGGTTAAACTGCGAAAGACCGTCATGCCCGCACTTCGCATTCTCGCTTTGCACGCGCATCCGGACGATGCCGAGGTCCTGGCCGGCGGCACGCTGGCCCTGCTGGCCGCCCGCGGCCACTCCGTGACCGTCGCCACCTGCACGCCGGGGGATTGCGGCTCGCACGAACTCGGGCCCGAGGAGATTGCCCGCGTGCGGCGGGCCGAGGCGGTGAGGGCGGCGTCGCGGATCGGCGCGGCCTACCTGTGCCTCGAGATGTGCGACCTGGCCATCTTTGTCGACGACCCCTGCCGCCGCCTGGTGACTGACACGCTGCGCCGCATGCGTCCGGATATTGTGCTCGCCGCCTCGCCCATCGATTATCATTGCGACCACGAGGCCGCCAGCGCCCTGGCGCGCGACGCCTGCTTTGCGGCCCCCGCGCCCAACTATCGAACCGGGAGCCCGCCCCTCGACGCTATCCCGCATCTCTATTTCATGGACCCGATCGGCGGCCGCGACCGGGAAAACCGCGTCGTCCTGCCCGATTTCGTGGTCGATGTCTCGCCGGTATTCGGGCAAAAAGTGGCTATGCTCGCCGACCACGCCAGCCAGCGCGAGTGGCTCCGGCGGCAGCACGGCGTGGACGATTACCTGGAGCAGATGGAGCACATGACGCGGGAACGGGGCGCGCTGGCCGGGTTCGATTACGGCGAGGGATTCCGGCAGTATCGCGGCCATCCCTACCCGCTCTCGCCTCTGCTGCAGGAGCTTCTGGCGGACACGATTGCCGCGCCGGCGTAACCGGGCAGTACAGCTCCAAAAACCGGCGGGCTTTGCGTTTTGGGCCGCGTGGGCCGGACCACGCTTTCGGCTGCCGCGAGACCTTCCGAAGCCCACTCACTGGCAGGCCGGATCGGGTGTAATCTGGCTGGAATGGATTTGACGGCCCATTTTCAAAGGCTCGCCGGGTACAATCGCATTGCGAACGAGCGGCTTTTTGCGGCTTGCGCGCAATTGGACGACGAGCAATACCGGCAGCAGCGCAAGGGCTCTTTCGGCAGCATCCATGGACTGCTGAATCACATCCTGTTGGGGGATCGGCGGTGGCTGGGGCTGTTCGAGAACGGCCAACGCCTCACTCCCCCTCTGCACCAGATACTCTATGACAGCTTTTCCAGTCTGCGAACGGCGAGAGTGGCGGAGGACGCGCGAATCGTGGCATTTTTCTCCCATCTCGACCGGTCCTTCTGGAGCCGGTCCTTTGCATACACGAACAACCAAGGCAAGGATTATGTGGAGTCGGCGGCGATCGCGTGCGCTCATCTGTTCAACCATCAGACGCACCATCGAGGTCAGATCCATGTCATGTTGAGTCAAACCACGGTCAAACCGCCATCTTTGGACTTGCACCGCATCCTCAACCCCTAGGGCCGGCGCCGCATCGCTTCGCGAGCATGAGGGGTTTCGGTCACAATAGGAAACGCGATGCGAATTCGATCTCTGCAAGCCCGGACGGTTCGAGTGCCGATGGCGCATCCACATCGGACGGCGAGCGGCATCGTGGCGGAGTCGCCGCTGGCGCTCATCGACGCCGTTACCGACCAGGGTGCGACGGGGCGCGCGATCGTCTTCACCTACACGGCCGCAGCGCTCAAACCGGTGGCAGATCTGATTCAAAACCTGGCGCCATGGGTGGAAGGCGAGAACCTGGCCCCGGCGGCCATCGGGCAGAAGCTCGCGATGCGCCTTCGATTACTCGGAACGCAAGGTCTTGTGGGAATGGCTCTGGCAGGGATCGACATGGCCTTGTGGGATGCCCTCGCGTGGGCGAACTGCGTCTCGTTATTCACGTTGCTGGGGGGCGATGCGGGGTCCATACCGGCGTATGGAGCCGTCGGATATGACGGCGAAGCCGAATCCGCGAGAGCTGCGGAAGAATGGGTGGAGCGCGGCTTCACGGGCGTGAAGGCGAAAATCGGCTATCCCACTCTGGCGGAAGATCGCGCGGTGATCCGGGCAATTCGGAATGCCGTCGGCCCGCGGGTCGCCGTCATGGTGGACTATAACCAATCCCTTGCGCCGGCCGATGCCGTCGAGCGGCTGCGATATCTCGACGACGAGGGGCTGGCCTGGATTGAGGAGCCGACTCTGGCGCACGACTACCGGGGCCACGCCCACATCGCGCGCGAGATTCGGACGCCAATCCAGTGCGGCGAGAATTGGTGGGGTGTGCGGGATATGGAGCAGGCCATCGAAGCCCGCGCCAGCGATTACATGATGCCGGATGTGATGAAGATCGGGGGCGTGACCGGCTGGATGCGTGCTGCCGCGCTGGGCGAGGTCCACGGGATTCGTTTGTCGAACCACCTCTGGCCCGAAGTCAGCGCGCAGCTGCTCTGCGCCACGCCGACCGCGCATTGGCTGGAATACTCGGACTGGTGGAATCCGGTGCTCGCGGAACCGCTGCGCGTGGAGAGAGGGCTGGCGCGCGTCGAGGGTGTCACCGGCGCCGGAATTCGCTGGAACGAGGAAGCCGTAAGGCGCTACGCGGCATAGCTCTCTACCCGCTTTCGCCGCTGCTGCAGGAGCTTCTGGCGGACACGATTGCCGCGCCGGCATAATCGGGCAACACGGCTATCAAAAACGAAAAACCGCTTAAAAAAAGCGGTTTTTTCTCGTAAGTTATTGATTCCACGAGTGGGTAACCGCTTTTTGGAAGCGGTTTTTCGTTGGGAAAACGGCTCCTGCCCGCTGCCGCGCGTCCGCCCGCTGGCCCGGAAACCCCGCCCCCTGTTAAACTGAAAGAGCCTCCCCAAAAACATCAATCATGAAATTTGGTGTCATTGTCTTTCCCGGCAGCAATTGCGATCACGACGCGTTTTACGCCGTGGCCAACAACCTGGGGCAGAAGGCGGAATTC
>DATGMB010000125.1:0-5755 GCA_035293845.1 Bryobacteraceae bacterium
CTGGTCCGGAGCCGTTTGTAAGTGATAGATATTCAGGGTATTCTAATTACAGAATCGCAAATTCCGCACGGCATCAAACGTGCTCCGAGCGGGGCGGGACTACTGTCTAGCGCAGGCAACAGGGCGGCTTCGATGTTTCAGGAACTCAAGTTCCAGCTTTCCACCGCGATCCTCACGATCCTTACGATCGCGGCCGCGGTCTCCGCCTGCGTCAACCTGGATGCCAAGCTGCATTTCAAACCGCCCGAGGATGGCGTCATCTGGGTCGATCGCGCGCCGGGCGTCCAGGCGCTCCATGTCCCGGCCGGCAGCCCCGGCGCCAAAGCCGGCATCCACGAAGGCGACCTGCTGAAATCCATCGAGGGCGTGCCCATCCACAAGGCCATCGACGTGGTCCAGGTCCTGGTCACGATCGGCGCGTGGAAGAACGCCACCTACGTGGTGAACCGCGGCGGTGTGGAAGTCACCGTCAAGAACCTCATCGTGGGCGAGACCCCGCTCGATCACGCAGTACTCTATCAGTACGCGGTGGGCTTCGCGTACCTGATCATCGGCCTTTTCGTCTATTTCCGCCGCGGCAGCGCGCAAAAAGCGCAGCACTTCTATATTCTCTGCCTGGCTTCCTTCATTTATCTGACGTTCCACTACACCGGCCAGCTCAACAGCTTCGATCAGGTGATCCTGTTCGGCAATCTGGCCGCGGGCCTGCTCGCCCCCACCCTGTTCCTGCATTTTGCCGTTACCTTCCCGGAGCCGCGCATGGGTTTCCGCAGGCCGGTCGAACGGGTGCTGCTCTACGTTCCGGCCGGGCTGTTCCTGCTGCTTTACGCCGGAGTCGCCTCGAACGCGGTGCGGATCGCCATGCCGCTGGTGGAAGTCCGCTGGCTGCTCGACCGCGTCTGGATGCTCTTCTGGACCGTGCCCTACCTGGCCGGCGGTCTGGTGTTGCGCCTCGATTCGAACAAAGCGGATGACCCGATCGTGCGGCGTCAGCTCCGCTGGCTGGGCAACGGCACGCTGTGCGGTGTCCTCCCTTTCACGCTCTTCTACGTGGTCCCGTACGCGGCCGGCATGATCCCGGGCGCCTGGCAGAAGATGACCGTGCTGCCGATGGCGCTGATCCCGCTCTCGCTGGCTTACGCCATCGTGCGCTACCGCCTGATGGACGTGGATATCATCTTTCGCCGCGGCTACGCTTATACCCTCGCCACCATCTGCGTCCTCGCGGCGTTTTACGGCCTCGTGTTTTCGCTCGGCAGCCTGGTGCAGAAGCAGGGACTCGGCAACACCGGCGTCATGACCGTGATGCTGATCGGCGCGTTCCTCTTCCAGCCGATCCGCAACTGGATCCAGGAGTCGCTCGACCGCCACTTCTACCGCGACCAGTACGACTACCGGCGCACTCTGGTCGAGTTCGCGCGCGAGCTGAGCTCGGAGACGGACCTCGACGCCATGCTTTCGTCCGTCGGCGACCGCCTGATCGAAACGCTGTCGATCAACCATCTCGCCTTCTTCCTGGCCGAAGACAAGCCCTCCGGCGAAGACGCCCCGCGGTTCCACTTGAAAAAAGCCATGGGCGCCAATCCGCGGCTGGCCGGCGCCGCCTACGATTCGCTCGATCTCACCTTCCTCAACTGGAAGCTGCCGGAAGGGTATCTCTTCTTCGAGCGCACGCGGCACCAGCTCGACGCGATCTCGCAGTCCTGGCCGGCCTCCGTGCGCCGCACCATCGCCGATCTGGACCTCACTTATTACCTGCCCTGCACCGCGCGCGGACGCACGGTCGGCTACCTGGGCGTCAGCCGCACCGCCGACGGCGATTTCCTTTCGAGCGTCGATGTCGAGCTGCTGGTCACGCTCGCCGGCTACGTCGGCATCGCCATTGAAAACGCGCGGCTGTACGGCTCGCTCGAGCGTAAGATCGCCGAGTACGAGCGTCTCAAAGAGTTCAGCGAAAACATCGTCGAATCGATCAACGTCGGCATCCTGGCGGCGGACCTCGAAGATCGCGTCGAGAGCTGGAACAGCCAGATCGAGAAACTGACCGGCATCGCCCGCGAGCAGGCCGTGGGACGCAGACTCGGCGACCTGTTCCCGGCCGCGCTCGCCGAGGAGTTCACGCGCGTCAAGGGCGAAACCGGCATCCACCACATCTACAAGTTCCTGCTGAAACCGGCTGGCCGCGCGGCGCCCGAAAGCGCCGGCGCCGTCAACGGCAACGGCCACGCCGGCGCCCCCGCGCTCGCCGCCGTCTCCCGCGAAACCACGCTGAATATCGCGATCGCCCCGCTGGTTTCGAAAGACCAGGAGCAGATCGGCCGCCTCATCATCTTCGACGACGTGACCGACCGCGCCGAACTGGAACAGCGGCTGGTGCAGGCGGACAAGCTTTCGAGCATCGGCCTGCTGGCGGCCGGCGTCGCCCACGAGGTCAACACACCGCTCGCCGTCATCTCCACCTACGCCCAGATGCTCGCCAAGCAGGTCGCCGAGGATTCGCAGAAGTCCCAGATCCTCGAAAAGATCGCCAAGCAGACCTTCCGCGCGAGCGAAATCGTCAATTCGCTGCTGAACTTCTCCCGCACTTCGACCACGTCCTTCGGCCCGGTCAACCTGAACCGCGTGATCCAGGAGACTCTCTCGCTGCTCGATCACCAGTTGCAGAAGGCCGGCGTGCAGATTCATAGCGATCTGCCGCCGGGCCTGCCCACGGTCGAAGGAAATGCGGGCAAGCTGCAGCAGGTTTTCCTGAACCTGTTCCTCAACGCGCGGGATGCCATGGCGGGCGGCGGAACGCTCGAAGTCCGCACCTGGCAGGAGGGGGCGCGGGTGCGCGTGGAAGTCGCCGACACCGGCCACGGCATTTCCCCCGAGCACATCCACCGCATCTACGATCCGTTCTTCACCACCAAGGCCGCGCGCAAGGGCACCGGGCTGGGTCTCTCGGTAACGTACGGTATCATTCAAGAGCATGGTGGTTCTATCGAAGTTTTCAACCGGCGGGAGGGCGGCGCGGCGTTCCGCCTGGAATTGCCGGTCAGCGGCGCATCCGGCGCCGGGCGCATGGCATCACGGCAGCAAGCAGCAGCCGAGGCTCACCTCCGGCCGGCCGAAGGGCAGCCGGTAAGTGCGGCGTGAGATGAGCGCACCGCAAACCTCCCCCGTGGCCAAGGGCAAGATCCTCGTCATCGATGACGAGCTCGATATCCGCGAAGGTCTGGAGCTGCTGCTGACGTCCGAAGGATACGCCGTCGAGTTGGCGCAGAACGGCTCGGAAGGCCTCGAAAAGCTGGAAAAACACAGCTACGATCTGGTCCTGCTCGATCTCATGATGCCGGACCGCTCCGGCATGGACGTGCTGCAGGAAGTCCGTGCCCGCGACCGGGAAACCCCGATCTTCATGATCACCGCCTATGGCTCGGTCGAAGCCGCGGTGAACGCGCTGAAGCTCGGCGCCAACGATTACTTCTCCAAGCCCTGGGATAACGAGAAGCTGATCATCGAAATCCAGCGGATGATCGACCGCACCCGCCTGGAATCGGAGAACACCCACCTCAAGCGCGCCCTCAAGCAGCGCTACAGCTTTCCCAACATCATCGGCAAGAGCGAGCGCATGGTGCGCATGCTCGATCTGGTGGCGCAGGTGGCGCCCAGCCGCTCGACCATCCTCATCACGGGAGAAACCGGCACCGGAAAAGAGCTGGTCGCCAAGGCCATCCACGCCAATTCCACACGCGCCGACCAGATGTTCGTGCCCGTCAACAGCGGCTCGCTGCCGCCCGAACTGCTCGAATCGACGCTCTTCGGCCACGTCAAAGGCGCGTTCACCAGCGCCATCCAGTCCAAGAAGGGCTACTTCGAAGTCGCCGACCGCGGCACCATCTTCTTCGACGAGATCGGCACCATCGGTCCCGAGACGCAGATCAAGCTGCTGCGCGTCATCCAGGAGAAGGAATTCACTCCCCTCGGCGCCACCGACCCCATCAAAGTCGATGTCCGCATCCTGGCCGCCACCAACGCCGACCTGTTGCAGCTCGTCAAGGAAGGCAAATTCCGCGAGGACCTCTACTACCGGCTGAACGTCATCAACATCGTGCTGCCGCCCCTCCGCGAGCGCAAGGAAGACATCCCGCTGCTGGTGGACCACTTCTTCAACTACTACTGCCGCGAGAACGCCAAATTCCTGGACTCCTCCGGCCGCTCGGTGCTGCGCTTCGAGCCCGAAGCCATGCAGGTGCTGATGGAGCACAACTGGCCGGGTAACGTGCGCGAGCTCGAAAACGTGGTCGAGCGCGCTGTGGTGCTGGCCTCCGATCCGCTGGTCCCGCTCGGCGTCCTGCCGGACACGCTCCTTGCCGCCAACGGCGTCCGCATCAACCGCGGCGAAGGCGCGCCGCTGCCCGAGGACGCCTCGCTGTTCGAGATCCTCTACGATTACGAGCGCCGCATCATCATCGAGCGCCTGGAGCGCTGCAACTGGAGCCAGACCGAGGCCGCCGAAAGCCTGCACGTCCCGCTTTCCACGTTGAATCAGAAGATCAAGCGGCTGGATATCAAGATTCGGAAAAAGTCCGAGACATAGTACCCGGAGTTTGGCCCCTGCGTGCCGCGGCAGGTACTCCTTCGATTCCCGGCTGAGACGGGAATCATAGGGGCTCGACGGCGCGCAACGTTCTCCTCGCGGGCGGACCATGCGCCCGGCGACTCCACCGAAAGCCTGCCTCTTCCGCTTTCGATGCTGAATTACTCCTTGGCTCAATTCTCGGTCGCCAACGGCTTCGTCTGACGGTGGACCACTAGGTCGAACCGCTCAGAGAGCAGGGATTGCAGCATCTCGGGGATCTGTTGCTCGTTCGCGCCGTCCGGAAGCTTGGCCAGAACGTCGAACCGATCCTCGCGGATCCATGCCGGCCCCGCAACCTCATACGGTTTCAAAAGGTAAGCGCGTTGGATCAGGTCGGCCAGCGTCGCGGCCCGTATTTCAACGCGGCCGTGCTCGGGCCGGGAATATCCGGGAACAGAGCCAACCGCGACAAAGGCGGCCAGCAGCCGCATCCCCACTGCGGCGCGGTTGGGTCGGTGCCGGCGTGTTGCCTTACTGAAGCGGCCTCAAAACGCGCCGCTTCCGACGGACCCGGCGCCCCGGAAAGACTCGCCGAAAACGCGGCAAGCACCCAAACAGTATCGAGTCTCGTCATAATCACGTCAGGCGGATCCTTGCATGTCAAGGACTACGCAACGATTTTCAAATTGGAACCGGCCGCCCTACCGCGCCGTCCACCCGCCGTCGATCAGAATATCCGTCCCCGTGATGAACCCGGCCTCTTCCGAGCACAGATAAACGGCGAGCTGGCCGATCTCCTCGACCTTTCCCCATCGCGCCAGCGGGATATTGGCGAGGAACTGCGCGTTGGCTTCCCGGTTCTCGATCAGCGGACGGTTCATTTCCGTGGCGAAGGGGCCTGGGCTGATGCCGTTGCACGTAATCCCCTCCGGCGCGAGTTCGAGCGCCAGCGCGCGCGTCATGCCGAGCAGCGCCGCCTTGCTCGCCGAATACGCGGCGCGGCCGGGCAGCGATACCCAACTCATGATCGAAGTCATGTTCAGGATCCGGCCGTAGCCGTTCCCGGTCATGTGCGGCACGATCGACCGGCACATCAGGAACGCCGCCGTGACGTTGGTGTCCATCACGCTGCGCCATTCGTCGAGCGAGAACTCCGTAACCGGCTTGCGCACATTGATTCCGGCGTTGTTG
>DATGMB010000126.1:0-7625 GCA_035293845.1 Bryobacteraceae bacterium
CTCCGGGCCTGCTGGTCAATGAATCCATGGCGCGCGCCTTCTGGCCCGGCCAGGAAGCCATTGGTAAGCCGCTGTGGACCGGCTGCACAGCCGCAACCCGCACCATGCTGCCGGTGGCCGGCATCGTGCGCGATCTCGACAATCCCGGCGACACGGAACATGTTCCGGCGTTCTATCTCTCCCTCCGCAGCCATCCCGAAAACACCCGCGGCCTATTCGGACTGATCGTCCGCACCGCGGGCGATCCCTACCGTTGGCGCAAAGCGCTGTCCGATGCCCTCATGGCGGAAGCGCCGGACCTCCGCATCTACGAGATGACCAGCATCTCCGACGCCATCTCCGAAGACCTCTGGCAGTCCCGCTGGCAGGCCGCGCTCCTCGGCAGCGTCGCCGCGCTTGCCATCCTGCTCGCCGCCATCGGCCTCTATGGTGTCGTTGCCTGCTCGGTCGCACAGCGCACGCGCGAGATTGGAGTCCGCATGGCAGTCGGTGCGCAGGCCGGCGATGTGCAATGGATGTTCGTCGGCGAGGGTCTGCGCATCACCCTTGCGGGAGTTGTGCTCGGCCTCGCGCTCAGCGCCGCCATCACACGCCTGCTACGGGCGTCGCTCTACGGCCTCAATCCGCTCGATCCCATTGCCTTCGGCGCGGCCAGCCTGGCGTGGATCGCGGTGGCAATGCTCGCAAGCTGGTGGCCGGCGCGCCGGGCCACGCGGGTCGATCCGCTCACCGCGCTGAAGTACGAATAGGCTCTGTTACTTCCGCTGCTGCAGCCATTCGCGGAAGCCAGGATTGTGCTGAACGGCCAGGCTGAGTGGACCCGCGTAGGCCTGCGCTTCCGACTCGTCGCCGGGTGTGAAATATTCGGGTGGCTGCTCGGGCGGCTTTTTCGCGCCGCAGAGGTAATCCTCCAGGAATGGATTGACCTTCCGCGCCGTCTTCAGAGCCACTTCGGCTTCGTCGAGCTTCCCGGCCTGCCATCGCTCCAGGATCCGCGCCCAGGCGAGCGCGGCGCTGTACTCCTCTTCGTCAGAGGACCGTGAGAGGAACTCCGAAGCCCGCTCCGTTTGCCGCAGCGCCAGGTACAGAGCGGGAAGCTGATATCGCACGCCCAGATTATCGCCGGGACACAGCTCGAGAATTCTCGCGTACACCGCGGCGCCCTCCTCCAGCCGCCCCGCTTCGACGAGCAATTCCGCCAGGTGCAGCTTCGCCCGCATATACGGACGCGTTTCTACGATGCCCCAAAAATGCCCCGCGTTCTCCCGGAAGAACTCCTCCCCGAAATTCCGTTCGGCCTTCTCCACCACTTCCTTCATTAGATGGATTCTGTTCTCCAGAGACATCGGCAGCAGGGACACCATCAGGCGCTGGGCGTCCGTGCAATCGGGATCCAATTTCAGCGCATCGTTAACCAGCCGCAAGGCGTCTTCGAAGTCATTAGTTTCGAGCGCGTCGTACGCGAGTTCCTGGGCGCGCCATTTGGGGTCATCCCGCTTCCACGCCGCGGCCTTTTCCGATAGCCCTCCGCCACGAGTCAATTCCGCGAGGCGCGCATTCACCTCCTTGGCGCTTGTGAATTCCTGGCCTTCCAGCAGAGCGTGGAGTTCCCGCAGCGACCGTTCGGATGCGAATCGGGGTAAATTCGGTGCCGCTGGCAGGGGCGGCGGTCCGGCCTCGGCCGCACGACCACCGTCTGCCGCATGCTTCTCCCGCCGGATGCGGTCCCGCCGGAGGCGGGCTTTATGCGGATCTTGGCGGCTGCGGCTCATCGGACACCCGGCTCACACCCGTACCACTTTGTGCTCTTCCACGTACTTCCGGACGTATTCCGCGAACGCCGCCTGCAGCCGTTCGCGCGTATGGCTGCCGCGCTTGAGGTGTTTGTCCTCGATCTGAAACACCGGCAGCAGGTCCCGCGTGGTGGAGGTGATGAAGACCTCGTCGGCCGCTTCCAGGTCGCCCGGCGTGAGCGCCTTCTCCGCGATGGCGATACCGGGAACGTGAATCTCACCCAGCAGTACCTCCCGCGTGATTCCCGGCAGGCAGCCCGAGCTCAGCGGCGGTGTCCACACCTGGCTGCCATTGGCAACGAAGAGATTCGCCGAGGTGCACTCCGCAACTTCGCCGCGTTCGTTCAGCAGGATCACCTCATCGAAGCCGCGGCATTGCGCCTGTTCGAGCCACGTCAGGTTCATGGACCAGGAAAGGATCTTGGTCCCCGCAAACGGGCTGGCGGCATGGCGCGCGTTCGCCTGCACGGCCAGCTTGACGCCTTCGCCCCAATCCTTGGAATCGGCGGTCAGCGCGATCACATCGCTCGGGCGCGCCGGATGGGGATTCGCCCACATGCCGCCTCCGTTGCGCACGATCACGAGGCGCAGCGTCGAGTTGTAGGCCCGGTTGGCCTCCACGAGCTCGAGCAGCTTCCGGTGCACCGCGTCCGGGTCCTCCGGCAGCGGCACGTGGAAAGCAGCGGCATCGCGGCTGATGCGGGCCCAATGGCGGTCCCAGGCGAAGAGCACGCCACTGGCGACCTTCAGCGTCGAAAACACGCCCCAGCCGGAGAGCAGGCCCACCTGCGAGGGCGCCAGCACCTCGTCGGTCGCGTTGCGGATCACGTCATTATGCAGAATGTGGCGGTGCAGCACGAAGCTTATTTTAACGCGGCGTATTCGATCTCGGCCTCGGCGCGGTGCTCCAGCTCCGCGATCTCCGCCAGCAGTGGCGGCATCTCGAAAATTTGGCCGAAGAGGATGAAGATCGACGTGTCGAGGTCGAAAAAACGGGCGCACTCGCCGGGATGAGCGCGGGTGAAACCGTCAGGCCCGAAGTTGGACGGCGTAATCTCGCTGCGCCGCGGCTGCCAGGAATCGACCTCCGCCACGTGCGCCAGCTCCGGCGCGCGCAGCGGCGAATCGTCCGCCAGCGGCAGGCCGGCCGCGGCCGTCAGACCGTGCAACTGCCCGGCCGCCGCCAGGATCGCTTCGAGCGAATGCCAGAACCGTTCCGCGTTCCGCGTGGCCATCGCGTTCATGGCTTCGTCGTAGCCCTCGAGCGCGAACCGGCACTGGCGGTCGATTTCCGAGAGCAGGATCAACCGGCGCTGCGGCATCATTAGCCTCCCGCGAACAGGCGATCGATGGCGCCGGCGAGCGCGAAATCGCTTTCCGTGATGCCACCGGCGTCATGGGTCGAGGTTTCCACGTCCACCCGGCCCCAAGTCAAGTGGATATCCGGATGATGCCCCTGCCGCTCGGCCTCGGCGCCGACCCGGTCAACGAAGGCCAAAGCCGTGGCGAAATCGGGAAACGGGAACGTCTTCGAGAGGCGCTGTTCGCCCTGCACCCGCCACTCCGGGAGCGCTTGGGCCCGGCGTCGCAATTCGTCGCCGGTGAGTCTTGCGCGAGCTCCAGCCATTGTTTCGGCCCCCTCAAATTCTATACGATCCGCAGGCGGGTGGAGCAGCCCCGGCATGGAAACGCCTACTTCCAGTTCGGAAACGGATCGGACCTCGTTCCGCGGCACGCCGCGATGAGCTCCGGCACGCACGCTCGCCGCTCGAACAGGCGGTGCAGCAAGGTTTCAAGCGCCTCCTCGTCGCCTTCGAGCCACTCCGGCGGGATGCGCTTCCACGCCCGGTCAAAGATCTCCTCGGGCAAGTGGCGCACCAGGTCCAGCCACGGCTGGAAATCGTCGAGCGAGCGCACCCCCTCGTAGACGATGCGGCGGGGGTAGAGACCGTGCAAGGGGGAATCCGGGAATGCCCAGTTGGGGCCGTCGAAGAGAAAGCCGTGGTCGATCATGCTGGCGACGAACCCCGGCCGCTGCTGCCCCGGGCCGTGCCGGACCATCGCCCGGTAGAACACGGACTGCCGCCCGTCGGCGTTGCCCGCCCACTTGTCGAAAACGAGGATCGCGCGGAAGTCCTCGATGTTGACGACCTTCGCCAACAGCGCATCGGGCAGGAAATCGTAGACCGGCATGCGCGAGGGGTCGCCCGGGTACCTCGAGCCGAAATGCCAGCCCGGCGCGACCTCGATGCGGCGCGATCCCATGGTCAGATGAACCTCGGGGTTGCGGGCCAGAAATTCGGGCGTCACGCGCACTAAAGCAGTGGCCGGGGCGGCAATCTTGAGGTAGTCGAGAAATGTGCCCGCGAGCAGTTCGTTCACGAGGACACGCCGGTGCTGCGGGTTGTTACGGAACTTGACGACGTACCAGTTCCCGTCGTCCGCCTCCAGCAGGTGGGACTGGGCGCCTCCTCGCATTTTTCTGACATGCCGGACGGCGGTGAGCGGCATTCTTAGAGTAACCTAGAGTTGTAACACACGGAGTGGAATCAGAGATGGCGGAAACTGGAACACCGATAGCGGAAAACGAGCAAGCCGTGCAGCCGCAGGCCCCGGCCCCCGGCGGCCGCAGCAAGGATGAAGTAGCACTCGACCTGATGAAATTCATCGCCGTGACGACCGGCTATGGAAAGCCGGCCGGAGCGGGCGCAGGGTTTTCCGGCAAACCGTCGGCCCGCTCGGCGGAAGAACACGCGGAAGCCCTCATCGAGCTTTTTCAGCGCTGCCGTAAAATCGTGGGGGAATAGCCGAAGCTGTGCCGCAGGCAAACGGCCTGCGGCGGCAGGCCCGTGGGGGCCTGCCTTACCGGCGTTTTGCCGCCTTCTTCCCTGCGGCCTTCCGTGCCGGCCCCTTCTTGGCGGCCTTCTTGGAAGACGCTTTCTTAGCTGCCTTTTTTGCCGCTTTCCTGGCGGGGGCCTTCTTGGCGGCCTTCTTTGCAGCTTTCTTCGCAGGAGCCGCCTTCTTGCCGGCGGCCTTCTTCGCGGGAGCCTTCTTGGCCGCCTTTCTGGCCGGCGCTTTAGCTGTTACCGCCTTCTTCACCGGCTTTTTCGGCGGCGCCGAAGGCTGAGGCGCGGAGGCTTCGGGCTCAGGCCCGCCGAAGGGCACCGGCACGGGCTTCTCGGCTGGGGACTCGGCGGGTTCCATCAGATCTTCTTCTTCCTCTTCCTCCTCGTCCTCTTCGTCTTCCTCGTCGTACTCGTCGAGGTCAGTGTTGCCCTCTTCGTGCTCTTCGTCGTCGTAGTCGTGGAAATCTTCCATCTCGTCTTCGTCGGATGGCATGAACTTCGGCCGATCAAACATTCAACAAGCCTCCTGTATTCAGGCGCAATCACCCATAGAATACCCCTTTTTTCCCGTCACGCAATAGCGAAAAGTGTGGGGATATCCCGCTGATGCTGCGGTCTCAGGTGGATGCCCTGCGAGCCGGCATGAATGCCGGGCAGCAGTCTATCGCGCGCTGGCCACCATCACCGGCGCCTTCCGAGGCTGGGCCGCGCTGGCGCTGTGGGTGGTGCGGTGGATGGCCGAAGTCCGGTGCGCGGGCCTGCGCGATGCCGTCCGGTGCGCCGGCGCGGCGGCTACGTGCGCCACCGGAATCACGAGCTGGTCCCCTTCCATCGCTTCGCTCGATTGCAGGTGGTTTACGGATTGAATGGCGCTGGCCGTCACACCATATCGTTTACCGATGCCCGCCAGGGTCTCCCCGGCCGCTACGCGGTGCATCCGCCAGTCGATCCGCCGCTCCGGGGGCACCATGGCAAGCGTCGCGCTGAGCTGGCTGCCGCTGCCCTTCGGAACGTGGAGCGCAAATTTCTCCGGCGCGATACCCTTCAGCACCGCCGGATTCAGCTCCGCCAGCTCGGCCAGCGGCACATCGGCAATATCGGAAACCAGAGCGAGGCTCGTGGGCGCCGTCATTTCCACCGTGTCGTACTCTACCGGCGCATCCATCTGGATGCCGTCCAGCCCGTACTCAGCGGCATTCTTCTCCATGATCGTCATGGCCAGGATGATCGGCACGTAATTGGTGGTCTCCGCGGGCAGCACTCCGAGCGAGCGCAATTGCCAGAAGTCAGCGTAGCCGGTGCGCTCCACGGCTTTTTCCACCGCGCCAGGCCCGCAGTTGTACGCCGCAATGGCCAGATACCAGTCGCCGAACTCCGTGTAGAGATCGTGCAGATGCCGGGCGGCGGCGCGCGTCGCCATTTCCGGATCCATGCGGTCATCCGTATACCTCGTCTGCATCAGGCCGTACTGACGACCGCGTTCCGCCAGGAACTGCCACATCCCTCCTGCCGCTTTCCGCGACATCGCCCGCGGAATGAAGCCGGACTCCGCCTGCGCCAGGTGGATCAACTCCTGGGGGATGCCTTCCTCATCCAGGATGCGCTGGATCATCGGCCGGTATCGGCCGGACCGCTGCGTGGCCGCGACGATGGTACTGTGGCCCCGATGGGAGAAATAGTTGATATAGCCCAAAACCGTATCGTTCACGGTCAGGGGCAACTGCGAAACCGTTGCCGCCAGTTGTTCCCGCACCCGGTCTTTCAGCTTGGGATCCACGGGAAACGTCATGACGAGGATGTCTTCGTTCGGCGCCTTTTCAAACTTGCCTTCTTCCACCGCCGCCGACGCTCCCATGCCAGCCAGGTCGAAGCGGTGAATGGCATCCGCCATCTGGTCCAGCCGGCGGGAGTAATCCATGCTCTCCGACGGGTTCTCGGCCGAAGCTTCGAGGATCGAATCGATAGCGGCATCGAACTCCCGCCGCGCGCCCGCGATATCGTTGGCCTGGTACAGCCGCTTCCCGCGCTCGAAGGACTGCTCGGCGCGGAAAAGCAGCGAATCGGCATTGGTTTTGCGGGGGAGGGAAGTGTTCGCGGCGAGCAGGATGGGAGGGGCTTGGCTGAGGTATGTATTCGCTTCGACTACGGGGGGCTGCGGCAGATCCTCGGCGCTTTCCGCTCCCGCCCGCGGCGGCGACGGAAGGAATGACATTTGGAACCGACTTTGCTGTGTATATCCGCAGCCGGCGCACCCAAGTACTGCCGCTACCATCAAAAAGGAGAGCAAAGTCTTTTTACTAGCTTCCATCTACAGCCTCGAACAAAGAAAATAAAGCTACTTGCGCGGGCCGCCGAAGGGTCCGAACCTTAAAAGGCTACAACAATACAGGTGTCTGCCGCAACCCTACCTCAGGTGTATCCCCGTGATGTGTGTCCCCGGTTGACCGTACGGTGAGTCACATTGACCCGACAGTCCGGTGGCCGGGAAGCACTTGACCGTATTGGATGATCCATCCGGGCGAGTCGGCATCGCGGCGCCGTCGCTGCACGTCCAGCCCACGGTCGTCTCGTTGAGCCCTCCGTGGGGCGGGGTCGTGCGGCCAGCCCGCCCCGGCCCCGGAGGTCCGGCTCGCTATTCTTCCTCTTCCTCTTCTCCCGCCTTTGCTGCCTTGGCCGCGGCGATGATCTTATCCGCCTGGAGCTGCGGCACGAAATCGTAGTGGTCGAACTCCATCGTGAAGGATGCCCGGCCCTGGGTCATCGCGGTGAGGTCGCTCTGATAATTCAGCATCTCGGCCATCGGCACCTGCGCCCGGATAAATTGCGTGCTCCCCTTGGTATCCATGCCGGAGATGCGCCCGCGGCGCCCGTTCAGGTCGCCCATCAGATCGCCGGCGTACTCCACCGGCGCCTGGATTTCCACGTTCATGATCGGCTCGAGCAGCGCCGGTTTGGCCTGCTGCATGGCCGCCTTGAACGCCTTCCG